>NZ_JBEOWY010000036.1:0-78758 GCF_040296285.1 Kitasatospora sp. NPDC002227
TGGAAGGTGCCCGAGACCTCACCGAGGCGGATGTTGACCGGGTCCGCCTCCTGGTTCCAGTACTCGGCCACCGACTTCTGGTAGCGGGTGGCAAGGACGTCGTTGCCGGTGTCGACCGTGGTCATGGAGTTTTCCTAACTCTGGTTGTATCGGGGGCTACTGGCGTGCCACTCGCGGTTGCCGCCGAGCCAGGCCCACAAGGCGCCCAGGTAGCGGGTCAGCAGCGGGTCACCGGCGAGGCTGAGCTCGGCGGCGGCGGCCTCGAAGGAGCGGACGGTCTCGTTGTGCAGATCGGCGGAGCGCCGGACGGCCTCGTCGAGCGAGCAGCCCTCCTCCGCCGCGATCACGGTCGGCAGGTTGTACTCGACGGCGTCGGCGCCGCCCTCCTTGTGCATCGAATAGACGTCGTTGAGCAGCACGGAGGCGAGGGCCGCCAGCAGGGTGGCCCGGCGCACGTCCGGCCGCCCGTAGACGGTGGCGGGCAGCTCGTAGCCGCCCACCACGTCCACCAGCGCCAGGCAGGGCAGGAAGCTGTTCATCTGACGGTTGGCCAGGTACTCCCAGACCGGCGGCAGACTCCCGCCGATCCGCCACCCGGCCTCGGCGTCCATGCCGAGGAACAGCCCGGCGATCTCCTGCCGCAGCCGGTTGACCTGCGCCCCGCTCGCGTACGGCGCCAGCTCCCGCACCGAGCGCCGCAGCGCGTTCAGGACGGGCTGTTCGCGCATCGCCCGCTCGTACGAGGGCCGGACGGCGGCCGGCAGCTGGGCCGGATCGATGGCCGACTGGGCGAGCATCAACTGGGCCCCGAGCCGCTCGGGGTGGTCACCGGCCGCGGCCTCGTCGCAGAAGTAGTCGTCGACGGCGAACTCCGCCGCCATGCACCGGGCCGCCGCCAGCAGCCGGTCCGGGTCGTCGGTGTCGGGGTGGGTCAGCATCAGCAGCCGCCCGAAGTCGGCCGCGCGGAACTTCTCGGTCTGCCCCGCGTAGATCCCCACCTGCCCGGCCCAGCGCACGAGGCGCTCGTTGACCTCCTCGCCCAGGGCGCGGTCGTCGCGCAGGTGGGGTGGGCAGTACAGCTCGGGCAGCGTGCGACGGGGCGCCTTCGCGGGCGGCCGCAGCCGGGCCGCCGAGGTGCCGAGCCCGGTCGGCCCGGGCCTGAACGCGGTTGCCATCGGTCAGGACCTGGGTGCGGCGACGTGGACGTTCTCCAGGACGCCGACGGCGTCCTGGACCAGGATCGCCACCGACGCGTAGGCCGTCACCAGGTACTTGATGATGGCCTGGTCATCGATGCCCATGAAGCGCACGTTCAGCCCGGGCTCGTACTCGTCCGGGATGCCCGTCTGGTGCAGCCCGACGACGCCCTGCCGGTGCTCGCCGGTGCGCATCGCCAGGATCGAGCTCATCTGCCCGCCGGTGACCGGGATCTTGCCGGAGGGGAAGATCGGCACCCCGCGCCAGGCCGGCACGCGGTGGCCGTCGACCTCGGCGTGCTCCGGGTAGATGCCGCGCTTGGTGCACTCGCGGAAGAAGGCCGCGATCGCCTTGGGGTGGGCGAGGAAGAGGTCGGTGCCCCGGCGCATCGACAGCAGGTCGTCCATGTCGTCCGGGGTCGGCGGCCCGGACCAGGTGTTGATCCGCTGATCGTAGTCGGCGTTGTGCAGCAGGCCGAAGTCCCGGTTGTTCAGCAGCTCCCACTCCTGCCGCTCCCGGATCTCCTGGATCGTCAGCTTGAGCTGCTCCTCGATCTGGTCCATCGGGTCGTTGTAGAGGTCGGCGACCCGGGAGTGCACCCGCAGGATGGTCTGGGTCGGGGCCAGCTCGTACTCGCGCGGCGCGAGGTCGTAGTCGACGAAGGTGCCGGGGATCTCGGCCTCGCCCTCGTGGCCGGCGGCCACCGTGACCTCCACCTCGCCCTTGGAATTCACCTTCCGGGATGCGGTGGCGAGGAATTCCCCGATGTGCGAGCGGAGCTCCTCGGAGCGGTGGAACAATTCCTGGAAGGAATTCCAGGAAATCGCCAGGATCGTCCCGGCAGTGGCGGCCTTGAATGTCGCCGTCCAGAGCGGGTCGGTCTGCAGCAGGGCCTCGTCACCGAGATGGTCACCGTCGGCGAGGACACCCCTGGTCTCCTGGTCGCCGTATTTCCCGGTGACGATCCGCTCTATTCGGCCGTGCGCGACGATGAAGACCTCACCGATCGGTGCTCCCTCCTCGACGATGACCTCTCCGCTGCGGAACTCCCGGGCGGTGAACCGCCCGGCCAGCTCCCTGAGCAGGGCGTCGTCGCCGAATCCGCGCAGCGCGGGCAGCTCGCGCAGGGTCTCGGGGATGATCCGCACATCGTCCGCCCCGGTCTGGACGAACCCGACCCGGCCGCGCCCGACCGCAAGGGAGAGCCGACGGTTGACGCGATACGTTCCACCGGAGACCTCGACCCACGGAAGCCGGCGCAGCAGCCAGCGCGAGCTTATTCCGCGCATCTGCGGAGCGGATTTCGTGGTGGTCGCCAGATTTCTCGCGGCAGCGGTGCTGAGGCTGCGTCGACTGCCTTCTCGGAAGGCTTCGATATCGGCTTCGATCGTCATTCTGACTCCCCATCAGTGGTCGGGACGACCAAGTAATACCGGCCTGAAGGTATGACTCGCATCTTTTGGGGAAATCGGAACGAAAGTTCGAAGTGAACACGCCAACTTCACGGGGGTGGCCCATCTGGTCACAGCCGGGCCAGAACCGGACAAAGGCCCTCCGGTTGTGTCCCGGGGGGCCGTGTCGCCGACGATCAAGGTGGCTGGAAACCGCCTGTCGTGCCGAACTCGGTGTTTCAATGCCTCAGGCTGCGGATGCCGAGGGGCTCTGGCTCGTGGTCTCCCGGTTGAGCTCGTCCAGGTCGATGCTCTGGTCCGGCGAGGGAGTGGTCGTCGGCACCGGCGTGCCGAAGTCCTTGAAGTCGAGCTTGCCGCCGCTCTTCTCGATCCGCAGCGGGTACGGCTTCCCGGTGACGGCCACGTAGACGGTGCCGCTGTCGGCGCCCTTGGTCCCGTTGAGGGCGACGGCGTCGGTCCCGTTCACCGTGGTGCGGCCGCCCGTCGTCACCGTGTCCACGCTGCCGATCGAGTCCGCGAGCGTGTTCAGGTCGCACACCGAGGCCAACTGGGCGAAGTCGGGGTTGTCCGAGCTGGTCTTCAGGTACTTGTCGCCGACCAGCTGGGCCGTCGCCGGGCCGCCGTGCGTCTGCCAGAACGCCGCATCCGGCTTGACCCAGACCTGCTTGCCGAGCTTCACCAGCTTGAAGGTGCCCTGATCGGTCTGGCTGACCGTCCCGGCACAGTTCCCGGTGGTGTCCATCGCCAGGTCCATCGTCACGGTCTGGCCGTCGGAGCTGGTCTGCCCCGTCAGGTGCGCCGATCTACCGTCCTTCAGGGTCTGCACGGACCTCGCCACGATGTCCTTCGCGCCGAGCGACTCCACCCCGTTGCCGCTCGGCTGCGCCGAGGTCGGCGCGGTGGAGCCACCGCCGCCGCTGCCGCACCCCGCTACCAGCAGAGCCAGCAGCACCAGGAATGCCCGCTTCGTCATGACAGCCTCCCACCATGCCGTGCCCAGGTGGTGACAGTCTGCGCGCACGGCGGGTGCCCCGCACTCCGACGGCTGGGGCGGCGGCCTCTTCGCGGCCGGGCGCCCGCACCGGCTTCCGCGCGATGTCATCCCGTCTTCCCGGCGGGGAAGGCCTCTGGTGTTTTCAGGGCGCGCCGCTAACATGAGTGATCCTCATGTTAGCGAAGGGGTTGGGCATGGCGAAGAAGGTTGAGCTGCCGGCGGGGTTCCGCTGGGGTGTTTCGACGGCCTCGTACCAGATCGAGGGGGCGGTGGAGGAGGACGGGCGGGGGCGCTCGGTGTGGGACGCTTTTGTGGAGCGGCCGGGGGCGGTGAAGGACGGGCACACCGGGCGGGTGGCGTGCGACCACTACCACCGGTACGGCGAAGACGTCGCGCTGATGCGGGAGTTGGGGCTCGACGGGTACCGGTTCTCGATCGCCTGGCCCCGGGTGCAGCCGGGTGGGAGCGGTGCGGTCAACGCGGCGGGGCTGGATTTCTACGAGCGGCTGGTGGACTCGCTGCTGGAGGCGGGGATCACGCCGCTGCCGACGCTGTTCCACTGGGATCTGCCGCAGGCTCTCGAGGATGAGGGGGGCTGGTTGGCGCGGGACACGGCCTACCGCTTCGCGGAGTACGTTTCCGCTGTGCTCGGGCGGCTGGGGGACCGGGTGCCGGCCTGGATCACGCTCAACGAGCCCTTCGTCCACATGGTGTACGGCTACGCGATGGGGATACACGCGCCGGGGCGGGCGTTGATGCTGGACGCGCTGCCCGCCGCCCACCACCAGCTGCTGGGGCACGGGTTGGCGGCCTCGGTGCTGCGCGAGCACGGGCGGGAGGTGCTGATCGCGAACAACCTGACGCCGGTGCAGGCTGCTTCGGAGGCCGAGGCCGACGTGGTGGCGGCGGAGGCGTACGACGCGCTGCACAACCGGCTGTTCACGGATCCGCTGCTGTTGGGGCGCTATCCGGACCTGAGCGCGTTCGGGGTGGAGCTGGACGGGGTCGTCCGCGACGGTGATCTGAAGCTGATCTCCGGGCCGGGGTTGGACGGGCTTGGCGTCAACTACTACAACCCCACGCGGATTTCGGCGCCGACGGATCCCGGTCTGCCCTTCTCGGACGTGCGGATCGAGGGCGCGCCGCGGACGGCCTTCGACTGGCCGGTGGTCCCGGACGGGCTGCGCGAGCTGCTGGTCGGCCTGCGGGAGCGGTACGGCGCGGCGTTGCCGCCGGTCACGATCACGGAGAACGGCTGCTCGGTGGCCGACGAAGTCGCCCCGGACGGCACGGTGGACGACCGGTTCCGGATCGACTACCTGGCCGGGCACCTCGACGCGGTGGCCCACGCGGTGGCCGAGGGGGTGGACGTCCGGGGATACTACACCTGGTCTCTGCTGGACAACTTCGAGTGGGCTGAGGGATTCAATCAGCGCTTCGGTCTCGTCCACGTCGACTTCGAGACCCAGCGACGGACGCCGAAGGCGTCGTACGCCTGGTACCGCGACCTGATTGCAGCCCACCGGGCGCTGTAGGAAGGGCAGTTGGGCATCCGCGCGGGAACTTGTCCACGTCGGGTCCGATGCCGATCAGGTGCCTTGGTGATGGAGGACGTTCGAAGGCGACGCGAGGCCGGAGCCATGTGCGACACCGCGTCGGGCGATGAGCGGCTTGATGCCGTGCTTCCACAGCAGGCGGCGGTACTTGTCGAAGTCGTGGCCCCGGTTCGCGAAGAGCCGCTTGGGCCGGTTGCGCGGGCGTCCACGCAGCCCCTTGATGAACTGAACCCGGGTTCGGCCGGGCCTCATCTTCTGACCGGGGTGGTGCCGTTCATGGCGAAACGGGCGGAGCACTGCTCGCCGGCCTGGTCGCTCGCGTTCCAGACGCAGATCCACATGGTGGTGCCGGTGTCCGGGATGAAGTTCGTCTTCGCGGCTCCCCAGCCGGCCTGGAAGGTGTACGCGATGCCGTCACTGCGGAAGAGCTCGGCGTCGCAGGTCTGGCCCAGCGAGGTGTTGAGGACGCCGGCGAGCCGGCCCGAGCCGTCGGCGTCCAGCCAGGCGGAGCAGGTGGCGTCGTTGGCGACCCAGCCGGTGTCGGCCTCGGAGCCCTTGACCTGCGCCGGGTCGTCGCCGCCGTTGATGCCGCCGATCGGCGAGGCGGTGGGGCCGGCGGCAGGCGGCGGTGTCGCGGGGGGCGTGACGGCGACCGGGCCCGGTGCAGTGGTGGTGCTCCGGTGGGTCGGGCTCGGGGCGGCGCCCGGGTCCGTGCGGGACGGGCTCGGTATGACGGTCGGTGTGACGGTCGGGGTCGTCGGAGTCGGGGTGGGGGAGGGCGATGGGGCGGTCGTGGTCGTGGTTGCGGGACGGACGGTGGTGGGCGTGCTGCCGGGCGACCGCAGGCTGACGTCGGGTGGGAGTGTGGACGGGCTGTGCATGAAGACTGCGACGGCACCGAGGGCGATCAGTGCGGCGGCCGAGAGCAGCAGTAGGTGTTTGCGCCGAAGGCGGGGCAGGAAGGGGACGGTGGGCACGGCCTCGGGTGTCGGCCCCGCAGTCAGCTCCGGCGGTGGGACGGTGTCCAGCTTGCTGACCGGTGTGGCGGCGAACGCACGTCGCGCGGCGATGCGTGCGGCGATCTCGGCGGGCCAGGCCGGCGCCGGCACGGGCAGGTGCGCGCGGGCCGACTCGGCCACCTGGTGGGCGGTGGGGCGGGCGCCGGGGTCGGCGGACGTGCAGGACTCGACGACGGCGGCGAGGTCGGGGTCCACGGCGCGCAGCGGTTCGGCGTCCGGGATGACGCCGGGCGTGCGGCCCGAGGCGGCGTAGAGCAGGAGCGCCCCGAGCGAGAAGACGTCCGCGGGCGCGTCGACGTTCTCGTCCCCGGCCTGCTGCTCCGGTGCCGAGAAGCCCTGCGTTCCGTAGCTGCCGCCGCTCCGGGTGAGCCTCGCCTGGTCGGCGGCGCGGGCTATGCCGAAGTCGATCAGTTGCACGCCGTCCCGCACCAGCATCACGTTGCCGGGCTTCACATCGCGGTGCACGATCCCCGCGGCGTGCACGGCCCGTAGTTGGGCGGCCGTCTCGGCCAGCAGCAGCCAGAGCGCCTCGGCGGGCAGCGGGCCGCGCAGCCGGACGGCCTCGTCCACGGTGAGCCCGGGTACGTACTCGGCGGCGAACCAGGGGCGTTCCGCGGTGCCGTCGCTCGCCAGCACCCGTGGCCCGACCCCGGGCGGCACGCGGTGGAGGATGCCGACCTCGCGTTCGAACCGCTCGCTGGGGACCAGCCTCGGCCGGACGCGCTTGACGGCGGCGTAGCCCCGGTCGGACGCCCCGAGGTAGACCTCGCCCATGCCCCCGACCCCGAGCAGGCCGATGATGTGGAAGCTGCCGATCTCCTGTGGATCGTCCGAGCCGAGCGGCTCGGCGATCGTGCCGTCCATCATCAGCTGGTCCCCCACCGCTCGCACTGACGGCGGGCAGACTATCAGCAAGTACCGTCCACAAACGGCATGTTCGCGCCAGCTGGAGGACCGGTCCTCGCAGGGCGCTCGTACACTGGCGCGACCCGAGCCGGAGGTACGTGAGATGGACGGAAGATTCCCACCCCAGATGCTGCCGCCGGGTAGCCCTTCGGCCGGAGTGCCGGAGGCTCCGCCGGGGACGATCTTCGTGCTGGGGCCGGAGGGCGGGTACGCGGTGCCGCCGCGCCGGTACACGCTGCTGTTCGGGCGCGACCGCGACGGAGTCCATGTGCCGGTCGGGGTCGACGATCCGACGGTCAGCCGCCGGCACGGGGTCTTCACCTGCACGGGCACGGCCGGTGACTGGTGGATCGTCAACACCGGCAACCTGCCGATCGAACTGCCCGACGGCGCGCTGATGCTCACCGGTCACAAGCGGATCGTCGAGCCCGGGTACACCCCGCTGGTGATCAACTCGTCCAAGCGGCGCTCTCACCTGATGGAGGTCCGGCTGGTGGGCGAGGACGACCGCCACCCCCGCTCCACGAGCGGCGCGGAGACGGTGGACCCCGAGACGGTCTACGAACTCGCGCCGCAGGAGCGGCTGGTGCTCACGGCGCTCGCGCGGCGGTATCTGCAGGGGCACGACGCCTTTCCGCTGCCGCTGGCCTGGGAGGACACCGCCCGGCTGGTCAACGCCTCGCCGTACACGACCAAGTCATGGACCTTCAGGTCGGTCGCGAACACGGTGGAGGACGTGCGGGAGCGGTTGCACCGGCGGGGCGTGCGGGGGCTACTGCGGGAGGAGGTCGGCGAGCCGGTCGGGTCGACGCTGAGCGTGAATCTGATCAGGGAGTTGCTGAAGACGGCGACGCTCACTGCTCAGGATCTGGAGTTGCTGGCCGAGGAGGAGTGAGTGGAGTCCGAGCGTGTGCCCCGGCCGATCGATCGATCGGCCGGGGCACACGCGCTGCGCTCAGCGTTCCGTCGTGTTGTAGGTGACGTGCATGGTGCCGTGTTCGACGGCGAAGACGGCGGCCTGGTCCTCGGCTGAGTTCAGCTGGCGCGGTATTGGTTGGGGTTCCTCGGGGTGGTGCGTCGTGTTGGTGACGCGGTTGTTGTCGCCGACGATGAAGGTGCCGGAGACATCTCCGGTGTGGATGTCGGTGGGGGTGGGGTCGCTGGGCATGGGTGCCCTTTCCGGTCGATGTGACGGATGATCAGACGATGCATCTGAGGACCAGGTCGTGGTAAGCGGAGTTCAGGGCGGAGGTCTGGCTCGACGTGTAGTCACCGTCGGCCTGATGGTTCTGGACCGCCTGGTACTGCTGGCCCTCCTGCTGATTGGCAGTCAGCATGGTGTTGAGATCTGCCACCACAGAGGGGTCCTGGGCCTTCGACAGGGCGCTGTGCAACAGGGAATCCCTGGAGTTCACATCGCCGATGAGGGTGCCGGCGGCGGAGCTCACCGCGCTGTAGTCCGGAATGGGTGACGTCTGGTCCGAGTTGTGGGCGTCCATTGCACGGTTGTAGGCGTCGATGGCGCTGTTCAGCGTGTCGAGGTCGGTGTTGTGCTGGTTGATCGCCGTCGACCAGGCGTCTGTCATGCTGCACCCGGGGTCTGCGGTGGGCCAGGGGGAGGGCGGGGGCGCGGGGGTGGGCGTGCTGTCGTCGACCCGGTCCGTCGAGGGGGCTGGGATCGGCGGGAGACTGAAAGTGTCCGGCGGGAAGGTGGGGGCCGATACGACGGCTGGTGCCGGGCTCGGTCGGTCCTCCGCGTAGACCACGGCGCCCACGCCCACCACGGCGACCAGGCCGAGCGTGGAGGCGACGATGAGCGCGGTCAGCCCGCCCTTGGCGCCTGCCGCAGCGGTGGCGGTGACCGCCGTGTGACCGGTGCCGGCCACGGTGGTGGTCGTAGGCGTTGTCGTGGTTGTGGCCGAGGTCGCGATGTGGGTCGGCTGGGTGGCCGTGTGGGCCTGGGAGAGGTCGATCCGCTGCGGAATGTGCGGGGTGGTGGGTGTGCTCGCCACGTGGGTGGGTGCGGGGTGCGGGGGCGCCGAGTGGGCCGGGGCCGGGGTCGGCGGCGGTTGGGTGGCGTGGTGCGAGAAGTCGACCACGTGCTTCGCCACGGGTGGGTGCACGGGCGGGTGCACGGGGGCCGGGGTGGTGGGCGGGTGTACGACGGTCGGTGGGTGGGGCGGGAGGTGTGTCGCGACTGTCGGGTGGATGGGCTGTGTCGCCGCGTTGACGAGGTGGTGGGCCGCCGAATGGGCGTGCAGGGCGGTGAGTTCATGCCACAGCACGTCCGCTTCGAGGACCAGGGCCGTGGTGAGTGCGGCGCGGCCGATCGCCCGGCGGCGGGTGCGGGCCTCGTTCAGGAAGAAGTCTTCGGCCGGCTTGTCGCCGGCCGCCTTGGCTGCTGTCCAACCGGCGCCGAGGAGGCTGCCCCAGGCGTCGAACTGGCCGGAGAGGGCGAGCTTCGGGGAGGCGGCGCGGGCCAGTGCTACGCCGAGATCCGGGTGTCCGTCGTTCTCGGCCTGGAGGATGGCAACGTCCAGGGCCTGGAAGTGGGCGGCGACCTCGGCCGGGGTGGTGTCCCTCGCCCGGGCCCAGTCGGTGAGGGTGCGGCAGAGGCGGTCGGCCGGGTACCGAGTCGCCCACCTGGTCAGTACGTGCTCGGCGACGTCCGGCGGGCAGCTGTAGCCGGTCTCCGAGGCGAGTAGCAGACCGTGCTGCACCAGGCCGTCGGCGAGGGTGTCGGTGTCGGGTCTGCCGAGCAGGTCGCCCAGGTGGCGGGGGGCCAGTTCGGCGCCGGAGAGGGAGCCGAGCAGGTGCAGCAGGTCGCGCTCCTGTGGCGTGAGCCTGTTCACCAAGGCGGGCAGCAGGGCGGGGAGTTCGGCGATGCTCGGCAGGCGGTTGCCGGCTGCGGCCGAGGAGGCGATGCGGCGCAGGCGGAGCGGATTGCCGTCCACCGCGTCGCGCAGCGCGGCCATCGTCCGCGTCTCGTCGCCGAGCAGCGTGCGCTGGAGCAGCGTCTCCATCAGCTGTGCCGCTGCCCGGAGGGACAGCCCCTGGAGCTGGAGCGCGTGCACGCCGGAGACCGTGGAGCGCTGCTGCGAGGTGAAGACGAAGGTGGAGTGCGCGGCCAGGTCGAAGAGCTGGCGCAGGCCCCGCTCGTCAAGTCCCGTGTCGTCCAGGTAGATCCGTAGCCGCAGCGTCTTGAGGTGCTCCTTCAGCACCTCCAGCGACGGCTTGTAGTTCGGCGCGTCGAAGCTGATGTCGAAGATCGCCTGCGCGATGTCGTCGGCCGTGCGGCCGCCGGCCTCGATGTACGCCACGCCCTCCGGCCCGCGCGGCATCGTCCGGGCGAGGTGACGCAGCAGGGTGCTCTTGCCGACTCCGGATTCGCCCCAGACCTGCACCAACTGACGTGTCTGGATGGCCGCTTGCAGCGCATGCACGTCCTGCTCGCGTCCGATGAACGGATCGGCGGCGGGGCGGGGGAGCTGGGAGATCGGCTGTCGCTTGACCGGTGTCGGCAGCGGCCCCGCGTTCACGGTGACATACGAACCGGACGCGGCGGTGATCCTCAGGGTGTTGACGGTGTTTCCGTCACCCACGACAACCGTGCCGGAGACGTTGCCGACCCCGATCCCGCCGGAAGCGCCCGGAGCGCTGTTGTTCGCTGGCATGTGCTTCCCCCTCCTCCTCAGCGCGCTCAGGTCCTGAGCCCGGCCATGGTGGCAGCGGTCCCGTCGTACGAACCCGGCACTTATACGTGTTTGGCGGGACCCGCCGGCGGACGGGCGAGCCCGGCGGCGGCGTCCTGCGGTGGTGCGGCCTCGGCGGCGATCCGGGCCAGGTGGTCAAGGTCGAGGATGGTGATCCTGCGGTAGCCGGTCTTGACCGCGCCCGACTCCCGCAGGGCCCGCAGGGCCTTGTGGACGGAGGACTCCGCCGCGCCGACCAGAGTCGCCATCTCCGGCTGCGAGAGAGGGAGTTCAGCTCTGTTGCGGCCGGGGCGGCCGTAGGTGACGGCCAGGTGGTGCAGGATCCTGGCGAGGCGCCCGAGCACGTCGCAGCCGGTGAAGTCGACGATCCGGCCGGTCGCCGTGCGCAGCTTGGCGACCACGCTCGCACTGAGCGCGAGGCCGATGGCGGGGCGCCGTTCGGTGCACGCCAGGAGTTCGGACCGCAGGATGTAACGGGCCGCCACCTTGCCGCAGGCGGTCACGGTGCCGATGCGCGGCTGGCCGTCGATCCCGGCGAACTCCCCGACCAGGTCCCCCGCCATCCGTACGGCCAGCAGTGCCTCGCGGCCGTCCTGGGCGCGCGCGGTGACCTTCACCATGCCGCCGAGCAGCAGCAGGGCGAAGTCCGAGGTGTCCGCCTCGTGGATGACGATCTGTCCGGCCGGGTAGGCCACGCCGTGGCCGAGCCCCAGCAGGACCGCGCGGTCGGCCTCGCCGACCCGTCCCAGCAGCCCGGCCGGCGGCCAGTAGGCCGTAGTCCGGCGAACCGTTGTGCTGGTCATCGGCCGCACCTCTCCTCCTCTGCCCGCCGAAGCGGCGCAATCCGTATTAGTAGCCGATCCATCCGAGGACCCCTCCTCTACGCTCCCGTCAATCATCGTGACGGCACCGGACAACGGGGAAGCCGGAATGCCGGCCTTCTGTCCGCCTGCCCCTGTCGTGATCGCGGAGGGAATGTGAATCCGAGGTACGAGTACCGAGCGCTGTTGGCGTGTGACATCGCGGCCTCTGCCGGCCGCGGCGAGCAGCGGCTTCAGGAGATCCGCAGGGTGCTGCGGTCGGCGCTGTTGGAAGCAATCGCCGTCGCCGGGCTGGACTCCCAGGACTTCGCGTACGTCGACACCGGCGACGGCTGCCAGCTCGTCGCCCCGGCCGGGTTGCCCAAGCCCAGGCTGCTGGTCCCGGTGCTGCTGGGGCTGAGCCGGCGGATACGCACGCACAACCGGAAGGCCGGCCCGGACACCCGGCTGCGGGTGCGGGCCGCGGTGCACGCCGGCGAGATCCGGCTCGATCCGCTGGGCACCGTCTCCGGCGTGCCGTTCGAGGCGCTGGCCCGGCTGCTCGAGTCGGCGCCGCTGCGGCAGGCCACCCTGGCCGCGCCGAACGGGGCACCCGTGGCCGCGATCCTGTCGCCGCACTTCCACGAGGAGACGGTCGGTCACGGCTACTCGGGGCTCGACGCCGACGCCTTCACCCCGGCCGACGTCCGGGTCAAGGAGTACGCCGCCCGGGCCTGGCTCTGGTATCCGGGCAGCCCGGTCGGCCCGCGCGTCGATCCGCCTCCAGAGGCCGGCGCCGACGAGCACTCCGTGGGGCCGGGGCCACGGGCCGTGGAGCAACTCATCCAGGCCGGCGGGCGCGGCACGGTCTTCGCCGTCGGCCGTGGCAACCAGTACGTCCACAACGACCGGAGTTGAGCCGCGCCGATGAACGAGGAACTCGCCGCGCTGGCCGCGAGCGCCGCCACCGCGCTGTGCTCCGCGATGGGCACCGATCTCTGGCAGGAGGCCAGGCAGCTGATGAGCGGCGTCATCGCGCGGGCTCGCGGCGGCCGCCGCAGGGAGCTGTCCGCCGCACTGGACCGGCCGTCGACCGCCACGAGGGGAGCGGTCGACGGCCCGGTCGTGGACTACTGGACCGAGGCCCTGGCCCAGTTGCTCGACCGGGATCCGGCCATCGCCCGGGACCTCGCGGTGCTGGCCGCGCTGCGCGTCCCGGAGGGACCGGAGAGGTACAAGGGGCCGGGCGTCGTGATCCAGGTCAATTCCGCCACGCAGTCAGGTGAGGTGTTCGCGGTGCAGTACGGCACTCAGCACTTCTCCGCCGGTCCGCACCCGCGCGATCGCGAGGACCGGTCGTGAGCGGGCGGGGCGTCCTCCTGATCGGGCGGGCACGGACGGTGCTGCTGGTGGCCGTCCTGGCCGGGGCCTTCGTCGAGGTCAGCACCGAGCACCGGCGGTACGGCTGGCTGGTCGACGTGTTCGCCCTCGCAGCGGTGGGGGTGGTCGGCATGGCGGCCGTGCTCGGGTCCGAGGCTTCCCGGCCACGGGACAGGCTCGCGCCGGAGCCCCGGCCCGGCCCGGCCGCGCCGGTCTTCCAGCACCTCCCCGGTCCGCCGCCGCCTCCCGCCCGGCCGCCGAAGCCCAGGCCGCTCCTGCAAGAGCGCCCGACCGACCCGAGCGTGCCCCGCTTCGGCAACGGCGCCCCGGCCCAGGGCTACCCCTGGCTGCTGCCGGAGCGCACGGTGCAGAACGGGATCGCGGCCGACGAGGCCGCGGTCGGCGCCTTCGCCGTCCGGGCGGCCTCGGTCGTCGGGCCCGGCCACCGCTGCAGCCCACCGGCCGGGCCGCGGCAGGACTCGTACCGGATCGGGCGCAGCCGCGACAGCCGGTACGCGATCGTGGCCGTGGCCGACGGGCTGTCCAGCGCGGCCTGGTCCGACGCCGGTGCCACCACGGCCTCGAGCCAGGCCGTCACCCTGCTGCGCGCGCAGGTCGAGGCCGGGGGCCTCGACGGGCTCGACGCCGTGGAGCTGTACGGGCGGGTTGCGGAGTCGGTCGCCGGCTACGCGGTCAGGCGCGGAGTCGACTCCTCGCACGTCGCCACCGTGCTGATCACCGCGGTGCTCGCCGAGCCGGACGCGGACGGAGTCGCGCGGGCCTGGGTCGGCTGGCTGGGCGACAGCTCGGCCTGGCTGCTCGATCCGCGAGGCGGGCCGTGGCAGTGCTCCTCCGGCGATGCCAAGGACCGGGCGGCCGTGGTGCTCTCGAACGACGTCGCCGGGCGGCTGCCGGACACGCCGCAGCTGGCCCGGAGCCACTACCTCACGCTGCCGCCCGGCGGCGCCCTCGCCCTGGTCACGGACGGGATCGGCGACGCGTGGGCGGATCCGGCAGGCCACGTCAACGAGTACTTCGCGAACGCCTGGCGCTTGCCCGTCCCGGCCACCCGGTTCACCGCCGACGTCGGCTTCGACGCGCCGCAGTGCCTGGACGACCGGACCGCGGTCGTGGTCTGGAACGGCGGCCGGGCATGACGGACCAGGAGCTGTGCGGCAGTGCGGCGGCCTACCCGGGAGGCTGGGCGTTGCCGAGGTCCGTGAGCCTCGACGCTCTCGGACCGCTCGGTGAGGCGGTCTCCGAGCACAACGGACAGTCCGTCGCGGTGCAGCCGCTGACCGACCATCCGGGCTGGCTGGCCAAGCTCTACCGGCCCGGCCGGCACCCGGAGGACGCCCGCCGGCTCGACGACCTGATCGCGGCCCCGGATACCCTGTCGCCGCCGGAGCGGACGGCCCTGTACGCCGGGACGTGCTGGCCCGCGGCCCGGATCCACCGGCCCGACGACCCGGCCGCCGGCTGCGTGATCCCGATGGCGCCCGAGGCCTACCGCGCCGAACTGCGGCGCGGCGCGTTCGCCGAGGAACGCTTCGTGGAGGTCGACTGGCTGGCGAAGTCCGACGAGTCGATCCGGCGGATCGGCCTGCCGGGCCCCGGCGCGGCCGGCCGGCTGGCCGCCTGCCGCCGGCTGACGGAGCTGGCCGCGATCCTGGAGAGCTTGGGCCTGGTCTACTCGGACTGGTCGTTCTCCAACGCCTTCTGGAGCCCGGAGCAGCGGTCCGTCTACCTCATCGACGTGGACGGCTGCCGACCGGAGAGGATGCCCGACATCCACCAGCCGAACTGGGCCGACCCGCTCACCCCGCAGGGCACCGACGCGGACCGCTACACCGACCGGTACCGGCTCGCCCTGCTGGTCGCCAAATGCCTGACGGGCCGACGGGACGCGGACGCCTTCCACACCGTCGCCGCATCCCCCTGGCCGGGCCAGCCCGCGGCCTCCGAGGTGCTGCTGGACATGCTGCTCGCCACCGACCGCGAGCGGCGGCCCTCGGCCGCCCAGCTGCACCAGGCCCTGAACGGCGGGCCCTACCTCAGGGCGCTACGGCCGACCCGCAGCGCGCTGCCCCCGGCCCCGCCGGTGGCGGTCACGACCGTGCAGCGCCGTGCCGAGATCTATGCCGTCCGGAAGGAGTCCGTGCCGGCGCCCACCCCGCCCCGGCAGAAGCCCGCGTCCAGCCCGCGCGACGGCCTGACCCTCGCGCTCGTCATCGTGTCGATCGTGGTCCTGCTCGTCATCCTCGCCGTCAACCACTAACCCAGAGGTGCCTCATGTCAGTCTGTCTGCCCACCTACGTGGTGATCGACGCGTCCTCGTCGATGAAGCCGCACGAGGCGGTGCTCAACGCGACCCTCTCCCGGCTGCACTACAACCTGGCGATGAACCCCCGGGTGTCGGAGTTCGCCCGGGTCTGCGTGGTCGCCTTCTCCACCGACGTGCACGTGGTGATCCCGATGTCGGACATGGAGCAGGTGCCGACCATGCCCGAGGTGATCTGCGGCGGGCGTACGGAGTACGGCAAGGCATTCGACCAGGTGCGGCGGTGCATCGAACAGGACGTCGACAATCTGCGGGCGCAGAACCTCGGTGTGCTGCGACCCACGGTGTTCTTCCTGACCGACGGGGCTCCGACCGACGCGCACTGGCGGAACTCCTTCCGCACGCTGGTGGACAGGGACTGGCCCCGCCGCCCGCACGTGATCGCCTACGGCTTCGGCGGAGCCAAGCGCGACGTGCTGGAACAGGTCGCGACCAAGGCGCTGTTCATCGCCGACGGCTCGGACACCGAGTCGGCACTGAGCGGGGCGATCTCCGGCCTGCTGAACAGCCTGATCGCCTCGTCCAGGACCGGCCAGACGCAGATCGCCACCGAGGTCAAGGGCTTCGAGTACGTCCAGGTCGCTCAGGAGTACGTGGACTGATGCCGGACGTCGACCCGCATTCCACGGCGTCCCGGGCGCTGGGCGTCTCCGTCGCCCTGACCGTGCTGGCCGCGGTGCTGCTCCTCTGCGGCGCCGCGGTCGACGTGACGGGCAGTCAACCTGGCTCCCGGCCGCACCCGGCCCCGACCACGAAGCCGGGCCCCGGCCGTCCCACCGTCTCCGGGACGCCGTCACCAGGCACCCCGATTCCGAGCCCGAGCCCGAGCCGGCCTCCCGACCCGCCCTGCCCGGTTTCGCCGCGCTGCGCCGGTGGATCGACCTGTTCGTTGACTTCCTGGTCACCAAACACGGGCTGGCCGATGCGATGCAGTCGGACAGCAGCGGCTTCGCCGCACTGCACGGTCACTTCCTCGACCGCCTGCTGCCGGTCTGCGCGCGGCTGCTCGAGGCCGCGGTCGATGCCGGTGAGATCAGGGCGGGCACCCAGCCCTACGAACTCATGCGCGGCATCGGCAACCTGTGCATCGGAGGCGGAGACCCGCAGTACGACCCCCGGCGGCTGATCGAACTGCTCCTGTGCGGACTTCAGCGCCACCCGTCGGAGTGACGTCGACGGTGACCTCGCCGGGGCTCGCCCTCGTAGCGGCCTGAGTTCGGCGGTTCGGCGGGCGAACAGGACGACAGGGTGTTCGGCGGGCCGAGGGTCGGACTCGACAGCCTCTCCGGCGCAAGCGGCCCGGTCGAGGTCGGCGGCGCTGACGGCCCGGGCCGGCCGGAGCCCGCAGGGCGGGCCGGGGCCGCCGCCGCTGGTCGCCGGGCAACTCCGGTGCACCGTACGGGAATCGTCGTGCGGATCAGGGTTTCGCATGACGTGTTCCTGGCGACATATTCCAACCGTGAACTTATCGCCGGTCGCCGGTCACCCTGCTGTCGCTGTCTTCCGTGAGCCCCGAGGGGGGCGGCCCGTACCGGTGCTGGGCACGCGGGTCACGGCCGAGGCGAGACGGACCGCGCGCGTGCTGGCCGGGGTGGGGACCCATGCCGGACCTGTCGAGCGGAGCGCAGCGCTGCGCCAGGCCGCCGCGGTGGCCGGTGAGTTGGTGGCCGCGCTGTCGGCTCTGGCTCCGGCGCTGGCCGGTGAGGACGTGCCGGCGGAGTCGGTCAGCCAGTCGTACTTCCGGGTCCGCGAGGTGGAGCTGTCGGACCAGCAGGCCGCTCTGCACGGTGTCATGGTCATCCACCACGCTCTGGAAGATCTGTGCGATGCTCCGCTGTCCGGTGCCGACCTGGCGATGGAGGTGGCCGGGATGAGGCAGTCGGTGCTCGACCTCACCGGAGCGGCGCCCGACGCCGACCCCGACGCCGATTCCGTCTTGCCGGTCGCCGCCCCCGAGCCCGGTGCGGGGACGTCGTCGGAGAGCTTGTGGAGCGCTCGGTGGCTCATCGGGCACCAGGTCCACGTCCTGTTCAACGTCTGCGCCGCCGTCGCCGTGGCCGACGCCACCCGCCATCTGCGGAACGGCGACGGCGATGCGGCACTGCTGCGGCTTGCGGACGCAACGGTGTACGTGCGGGGGTTCCCGGCGGCCATGAACCACGCGAGTACGATCCCGGCGGACTACTACATGACGGCGATACGCCGGACCATGGCGCCTCCCTCCGTGGAGATCCCGTTGAGCGGGCGTCAGCATCGCGGGTACAGGCTGTTCCGGGCGGCGATGAAGGACCTGCTCCTGGTGATTCCCGACTCCTACGAGCAACTGGTGGCCCACGCCCCAGAGTTGGCCGAGGCGCGGGGCGCTCTACTGGAGGCCGACATCGTGGACGGCGAACGGCACGTCACTCTCGCGTACTCGATGGTGCATCTGCGTCGTTCCATCGCGCAGCGGCCGGAAGGCCCCGACAACGCTGTCGCCGAACTACGGCTCATGCGCCATCGCCGCGCAGCCCAGTACGCCTCCCTGATCCGATTCGGGGACCACTACATCGCCGACGCCGTGGCCGGCCTGCGCCACTCCTGAGTCCGCGCGACCGCCCTCCGCACCCCCGGCAGGAGAACCCGATGCCCGAGATGACGCACGGCACGCCCCGAAGCCCCGTCGCAGCCGACTGGGAACTGGATCCGGCCGACGCCGGAGCGTGCGAGCGGCTGGCCCGCACCCTGTGCACCGGCGGACACGACCAGGTCGACAGCCCCGAGTGGGTGGCACGCGCCCGGGACGCCTGGGAGGACCTCCCGCTACCGCTGCGCCGTGAGGTGAGCCGGTTCCGCAGGCACTCCGGCCCGCACGGCACCCTGGTGATCGGCGGCCTGCCCGTCGACCAGGCGGCCCTGCCGGCGACACCGACCGTACTCGGCTCGGTCCAGCGCCGGCCCAGCGTCCCGGCAGCGCTGCTCACCATGGTGGCCTGCGGGCTCGGCGAGCCCCTCGCCTACCTGGCCGAGAAATCCGGCGCCCTCGTGCAGGACGTCGTGCCCGTGCCCGGGCAGGAGACCTTCCACGGCAACGCCGGATCGGTGCCGCTCTCCTTCCACACCGAGAACGGCTTCCACCCCCACCCGCCCGACTACGTCGTGTTCCTGTGCCTGCGCGCCGACCACGACCGGACCGCCGGCATGCGCGTCGCCGGCATCCGCCAAGCACTGCCGCTCCTCACCCCGGCCGGCCGCCAGGCCCTGTTCGCAGCGGAGTTCATCACCACACCACCACCCTCCTTCGGCCCGGGCACCACCACGAGCGAACCCGCCGTCGAGCCCCGCCCGGTGCTGTCGGGGGCGGCCGAGGATCCCGACATCCGCATGGCCCAACTCGTCACCACCCCGCTCACCACTCGGGCCACCGCGGCGCTGGCCGAGTTCGGCCGCGCCTGCGAGGCCACCGCCCGCACCCTGCGCCTGAGCCCCGGTGACCTGGTCATCATCGACAACCGCGTCACCGTCCACGGCCGCACCGCCTTCCAGCCCCGCTACGACGGAGCGGACCGCTGGCTGCAACGCACTTACGTCACCACCGACCTGCGCCGCTCCCGTGACCACCGCCCCGACGACGGTCACGTGCTCGCCCGCTGACCGGCGCCCGGTGGGCCGGTCGCCGCCGAGTGGTCCCCATGCCGAAGAGCGCCCGGTCGGCGCGGCGGTCCGGTTTCTGTACGAACTTGAGGCACATTGAGTGACGGCGTCGCTGCCGTGAATCATCGTGAGGGGCGGGAGGCGGATCTCGTCATGTGCGGTGGCTAGGGGGGCGGAGTTGATCAGGAGCCCGGCTGCGACCTTTCGCCCGGCGGGGAGGTGTTCACGTACCAGGTCCCGCCGGCCAGGTGCGACGGGGCTTCACCTGACCGGCAGGTCCAGGTGTCAGCAGGCCGGAGCGAGGGAAACCCGGATCGAGGCCCATGCCATGGTTCCCTGCTGTGGCGCGAACTCGAGCCGTTGGGAGGTGCCGCCCAGGAGCTCGCCGCACAGAGTCCCGCTGGCGTTGACCGAGCCATCCGCGTTCAACAGCGTGATGGCGAGACCGAATTGCTTGGCGAGGCCGGTGTCCGAGTCGTGGGACGTGACATCGGCGACCAGGTCGATTGTCGTGGTGTTCATGGGGTTGGCCCGACTGAGGCTCACACTGTATGCGCCGACGGCGTAGGAGCGGGACAGCGCTCGCTGCTGGAGGCCGGCTGCTTCCGCGCTGGCCGAGGCGGCGACTTCAGCCGCTGCGGACTCCGAAGCGGCTGAGGCTTCGGCCGGCGCGGAGGCTGATGCTTGCGCTGCCGTGGCTGGGGTTTCAGCTGCGGAGATCAACGGAGCAGGTGCGCCACCGGTCTGGCCTGACACGGCCTTGACCGCGAACGGGAACGACCAACATTGCCCCTCGCCGTTGCCGAACTTCTCCGGATTTATGGGGAAGCTGAACGCCTGCATCTCACCTGGCTGGAGTGTCCACGAGGACGGGCGGCTGCCAGTGCCGTTGCCGGTTACCAGCGCTGTGCCGTTGGCCAACACCTCTACGGTCTGCACCGTACTGCCGTTGTTCGTGAGGTCGACCACGGCCACCCGTGCTGTCAGAAGACCCCGGGAGCCAGGACTTTGATAGAGCCTTGTGTTCGAACAGTCGACAACCGCCGCGGTGACCGGAACAGCCGCGCTGCCCTCGCCGGCGCCCGACTGCAGAGCGACGACAATCACCCCTGCGAGGACAGCCGCAACAGCGACGACAGAACCGAGAACAGCGACCCGCCGGCGGGCGGTGGGAACGGGCTGGTCGTGGGCGCTGGGGTCCATGGGAGAAGCCCTCCGGGGCCAGAGTGATCAGAGGCGGCCAGTTCAAAACCAGCTGAGGTTACCGCGCGCACCGCGCCCGCCGGAGTCGATCCGGTTCAGCGTTCGCTGGATCCGGTGCGGACTGGCGTGACCGGCCTCAGCGCGGGCTCGAGCGGCTTGCTCCGGGCGGACCGGTGAGCAAGTCGCCCGTGCAGCCGACCGTCTGTCTGTTCGCCGCCCGCTCTCGGTGTGACCCGTCGAACGGCACCCGGATCGGCGTCGTGCTGGAATACTGGCCCATCAGTCAACCGGTGCGCGGATGCAGGGCAAGGATCGGGGGCACGTGAAGAAGCCGTACAGCTACTGGCGGGTGGTGGGCGGCACGATGGTGGAGGTGGACCACTCCACGGCTTCGGGTGCGTGGACCCGGGAGGTGTACCCGGCACTGGTCGAGGTTGCCCGGACCTACCACGCGGTCATCACCTACGGTGCACTCGGCCAGGTCTTGCAGGAGCGCTCCGGTGTGTTCACGAGGGTTCCCCCGTTCTTCTGGATCGGCCAGGTGCTGGGCAGTGTCGTGCGGGAGGCACATCTGCGGGGCGACCCGCAGCTGACGGCTCTGGTGGTCCGTGTCGACGACGGCATGGTCGGGGACGGCTACGACGAGGTCCTCCAAGTGTCCGGTCTGCCGCCTGCCGCGGACGACCTCGCCCGAGAGAACCATGCTGCTGAGGCCCGCCTCGCGTGTTATCGGAGGTTCTGTTCGTCATTGCCGGCTGACGGCGGCACCGCTGCACTGGCGCCTCGCCTCCAGTCCGCCATCGCCCGTCGGCGCGCCGCCAGCGCAGCCGAGCGGCCTGCTCCCGTGTGTTCCCGCTGCTTCGTCCAGTTGCCAGTCACGGGAGTCTGCGACAACTGCGGCTGATCCTCCCGCGGACAAGGTCTCCGGCTCGGGCTCCCGGGGTCCGGTTGGGTGCCGTACGGCTGCTGGTCGTATGCTGTGAAGCTCATCGGACAGGGGGACGACGTGGGTGGCTGGCTCTGGGCGGTCATTCCTGCCGTGATGGTCGGCGGGGGATGGGTCAGTGACAACCTCAGGCGTGCCCTGAGGACGCGGCACGAGCGGAAGCTGGAGCTGCATCAGGCCGCTGAACGCCGCCAGCTCGCGCTGGACGCGGCGAACCGCCCGCCGGAGCCGGTCTGCGGTTGCACGCATCATCTCGCCAAGCACGACAAGCAGGGCAGATGCCACGAGGTGGTCGAGGCGCCGACGGCTTGGGACGCCGAGCGCAAGCCGCTGAGCTTCGAGCCTCGCCAGTGCAACTGCCAGCAGTACATCGGTCCCGAGCCGCTGGGCACCGTCTTCGCGACGGAGATCACCGACCTGCGTTGACGCCGTGCCAGGGCGGCGAGGTGGGCGGGTCAGGGACGCCGCGCCAGCAGGGCGGCCGTGGGCCGGGGAATCCGGCTGATCACCGAGCCGATGAGGGTGCCGACGCTGACCCCGAACAGGGCTGACACCGCAGCGAGGACGGCTTGTGCTCCGTTGCCCACTTCGATCTGCGCGGTGTTGAGCAGGCCGAAGGATCCGGGCACCGCGACCCAGAACGCGGGGAGGTAGAGCACCTGCCACGACGGGCCGCGCGGCAGCCAGTGCGCGACGGTGGCCGCAGCGGCGGCGGTGACCGCGCCGGCCAGGCCGCCGAGCGCCGCGCCGCTGGTGGAGGTCACCGGTACCTGGACGGCAGCCGTCACGGCGATCACCGCGACGATCCACGGGATGGCTGGCGGCGGGGCGTTGACGTTGATCACGAGCCCAGCTGCGGCGAGCGCCAGCCCCAGGCAGATCACCCACCAACTCGGTTCTGCCAAGCGCGTGTTGGCCAGTGCGGAGGCGGGGACCCCGATGGCGGCGGCCGCACTCACCACGCCGGCGAGAAAGAGCGCCAGCTGCACCGAGCCGGACACCAGCCTGGCCGTCCCCGCGCTGGCCGCACCGGCGGCGATCTCAGACAGCCCGGTCACCAGCAGTGCGCCCGGCAGCAGGATTGCCAGGGTGGCGACGATCGTACGCAACGGGCCGTCCAGCAGCGACGCCCGGGCAGCCCCGAGTACGAGAGCGGAGACCAGGAAGCCGGCGGCCACCGGCAGCAGCGGTCGCAGCAGCGGCCGCCGCCGGGCCGCCGTCGTCAGGCCCACCACGATCAGCGAGCCGAGCGCGGCGGCCAGGACGTTGGCGGCCACCGGTTGCAGGAAGAGGCAGAGCCCCACCCCGACCGGAAGCATCCCGAGATCCGCGACCCAGGCGGGCCAGCGAGCCGGCGCCCGGCGGATCGTGTCGAGCTCGCGCAGTGCCCGGTGTCCGTCGAGGGCGCCCGCGCGCAGCCGTCGGACGAGGTCGAGGACGTCGGCGGTCTGTTCGAACCGCAGGGCCGGGCCGACGGGTTCGAGGACGGTCGCGTCGTCCGGGCTCAGCCCGACGAACAGCCCGGTGGTGAAGGCGGCTACCCGTACGTCGGGTGCGCCCAGCGCCCGCCCGAGCCCGCGCAGCTCCTCCTCCACGTCGTGGACGGGCAGACCGCCACTCAGGAGGGCCGCGCCCAGTTCGAGCAGGAGGCGGCGGCGCGGGTCGGCCTGGGCGTCGGAATCCCGGTCCGGTGGAGAGGTGCTGGACATGGCGCGTATGGTCCCATACCGGCAGGATTCCCCAAGGCCTCCTACGCTCGGTGCCGCGCAGAGCTCCGCGCGCCTGGTAGGTCTCGGCCTATCCGTCCGCTGCGAGCAGTCCGGCCGGAGCCAGGCGCGACAGCGCCCGGATCGGGAGGAGCAGAGCGCAGCACACCAGCGCCACGCCCGCCGCCGTTGCCAGCAGGCCTGCTCCGGTCAGGGTGAGTGCGCGCCCGGCGAGCAGTCCTGAGCCCAGGTTCGCCAGCACCGTGAGCCCCGCGCCGGCGCCCAGCGCTCCGCCGAAGGCGGAGAGGCAGACGCCCTCCGTCAGCGCCAGCCGCGTCAGCTCGCGACCGCTCCAGCCACAGGCGCGCAGCACCGCGAGATCTGCCGCACGTTCTCGCTGGGAGAGGACCAGGACGTCGACCGCGCCCGCCGCCCCGAGGAGGAGTGAGAGCGCGACGCTCGCGAAGTCCACCGCCCGGGCCCGGGCGACCACCGCGTCGCCCAGCAGGGAGCCGGCCACCTCGCCGTGGAAGGCCAGGGTGACGCCCAGCAGCACGGTGAACGCTGCCACGCCCAGTGCGAGGCCCGCCGCGCCGAGGAGGCTGCGGCCGGGCACGCGCAGCAGGTTGCGCACGGCCAGGCCGGGGACGGAGCGGACCGCGCGGGCCCGGCGCACGGCCGCGACCGGCGGGTTGACCGCGTCCAGCGGGCCGAGACGGGTGGCCCGCCAGGCCGGCGGCAGTCCCGCCAGGAGCGCGAGCAGCACGGCCGTGGGGAGCACCAGCGCCGCCTTCGCCGCCGAGGTGTGCAGGCCGAAGGCGGTGGCGAGCGCGTAGGCGAGCAGGGCTCCGGCGGCTCCCGCCGCCGTGCCGATCACCAGCAGTTCGCCCAGGACCAGTCGGAACACCTCGCCCGCGCTCCAGCCGACGCAGCGCAGCGTGCCGATCTCGGTGCGCCGGGACCGGACCGACGCCAGCGCCCCCTGGCCGAGGAACAGTGCGCAGACCACCAGCACCAGCACGAACAGCACCGCGCTCTTCGCGTCCACCGCGGAGAGGATCCGCAGCGCGACGCCTTTCGTGGTCCAGCCCTCGACCACCCGCACGCCGCCGGGCAGCACGATCGTCTGTGGCACCGGCGAGCTTCCCACCGTCACGTCCACGTCCAGCGACGGGTACGCGGTGCGGATCGCCGCGGCCACGGCGTTGACCCGGGCCTGCGAGGCCGCGTCGACGCCGGTCACCCCGGCGACGCGGATCCGGACGGCGCTGATCGGCGCGGTTGCCTGCGCGTCGGGGGTGAGGCGGCTGCCGGTGAAGGCGGAGAGGGAGGAGAGCGTGGTCAGCAGGGTCGGCGGCTGGCTGATGTAGCCGCCGAGATTGCGGTCGGGCAGCAGCGGACTGCCGCCGAGCGCGGTGCGGCTGGCCGCGTCGGCACCGGTGACGGCGGGGGACTGGTACGTCTCCAGCGGGACGTCGCTGAGCGCGGAGAAGGTCCGCAGCTCGGCGGCGTCGTAGCGGCCGACGAAGTCGAGCACGGGCGAGGGGCTCCGGTCGGGTACCACCGTGCCGCAGAGTCCCTGGACGCCGCGGCAGTCGGAGGGCGGCCGGGGGGTGACCGAGCGGAACTGGGTGCCGGTGTTCTCCTCGGGGGCCATCCAGACCCAGCCGCCGGTGGCGCTGTTGCTCCGCCAGACGTCGGTCGACTGTGCGGGGCGGGTGAGGGCGACCAAGCCCTGCGGGGTGGCGCGGTAGCCGACCGGGCCGACGGTCCAGTAGGTGCCGGAGGACGAGCCGGAGGCGGTGTCGAGGTTCTGGAACCCCGAAGCGAGGTCCGTGTGCACGCTGCCGACGGTGGTTCCCGGCAGGCCTTCGACGTAGGCGTGCGCGGCGGGGCCGTCCAGCCGGTCGGGCAGGGCCGACGGGTCTGCGTCCAGGCGCTGGACGTCGGCGGCGATGGTCCCGGCGCTCATCGCGCGAGCGCTGAGCAGCACCGGGACGGTGACCTCCGGGTGGTTGTAGCCGCCGCCGGACTTCGCCGTCGTGGTGCGCGGGGCGTCGTTCTCCTTGAGCATCCGGCCGGAGGTCACCGCCGAGTCGAGGCCGACCAGCCGGCTCTCCGCGGCCGGGTCGATCGCCGACAGCAGCACGGGGTAGGCGATCGGGAGGGAGACGGAGGCCTTGCCCTGGCCGGATTCGCAGGTGAGGTAGGTGCGGTCGTCCGGGGTGAACGCCGTCGGTCCGAGGGGGCGGAGCCCGGCCGGGTCCGCATTGGAGTACGGTCCGCCCGGCCCACCGGTGTGGTCCCAGTTGAAGTACCAGCAGACGGTGTAGTCCTTCGCGCCGGTGCGCTGTACCTGGAGTTCGGGCGTGAGGCCGCCCTGCGGCCGGGGGTCCACCGTGGTGATCGGGTCGCGCGTGAGGTAGAGGTACTGGTCGGCCATGGGATAGCTGCCCAGGCCGGTGCTCAGCACGGGCCGGATCCGGAGCAACTGGTTGCGGGCGCCGCTGTCGAGGAAGGCGGAGACGTCCAGGGTGAGGTGGCTGCTGATCTGCAGGTAGCCGATGTTGGCGACCGGCGCGGCGACGTCCACTCCGGGCAGGGACTTGATCCGCTGGTACTGCGCCATCGATATCCCGCCGAAGATGCCGGACAGGAAATTGGACTCGACCTGCCCGTGCTGCTGCTCCAGCGCCGTCGTGGCGCCGGGCGGCCGGATCAGCAGGTCATAGGCGGAGCGGACGTTGGCCTGGACCGTGCCCACGGTCTCCGCGCGGCTGGTGGTGACCGCCGAGGTGAGCAGCGTGAAGCTGGTCGCCGCGACCAGGATTCCGGCGGCCAGGGCGAGGGCGCGGCCGCGTCGGCGCAGCAGTTGGGCCAGGATCATCGCGATCACGGGCGCAGCCCTCCCAGCCGGTCCAGCACGTCGTCCGACGGGGAGAGCTCGGTGTCCGAGGTGATCCTGCCGTCCTGCAGGCGGACGATCCGGTCGCAGCCCGCCGCGACCTCGGGGTCGTGGGTGGCGACGACCAGGGTCGTGCCGTAGCGCTCGCGCAGCGAGAGCAGCAGGTCGACGATCTCGCGGCCGATGACGCTGTCGAGGTTGCCGGTGGGCTCGTCGGCCAGCAGCAGCCGGGGCCGGCCGATCAGCGCGCGGGCGATGGCCACCCGCTGCTGCTGGCCGCCGGACAGCTCGGCCGGCAGGGCGGAGGTGCGCCCCGCGAGGCCGACCGCGGTCAGCAGCTCGGTGGCCCGCTCCAGGCGGTCGAAGTCGACCCGCCGTGGCAGTAACGGGGCGAGCACGTTGTCCAGCACGGTGAGCGCCGGCAGCAGGTGGAAGCGTTGGAAGACGAAGCCGACGCGGCGCCGGTGCTCGTCCAGCTGCCGTGAGGTCAGTGCCTTGCCGTCGATCTCCACGGTGCCGGTGGTCGGCCGGTCCATGCCGCCGAGCAGGTGCAGCACGGTGGACTTGCCCGCGCCGGAGGCGCCGGTGAGCGCGACGGCGGTGCCGTCCGCGATCTCCAGGTCCACGGCGTCAAGGGCACTCAGCCCGGGATAGCCGCGCGTCACCCCGCGCAGACTCACCACCATCTTCGGTTCCCCCTCTACATTGTGACAATGTACGGGTACATTGTCACAAGCTAGGAGGTGTGTAAATGCCGTTGCACCACGCGGTGTTGGCCTTGCTCGCGGACGGGCCCAGCCACGGTTACGAGCTCAAGGGGCGGTTCGAGGAGGCCGTCGGTCCGCAGTGGGGCGGCCTGAACATCGGGCACCTGTACCAGATCCTCGAGCGTCTGGTCCGGGACGGATACGTCACTCGTTCGCAGGTGGCGCAGTCGGACCGTCCCGACAAGACGCACTACACGCTCGCCCCCTCCGGGCGCGAGGAGCTGCTGGGCTGGGCGACCAGCCCGTGGGTGCGCACCTCGGGCTTCCGCGACGAGCTCTTCCTCAAGCTCTTCGGTGCGGCTCGGCTCGGACCGCAGGCCCTGGCCAGGTTGGTCGAGGCGCAGCGGCAGACCTACCTGGCCGAGTTGGGCGGGCTCACCCGGCTGCGGCGCGAGCACGCGGCGGATCCGATGGTGGCCCTGCTGATCGATGCCGCCGTGGCACACACGAAGGCGGATCTGGAGATCGTCGACAGTGCCGAGTCCCGGCTGGCGGAGGTCGCGGCCGCCGGGGGGATGAGTCATGAGGACCGCTGTGCGGGCACGGACATCCAGGGCAGGCCGGCGGGCGAAGCAGCCACCCCGTGAGGTGACCCTGGAGTGTGGACGTGTCCCGGTGAAGCGGCCGTACGGCCGTGCCGTCGTTCGGGGGAGTCGGTGCTCGACTCCGCCACGAAGCAGTCGCACGCCCGGTGCCTGTCCGCGTACGGCCGCGAGCGGATGCGTCAGGGCGGCGGCTCGGATCCTGGCCGAGCTTGCTCCGGCATTCCAGGTCGGTTCGGGCCCGCTTCCGGGCGGCGGTTCGGCGTCCTACCGGTTGGCTGTGATGTCGGTGTAGACGGGGACGCCGAAGGCGTTGAGCGTGACGCCGGAGACCTTGGCGGAGAAGCCGGCGGTGCCGTTGCGGTACCACAGGGGGATGGCCGGCAGGTCGGGTACGAGGAGCTTCTCGGCGTTCTGGAAGTCGGCGACGGCCCTGTCCGCGTCGGGGTCGGCATTGGCCTTGTCGACCTGGGTGTCGAAGTTCGCGTTGCTGTAGTGGGAGAGGTTCGCGGAGCCCCCGACGGTGTACAGGGGCTGGAGGAAATCCTGGATGAGCGGGTAGTCCATCTGCCAGAAGGCGATGAACCCCCCGGTGGTCCGCCGGCTGAAGGCCTCGTCCAGGAACTCGGCGAAGGTGCCGACCGGGCGGCCGATGCAGGCATCGGTCGAGCCCAGGGTGTTGTTGATGCTGTTGCAGATGGCGTCGACCCAGAGTTTGTTGGGCTGGTCGGCGTTGTAGCTGATGGTCAGCCGGCCGCCGGGGATGCCACCGCCCTGCTGGATGAGCGAGCGGGCCTTGTCCGCGTCGAGGAGGCAGACCTCGCCGCACAGGCCGGCCTGGTAGCCGCCGGCGGCGCCGAGGACAGGGGAGGTGAAGTCGGTGGCGGGGGTTCGGGTGTTGTTGAAAATGGCCTTGGTGATGGTGGGCCGGTCGATGGCCATCGAGATGCCCTGGCGGACCAGCCTGGCCGCGTCGGTGTTCCACTCCGGGCGGTAGAGGGGGAAGTTGAGGGTGTCGATGATGCCGGCGGGCTGGTTGATGTAGCGGCCGCCGAGGTCGCTCGTGACGGTCTTCAGCGCGCTGGTCGGCAGGTTGTTGTCGACGTCGAGGTTGGCGGCCTGCAGGTCGGCGTAGGCGGCGACGGGGTCGGTGTAGACCATCAGGTCCACGCCGCCGTTCCTGGGCTTGTCGGTGCCGTGGTAGCCGGGGTTGGGCCGAAGCCGCATCTGCTTGGTGCGTTGCCAGCTGTCGATGATGTACGGGCCGTTGCCGATCGGCCTGTCCAGGTAGGCGGCGTGGTTGGTGAAGAAGGCTCTGGGCAGGGGGTAGTAGGCGACGTAGCCGAGGGTCTGCGGCCAGGTGGAGAACTTCTGGGTCAGCGCGACGGTGAAGGTGGTGTCGTCGACGACCTTGAGGCCGGACATCCGCTGGGCTGTGGGCGCACCGGAGGTGGGGGCGACGTCGCCGTAGCCCTGGATGTAGGAGTAGAAGCCGGCGTTGACCTGTCTGTTGGTGGCGAGCGCTCCGTAGTTCCAGGCGTCCACGTACGAGCCGGCCGTCACGGGGCTGCCGTCGCTGAACGTCCAGCCCGGTCTGAGCCTGACGGTCCAGTTCTGCTGGTCCGGGGAGGTGATCGACTCGGCCATCGCATTGCGGGCCAGGGCGGTCTTCGGGTCGTACGACACCAGGCCGGTGAAGATCATGTTGAGGGCGGCGGTGCCGTTGACCTCGTTGGTGTTCGCCGGCTCCAGCGGGTTCTGCGGGTCGGCCCACGTCGCGCGTACGATGCCGCCGCCCTTGGCCGTGCCGGTGCTGCCGGCGCAGCCGGTGGCGATCACGGCCATTGAGGCCGCGGCGATCACGGCCAAGCGCACTCGGGCGATTGCGGGCACGGGAGGTCCTCCTCGTCGGCACCATTACATCCGCCGAGCGGTGGGACGGGCGCGCGGCGCGCGGGCCGCACCGCCGGACGGGTGACGAACAGCGGCGGCTGCGGCAGGGCAGTCCGTTCTCGCACGGCCCGGCCGCCACAAGGTCTTCACCTGTCCGCGACCTCAGCCGGCGGAAACGGTCACAGTTCCGACACCGGCCTCGGAGGCGGCTTCCGGGCTCGAAACCGTCGCGAGGGGGCCGGTTGCTGCCGTTTCTCCGGCCCGGCCTCTCATGTCACATCCGTTGACACGATCGCCAATCATCAGCAAGCTGACTGCAGCTGAGATGGCGTCAGCTACTCAGTGAGTCCAACGGCGTTGTCAGCACCGGTAGTTGAGCCTGTGTCGGCGCCTGACCTGACGCCTCTGCACGTCCACTCCACCTAGATCCGACAGGGAGAGAACCATGAAGAAGATCGTCGTGCGCAAGCCCGGCTCGGTCCGTCTCACCAGCGCCGCACAGCCGCTCTACGGCTCCACCTGCGTCTGCGACTTCTGAGCGAACGCACCCGTACGTCCGATCCGTCGGCCCCGGTGAGGAACACCCGACGCCACGCCACCGCTGCGCACCACCTGCGGCGGCCCCGGCAACGGCCCACCGGCGTCTGATCGGCACCGTCCCGGTGGCCCGAGCCCGGGACCATGTCCCGGGCTGGGGCGCACCGGTTCACCGGACGGTGGACGGGCCATCCGCGCAGGGCGGCCCGTCCACCGTTCCCGGACCGAATCCCGACGGCTCCACCCGCTGAGGAGCGTACGTGCAACCCACCGCCGGCAGCAGCCTGCCCGAAACCGACCTGGACCGTCCCCGGGTGCTCCACCCGCTGGTGTTCCTCCCGGACGGGGAGGACGTGGTGGTCGGCCGGGCCGACATCGACGAGTACGTCGTGCTCCCCGCCGACGGTGCGGCACTGGTCCGCTTCCTCGCCGACGGGCTGACACCCCGGCAGGCTGCCGACCGCTACGGCGAGGAGTTCGGCGAGAGCGTCGACATCACCGACTTCCTGGCCACGCTGGAGGAGTTGGGCTTCCTCGCCGCGCCGGGCGAGGCCGTGGAGCCGCCCGCAGCCCCGGCACCGGTCCGGTGGCAGCGGCTGGGCCGAGCCCTGTTCGGTCTCCCGGCCTGGCTCTGCTACGCGGCCGTCGTCGGGGCCTGCGTGGTCGAGATGATCCGAGTCCCGGAACTCGCTCCCAGCAACCACCACCTGTTCTTCACCGGCTACTTCACCGTCATCGAACTCACCCTGTTCTTCGGCCAGTTCCCCCTGCTGCTGATCCACGAAGGCTTCCACACGCTGGCCGGCCGGCGGCTGGGCCTGCGTTCGCGGCTGGGCATCAGCCATCGGATGATGTACGTCGTCCTGGAAACCTCGATGGACGGCCTGGTCGCCGTCCCCCGACGCAAGCGCTACCTGCCGATCCTGGCGGGCATGTTGGCCGATGTCCTGGTGATCGCCCTGCTCACCCTGGCGGCCGACGCCACCCGGACGCCGAGCGGTGCCTTCCCGTTGACCGGTCGGGTCTGCCTGGCACTGGCCTACGGGACGGTACTGCGGCTGGGCTGGCAGTTCTTCCTGCACCTGCGGACCGACCTCTACGTGCTGTCCACCACCCTGCTCGGCTGCGTGGACCTGCACACGGCCGCCCGCGGCACGCTGCGCAACGCCTTCCGCCGCTGGACCCGGCGGCCCCTGGAAGACCCGGAGCTCTGGCACCCGACCGACCGCAGGGTGGCGCGCTGGTACGCCTGGCTCATGGCCGGCGGCTACGGGCTCACCGCCGTCACCTTCCTCGTCGTCGTCCTGCCGGTCGGCCTGACCTTCGTGGTCGGCGTCCTGGGGCGCTACAACGGCCACGGCTCGACCGCCGGGCTGATCGACTCCACCGTCCTCCTCGTCCTCAACGTCGCCCAGCTGACCGCCGTCGGCTGGCTGGCCCACCGAGACCGCCGGCGTGCCCGCGCAGCCGGCCCCAAGCCCGTAAGCGTCGGATGAAAGGCAGCACCGTGACCGGCACCAGCACTGCCAGCACCCCGCAGCACCTCTGGCTCCGCAGCGCCGATCCGGCCGGGCGCCGCACGGCTTCCGCGGCCCTCGAGGTGCCGGCGGTGCTGGCCGAGGTCAGCGCCCACCGCCGGCTGCGCGGCCCGTACACGGCCGCCGGGCACCTGCTGCTGGAGATCGTGCCGGACGCGCTGGTGCGCTGCCCCGACTCGGTGGCCCGGCACGACGTGGAGCTCCTGTCCGTCTCGCCCGAGCTGCGCGCGATCGTCCCCGCCAGCCGGGAGACCCTCACCTCGCTGGCCGTCCCCGCCGAGCGGACCCGGTTCTACTCGCGGCTGCGCACCCTGCGGATCGCCCACGGCCTGACGGAGTTCCTGACCGACTACCTCAAGGCGCTCGGCGACGGCCCGCGCACGCTGGTGGTCCACGACCTGCACCACGGCGACCCGACCGACCGTGAGCTGATCGCCGTCCTGCTGCGCCGGATGGACCCGGCGGTGCTCACCCTCGTGGTGACCACCGGCACCGCGCAGGTGGGCGAGCCGGACACGCCCGTCGCCGTCCCGCTGTCCGAGGCCCTCGAGGTGCACTGCCGCCGCCTGGACCACGGAGGCGAGCCGGCGCCGCTGCCCCCCGCAATCGGACGCCTGTTCGTAGAGGAGGACGGTACCTCGGACGACCCGCGCGTGCTGGCCGCCTACCGGTCGCTCCCGCCGGAGGAGCGCGCCCTGCTGCACGACACCCGGCGCCAGGTGCTGGAGCTGCGCGGCGAGCCCTCGCTCGCGCTGGGCGCGATCGCCTGGCACGCGGAGCACGGCAGCGACCCCTCTGGCGCCGGCCGCAAGGCACTTGCCCACGCGCTGAACCACTGCATGGACCTGGGCTTCTACCACGCGGTGGTGGACTACGGCCTCCGCGGCCGCGCGCTGACGGCCTTCGCCGACGACCCGGACGCCTGGTGGGTCTTCAGCACCAAGACGACCACCTCCTACGCCGCGCTTGGCGTCCCCGAGCGGGCGCTCCCGATCTACGCCGAGGCCCGGGCCGCCAGCGACAACCCGGCCTTCCACATGCAGGCCGCGTACGCCACCGCCATGCTCTACACCCGCCACCTGGACGAGGACCACCGCGACCACGTGCTGGCCCGCGGCTGGATCAACCAGGCCATCGCCTTCGCCCGGCTGCACAGCGCACCCAAGGAGCGCGCCATGCAGACCGCCTTCAACCGCAACGGGCTCGCGCTGATCGAGGTGCACGACAAGCGCCCGCTGGAGGCACTCAAGCTGCTGGACGAGTCGATGGCGCTGCTGGACGAGACCCTGGACCCGGGCGAGCAGGGACTGCACAGGTCGGTGCTGCGCTACAACCGGGCCCAGGTGTACAACTCGCTCGGCCGGTACGAGGAGGCGCTGGCCGACTACGGGTCCGTGATCGAGCTGGACCCCAACTACGCCGAGTACTGGTTCGACCGCGGCGCGATCCGCCGCAAGGCGGACCAACTCGACCTGGCGCTCGCCGACTTCGAGCAGGCCATCAGGCTGTCCCCGCCGTTCCCGGAGGCGTACTACAACCGGGCCGACGTCCGGGCCGCCCTGGGTGACCTGGCCGGCGCGGTGGCGGACTACGGCTACGTGCTGGAGCTGGAGCCGAAGTTCACCGACGCCTACCTCAACCGGGCCTCGCTGCTATGGGACTTGGGCGACCAGGCCGGAGCGTGGCGGGATGTCGAGACCGGCCTTCGGATCGAGCCCGAGAACAGTCAGCTGCTCTGTCTCAAGGGGCAGTTGTCCGCGGAGGAGGAGGATTTCGAGGCGGCCGGGCTGGCACTGTCGGCTGCTCTGGAGAGTGATCCGGCGAACGCGGAGGCGTGGGCGCTACGCGGCGGTCTGGCTCACCAGCAGGGTGAACTGGCCAAGGCGCTGGCGGACTTGGAGCAGGCCCGCACGCACTCGGCCGACCCCGGCATCGCCTTCAACCTCGCGGTGGCCCGGCACGACTCGGGGCACCTGGCGGAAGCCCTGGAGCTGCTGGACGAGGTGGTGGAGGAGACCGGCGACGAGGATGCCAGGCTGCGCCGCGCGCAGGTGCTGATCGCCCTGGGGCGCGGCGCCGACGCCCTGGCGGACCTCCAGGCCTGCGTCGAGGCCGGCCAGGACCCCGAGCGAGGCGTCGACCCTGACCTGGCCACCGAGGCCGCCGCCCTGCTCGCGACCCTGCCGGAGCGCTGACCGGGGTGACGGCCGAGCGGCCGAGCCCACGCCGCCGAGTCAAGTGATCGGCGGCGTGGGCACCTCGCCGCGTCCGGAGGAGGCAGGGCGAGGCGCGTGTCAGCCAATGCGGGGAGCGCCCCAGGCGGCCGTGCGCCGAGATCGCCGACAGACCCTAGTGCCCGATCGGCTCCTCGAGCAGGGGAGTGGTGGCGAGGCTGTCCGGCTCGTCGGCCAGGTCGGTGCCCGGCCACAGCATCGTCTGCCGTTGGGTGCCCCCGGGCGGGGTGACGTGCAACAGGTGCGCCTTGGTGCCCGGCCGGTCGGCCGGGGCGGGGTGGTACCAGATGGTGAAGGTGGCGCGCCCGCCCTTGGCGAGGGTGACGGCGGTCGGCTGGTCGGAGCCGTGCTGGACGGGGGCATGGCCCATGCTCGTGGTGAGGTCGACCTCGGCGAAGCCGAACAGGGTGCAGGTGTCACCGGTGTTGTCGATCGACACGACGACCGAGGCCAAGCCCGGCTCCGGGGGTGTGGCATGGCCGGCGGAGTCGTCGATGAGCACGCCGGAGTCCGAGCAGGTCCCGGCCCCGCCCTGGCCGTCGGGTGCACCGGTCGCGGCGGAGGTCCCGGAAGCCGCGGTTCTCCCCGCCGGCGGAGTCGAGGCGGTGCCGACGGGTGCCGCACCGCTCGGAGCGGCGGCGGTGTCGCCACCGCCCGCCGGGTGGCCGTCGTCCTGACAGGCGGTCAGCCCGAGTCCTGTGATGACCGCTACGACACCCGCCACCAAAACCCGCTGAATACGCATCCGAAGACTCCCCGAGATCCCTGGCCTGCGGCCCCCGCCGCGTTCAGCGGAAGACTCACAGAAACGGTCACGCCCGTCCACTCCTTGTGCGGCTACCGGTACGGAGCTGGAACACGGCTGCGCGTGATCGAGGCCAGGAGGTGAACGACCGGGGACCGGCGTCGGAATGCGCAAGCCCGCGCATTGTCCCTGAACGCCAGTGCCGGGCCCGGGCGTTGGCGGTCGCGGACATGGCCAGTGGCCGCCCGCCAGCCCAGACTTGACGCGACCTGGACCGAACGAGGGGAGCGCACCATGCCTGCACGCTGGATGGGAGCACGTCTGCTGAACGGCTCGGTCGCGCTGGCGACCCTGGCCGGTGCCCTGGTGGTGACCGCCACCGCGCACGCCGACACGGCCGGCCTGCGTGGCGTCGTGCTGGTCGGCAACAGCCAGTCCGGCACCGTTTCCTTCCTGGACGCCCAGACCTTCGCCGTGCTCGGCACCCTCGACGTGATACCCGACCTGCAGCAGCGGCTCGCCGACATGGATCTGATCCAGCAGGCCGGCTACGCGGCCGTCAAGCAACAGGAGGGCGGCGACCGGTTCGTGGACGACGTCGCACTGTCCCCTGACGGCCGGACCCTGTACGTGTCGCGCGGCAACCTGGACGACACCGCCGCCTTCGACCTGATATCCCATCAGGAGCTCTGGCACACCCGGTTGGCCGGCTTCCACGCCGACCACGCCGCACTGTCCCCGGACGGCACCCGCTGGGTGGTGTCCGCCACCACCGCCAACGAGGCCCAGGTGTTCGACACGGCCACCGGCGCGGTGGTCGGCAGCTTCCCGACCGGCACGTATCCGCACCAGAACGACTTCACGCCGGACGGCAAGTACATCTACAACTCCAGCATCGGCGTGATCATGTTCCCGCAGGCCCTGGAGTGGATGAAGGGCGGCTTCCAGCTGACCAAGGTGGACGCCCGGACCCTGAACGTGGTGCAGACCTGGTTGTTCCCGCACGGGATCCGGCCCAATGTGCTGGCCGCCGACGGCACCACCTTCTACGCCCAGCAGTCCTACTACAACGGCTTCATCAAGTACGACCTGAACAGCTCGAAGATCACCGACACCGTACCGATGCCGTTCAGTCCCGCCGGCCACGCCCTGAAGCCCGACAACTATCCGAAGAACTCCGCGCACCACGGCCTGGCACTCTCCGGCGACCAGAGCCGGCTGTGCGACGTCGGCACCATCGACGACTACACCGCGCTGGTCGACACGACCAGTCTCACCACGGTGGGCCGCGTCGACTACCCGGTCGGCAGTCTGCCGTACTGGGCGGTGAGCGCCGGGCCGGCCAACCGCTACTGCTTCGTCTCGCTCAGCCAGGCGGGCCAGGTCTCGGTGGTGGACTACGCGAGTGGGAAGGAGCTGGCCCGGGTACCGGTGGGAGTGTTCCCGCAGCGCGAGCGGGCCGCCCAGCTGGCCGGGGACGCGCTGACCGCGCTGTCCCGGTAGGGCCGGCGGTGCAGCCGAAAGGGTAGCGGGGCGAAAGGGTAGCGGGGCGGAGGGGTGACAGGACGATTGGGCGACGGGGCCGGCCGGTCGGCGCTACGACGGGTGGTCGAGGGGATGCGCGCCGACCCCGAGGTGTTGGCGGAGGTCGTCGTCGCCGCCCGGACGGCCTCGGAGCCGGTGGCCGCGCTGCCCGAGCGAGAGGTCCGGCGCCACATCGCCGCGCTGCTCGGGGTGGTGTCCGCCGCGTTCGTCGACGGCTCCGGACTATCGAGGGAGCATGCCGAGTTGGTGGCCCGGCTGGCCACCGACCGGGCGGCGCAAGGGGTTTCGCTGGACGCGTTGCTCGACGGCTTCCTGGCCGGGCGGACCGCCGCACTGCGGCTCATCGCGACCCGGCTGAACTTCACCGACGTACCGTCAGCTGCGCTGTTCGGGTCACTGATCGAACTCGACGCCTGTGTCGGCGAGTTGCAGAACCGACTGGTGGCCGCCTACCGGGAGGCGGCCGCCGGTCTGGCCGGCAGCCGGTCCGCGCGGCTGCTGGCCCTGCGCGCCGTGCTGGTGCACGGTGCGGTCGAGCAGCTGGCGGCGGCCGGGCTCGCCGCGGACGGCGTGTACCACTGTGCTGTCGCCGAGTCGGGCGATCCGGTGCAGGTGCGCCGGGCCGCCGCCGAACTGACCCCGCGCGGTGGCGTGTCGGGGCTGGTGGAGGGCCACCTGTGCGTGGTGGCGCCGCGCGGCTGGCTGGCGGGCGACCTGGCCGCGGACGCGCTGCTGGTGACCGCTCCGGCCGTCCCCGCCGGCCGCCTGCCCGCCGCCTACCGGCTCTGCCGGGCCGCGCTGGACGCCGGGCGGCGGCGCGGCCGCACCGGCCGGGCCGGGCTCGCCGAGCTGGCCGTGGTGGTCGCCGTGGACGCCGTGCCCGGGATGGGCGAGCTGCTGGCCGTCGAGCTGCTGGCGGCGCTGGACCCGGGGAACGCCACCCACCGCCTGCTCGCCGAGACCGCCGCCGTGCACCTCGACCACGGTGGCCGGCTCGCGTCGACCGCCCAGGCCCTCCACGTGCACCCGAACACCGTCAAGCACCGCCTGCGGCGCTTCGCCGAGGCCACCGGGCGCGATCCCGCCCGCTTCGGGTCCGGCCCCGGCCGGTTCGCCGACACCGCCTGCTGGCGCTGGGCGTTGGAGCACTGGCTCGGCTGATGCGCCGGCCGGGCTCGCCCGGGTCGGTCGGACAGCCGGCGCGTGGGAAGATCGGTTCCCCGACCGTCCGCACCGGAGCGGCGGCGAAGCCGTCCGAATCGTCATCGAGGAGCAGCTGTGACCGAGCAGCCCGGCCCGCAGCAGCGCATCGCCGACACCATCCGCCCGGCCATGCTCAACGGCCTGCAGGATGTCTCGCTGATCGGCGACCCGGGCACCGAGCGCATCAACCAATGGGTCGACTGGATCGCCGCAGTCATCGCCGGCCAGGTCGTGCACTCGATCGCAGCCGAACGCGACGCCTTCGCGGACCGGGTGGACACCCTCACCCATCTCGCCAGGCGCCACCAGGAGGGGTACAAGGAGGCGGCCCGGGACGTGCAGCGACTCGAGGCCCGGGTCGCCGAGCTGGAAGCGGAGCTGACGCAGCTGCGTGCACCCGGAGCCGTGGCCCCCGGCCCGGAAGCGGCACCCGACGCGGCACAGGCGGCGGGCCGGCCCGCCCAGTCCCTCCGGGACCTGCCGCCCGCATGACCTGCCGCACCCGCTGAGCTGCCCGGGGTCGGACTCCCGCGTACGGACGGTGCGGTTCACGCCAACAGGCGGAGGCGGGTGGTGGCGACGCCGATCCGGATGCTCTGGCCCCAGGTCAGGGTCAGGGCGTCCGTCTCGATGCCGTCGCCGAAGGCGACCAGGTGGTCGGACTCGACGGTGAGTTGCAGGGATCCGGTGCCGTCGAGCAGGCCGTGGACCCGGGTAGTGCCGGTGGTGGGGGAGGGCCAGGCCTCGCGGACGAACCAGGCCAGGGCCGGGGCGCCCGGTGCCGGCAGGGTGATCGGGCCGCCGCGCTCCAGCCAGGCGGATCGGCCCCAGCCGGTGGCGCCCGTACCGGTGCTGATCAGGACGCCCGAGGAGGCCTGCGGTTCCGGGGCCCCGCTGTCCGCCGTGAGGCGGTAGCGGGCGGTCTGGTGGCCGGGCTGGCCGACGTACACCTCGTTGAGGGCCAGCAGGCGTTGGGTGTCGTCCGCGACGGCCTCGACCATGGTGCGTTCCTCGATCCGCCGGTCCACGCCGCGTGCGACGGCGGCCGGCAGCAGGGCTGCGAGCGCGTCGGCGCGGTGCCGGACCAGGACGCCCGGGCCCCGGCCCGGGTCGGTGTCCACGCCGATCACCGGCTGGCCGTCGAGGTACTTGGCGGCGTTGGCGACCAGGCCGTCCTGGCCGACCACGACCACCACGTCCTCCGGTTCGAAGAGGAACCGGGCGAGGTCGGAGCGTTCGACCCGGGTGCGCCGCCAGTCCAGCGGGACGGCCGCTGCCGCCTGGGCGAGGGCCTCGGTCTGGCGGTGGTGGCGCTGTTCGACCTCGTCGGCCGAGCGGCCTCGGGTGGAGAGGAAGAACGCGGCCTGCGCCGCGGTGCCGTGATGGGCGATCAACTCCTCGTACTCGGTGCGGCGGTGGACCAGGACCGCCCTCGGTGCGAGGGTCACCGGTCGGCCCCGGCGGCCGGGGCGCCGAGCTTGGCGAGCAGGCCGCTGAGCAGGTCCGGGGTGAGGGTGATGCTGTCGATCCGGGGCAGGTGCTCGGCGAGCCGCATCAGGGCCAGTGCCCGGAGCACGGCGGGATCGGCCTGCTGGTGGGCGGCGAGCCAGGCGGCCTCGGCGGCGGCGCGGGCCTCGCCCAGGGCGTGGGCGGCGTCCGCCTCGGCGGTGGCGAGCAGGGTGCGGCGCTCGGCCTCGGCGGCGGCGCGCACCCGGTCGGCGGTGGCCTCGGCCTCGGTCCGGACACGGTCGGCGGCGGCCTCCTCCTCCGCCCGGAGACGGGCGTTGGCTCCCTGCTGGGCGAGCAACTGCTCTTCTCGGCGGGCGAGTTCGATGCGGTTGGTGAGCTCGTTCTCGGCGATGCCGCGCTCGTGCTCGACGGCGACGGCGCGCCGCTCGAAGGTGGCCCGGTCGGCCTCCTGCTGGACGAGTTCACGGGCGGGCGTGCGCAGCGCCCGCTCGACCTCCGGCTCGGGGCGCAGGGCGACGACCCGCACCGCGATCACCGCGACCCCGGTCTCGGCGATCCGCGCCTCGCCGGCGAGTCCGCCGGCCATCCGCTCGCGGACGGCGCTGACGCCTTCGGCGAGGGCGTCGGCGAGCGAGGTGCGGGCGAGCAGGCCGAGCGCGTGCTGCTGGGCGGTCTCGGTGAGCAGGGTGGCGAGCTGGTCGAGCGGGGCGGCGCGCCAGGCGCCGGTGTCCGGGTCGATGCCGAAGTCCACCCGGGTCGCGGCGAGGGCCGGGTCGGTGATCCGGTAGGTGAGGGTGGCCTGGACGGTCACGTCCTGGAAGTCCGAGGTGCGGGAGTGGAAGAGCATCGCGAGTTCGCGGTCGTCCACCGGCACCTCGGAGAGGGCGGCGGTGAGCGGGCGGAACCAGAAGGCCAGGCCGGTGCCCTCGTGGGCGACCTCGCCCCGGTTCAGGTGGCGGATGTGGGAGGTGGGGACTGCGCGCAGGTGGCGGAAGCCGAGGCGTGCGGTGATGTCGGCCATGGGAAGGCACCTCTTTTCGTCGTAATGACGATAATGACTGCCGAGGGCTATCGTCAAGATGATGAAAAGGGGTCGGTGCAGCCGGCGGAGCCCGGTACGGAAGCTTCGTCAGAGCCGGGTGGCCGTACGGACCAGGGCGGCCAGGGGGAGGGAACGGCTGTGCGGGGGCCAGGCGATGTGGGTCACGACGGCCGGCGCGTCGGTCAGCGGGACGGCCGCGTGCTCGGCCCACAGCCAGGAGCGGGCGGAGTCGGGGGCGACGGCCACCGTGCGGCCGAGGGCGATCAGCTGGGCCAGTTGCGTCTGGTTGTGGATCTCGGGGCCCGGGCCGGGCGGGTAGGTGCCGTGGGTCGGCCAGCGGGCGAGCGGCAGACCGGGGACGTCCCCGATCTCGGCCAGGGACAGGCTCCGGCGGGCGGCGAGCGGGTGCCCGGCCGGCAGGAGGGCGACCTGGCCCTCGGTCACCAGCGGCTCGCTGTCGAACCCGGCGAGGGAGTTCCACGGCGTGTGCATGAGCGCGACATCGGCGCGCCCGTCGCGCAGCAGCTCCTCCTGCTCCGACATGCCGCACGGCAGCACCTCGATCTCGCAGCAGCCCGGCTCGAGCGCCCAGGCGGCGAGAAGCCTCCGCAGCAGCTCGTGGGACGCGGCCGCCTTCACGGCGAGCACCAGCCGGTCGCGCGGGCCGCCGGGACGGTCGGCGCCCCCGGCGCGCCGCGTGCGGCGGACGGCGGCGGCGGCCGCGTCGAGAGCCGCCCGGCCCTCCTGCAGCAGTACCTCGCCGGCGCCGGTCAGGCGGGCGCCGCGGCGGTTGCGCTCCAACAGGCTTACCCCCAGGCGCCGTTCGAGCTGCTGGATCGCCCGCGACAGCGGCGGCTGGGCCATGCCGAGACGCTCGGCGGCGCGCCCGAAGTGCAACTCCTCGGCCACGGCCACGAAGTACCTCAACTCACGGGTCTCCAGGGTGTCCATGGCCGGGAGCATACGCGGTGATACCCGTCGGGTATGACAGGGCACCGTACCGGTGTTGGCCGCACCACCCGCCCACGGGCCAGCATCATCGGCATGAGCGAAACGAAGACCGCGCTGGTGACCGGCGCGAACAAGGGCATCGGCTACGAGATCGCGGCCGGGCTGGGCCGCCTCGGCTACCGCGTCGGCGTGGGGGCCCGCGATGCGAGCCGACGCGAGAGGGCCGTCGGTCGGCTGCGCGCCGCCGGGGTGGACGCGTTCGGGGTGCCACTGGACGTGACCGACGACCGCAGCGTCACCGCCGCGGCGGCACTGGTCGATCGACTGGCCGGACGCCTGGACGCCCTGGTCAACAACGCAGGCATCCCGGGCGAGATGGGCCCGGGCTGGTTGCAGGATCCGACCGGCCTCGACCTGGAGGTGCTGCGAACCGTCGTGGACACCAACGTCATGGGCGTCGTCCGGGTGACCAACGCGATGCTGCCGCTGCTGCGGCGCTCCGCCTCGCCGCGCATCGTCAACGTCTCCAGCAGCGTCGGCTCCCTGGCCCGACAGGCGGACCCGGACACCGAGGTCGGCCCCGTGATGGCGGCCTACGCACCGTCGAAGTCCTTCCTCAACGCCCTCACCCTGCAGTACGCCCGGCAGTTCGCCGGCACCGGCATCCTCATCAACGCCGCCTGCCCGGGCCTGGTGGCGACCGACTTCACCGGCTTCCACGGACCTCGCACCCCCGCACAGGGTGCGGCCACCCCGATCCGGCTCGCCACCCTGCCCGACGGCGGACCGACCGGCTCCTTCTTCGAGGACGACGGCGTCGTGCCCTGGTGATCAACGGCCTGCCGCCCGACCGGCCCGCAGGGACGCCACCCTCGACCCCCACTCGTGCACTGACCTGGGCAGTGGTGGCGGTTGAAACGAGAGTCACCGGTCATCTCGTCTAGGAGGGAGACGAACGACTGTCTGAAACATTGGGGGCACATGGTGGCCAGCACTCGTGACCGAGAGAGGCGGAGTCCGGACCCGGGCGGGCGCCGGGGCCGGGCGGGCCGGCGGCGGCCCAATGGGTACCCCCGGCCGGACCGGACGGGCCTTCGGCGGTGGGTGCCCTCGTGGCGGCAGCTGGTGGTGACGGCGCTGGTCGGTCTCGCCGGACTGGCGGGTGTCACCTGCTACGCCTACCGCGCGACGAGGATACCCGTCGACCTCAAGGCGTTCGCCACCCAGCAGAACAACGTCTACTACTGGGCCGACGGCACGGAGATGGCACGCACCGGCGACGTCAACCGGGAGGACGTGCCGCTGGACCGGGTCCCCGAGGGAGTCCGGTGGGCGGTGGTGGCAGCCGAGAACGAGAGCTTCTACTCGGACCAGGGGGTGGACCCGCGGGGTGTGCTGCGGGCGGTGTACGCCATCGCGACCGGCGGCGAGACGCAGGGCGGCTCGACCATCACCCAGCAGTACGTGAAGAACGCCTACCTGAACCAGAAGCAGACCATGAGCCGCAAGCTCACCGAGATGTTCATGGCGGTCAAGCTCGACCGGAAGCTGACCAAGCAGCAGATCCTGGAGGGCTACCTCAACACCAGCTGGTTCGGTCGCGGCGGCTACGGCATCGAGCGGGCGGCGCAGGCGTACTACGGCAAGGACGTCTCCCAGCTCAACCCGAGCCAGGGCGCCTTCCTGGCCGCGCTGCTCAAGGGCGCGGGTCTGTTCGATCCGGCGATCAGCCCGGAGAACCACCGGCGGGCGGTGGACCGGTGGAGCTGGATCCTGGACCGGATGGTCAAGACCGGCAAGCTCTCCGCCGCCGAGCGGGCGGGCTACACCGTCTTCCCCGAACCCCAGGCGCCCCCCGTGCAGGCCGGCCTGCACGGTCAGACCGGCTACCTGGTGGACCTGGCCCGCAAGTACGTGACCTCGCACACCGACATCACCGACGCCCAGCTCGACCTCGGCGGCTACCAGATCCGCACCACGTTCGAGCGGCCCGCGGAGAGCGCCCTGGCCACCGCGGTGCACGACGCCGCCGGCCGTCTGAACGCCGACGACCGACTGCGGGTGGGGGCGGCCTCGGTGGCCACCGACGGCCGCGTGCTCGCCGTCTACGGCGGCCCGGACTACCTCAAGCAGAGCTACGACAACGCCAACTCGGCCGTCGTCCCGGCGGGTACCGCGTTCACCCCGTTCGTGTACGCGGCCGCGCTCGCCCAGGGCACCCAGCGCCGGGTGGACGCGGCCGGGCGCACCCCCGCCTCCCCGGGCACCGTCTACGAGGGCGACGACCGGGCGCCGATGCAGACCGCGGTAGGCCCGTACTGGGACCGCAACGGGAAGATCGTCAAGGGCGCCAACGACGGTGGCAGGTCCTTCGGGAGGATCACCCTGCAGGAGGCGGTGGCGCAGTCGGCCAACAGCGCGCTGGAGCAGCTGGGCCTGGACGTCGGCCTGGAGCGGGTCCGCAGGACCGCCACCTCACTTGGCCTGCTGCCCGACAGCATGGGCCCGCAGGTACCGGAGTTCGCACTCGGCAACTCCACGCCGAGCGCCCTGCGGATGGCCGCCGCCTACGGTGCCTTCGCCGCCGGCGGCATGCACACCGACCCGTACTCGGTGCTGGGGATCGCCCGCAACGGGACCGACGTGAGCCTTGCCCGGCCGGCCCCGGTACGGGCCCTGAGCCCGCAGGTGGCAGCACAGGTGGACACCGCCCTGACCGAGGCCGTCCGGCACGGCACCGCACAGGGCGCCCAGCTGCCCGGGCGCCCCGCCGCCGGGAAGACCGGCACCACGCACGACAACACCGCCGGGTGGTTCGTCGGCTACACCGGGCAGCGGACCACCGCGGTCGCCGTGTTCCGCCTGGACGCGCACGGCGTGCAGGCCCTGCCGCTGGACGGGCAGGGCGACCCGGCCAAGTCCCCGGCGGCGAACACCCTCCCGGCGGACGTCTGGAGCAGCTACGAGAAGGCCCTGCAGCCGGGCGGGCCCGCGGCGGCGGGCCGGTAGCCGGCGCCGGCCGTCGTACCCCGGGGGTACGACGGCCGGTCAGCCCTTGACGAAGGTGGACCAGTCCGGCTCCTGGCCCGGGTCCAGGGTGCGCAACTTGGCCAGGACGGCCGGGTCCTGGACGTCCATCCAGTCGGCGAGCTCCTTGAACGAGACGCAGCGCACGTCCGGCTTCGTGCAGACGGTGCGCATCACCTCCTCGACGGCCTTCATGTAGATCCCGTCGTTCCAGGTCTCGAAGTGGTTCCCGATGAACAGCGGCGCCCGGCTGCCGTGGTAGACCCGCTGGAAGCCGTTGAGGTAGCCGTCCCGGGCCTCCTGCTGCCAGCTGCGGAACTTCGACGTGTCGTGCGAGAGGTTGCCGTTGGACTGGTTGGCCAGGAAGTTGAAGTCCATCGACAGAACCTGGAAGTCCTGGTCGGGGTAGGGGAGTTGCTGCAGCGGGAAGTTCCAGATCCCGCCCTTCCTGGCGGGCCAGATCTGGAAGTCGCCAGGGGAGCTGGCGTCGTAGCGCCAGCCCAGCTGCTTCTCGACCGGGAGCAGGTTCTGCTGCCCCTCCAGGCAGGGGGCCCGGCCGCCGACCAGCTCCTTGCGGTAGTCGAAGGGCAGCGGCGGGAGGTCCTTGTCACCCGTGTTGGTCTTCCAGTTCTCCACGAAGGAGTAGGCCTGCCGGGTCTCCTCCACCCAGTCCGCGGCGCTCCAGTCCTTGCCGCTGCCCGGGGTGGGCGCGCAGAAGTGCCCGTTGAAGTGGGTGCCGATCTCGTCGCCGTCCGCCCAGGCCCTCCGCAACTGGGCGAGGGTGTCCCTGATGTGCTGATCGGTCGGGAAGTCGATGGCCGAGCTGCCCGGCGCATGCTGCGGCGGGTGGTAGAGGGCGCGCTTTGACTTGGGCAGCAGGTACAGACCGGTCAGGAAGAACGTCATCTGGGCGTTGTTCTGCTCCGCCACCTCGAGGAAGTGCGAGAACAGGTGGTCGTCGCCCTCCAGCGCGCCGTCCCAGGAGAAGACCACGAACTGCGGCGGCTGCTCACCGGGCTTGAGCTTCTGCGGCACCGGCTGCCTGGGTGCCGGGCCGGTGTCGGAGGTGGAGCCGTCGCCGAGCACGCGCACCGTGCCGTCCCACGGCGGTGAGGCCGAGGGCCCCGGACTCGGCGGACCACCGGGCGACGGGGCACCCGCCGAGGCGCCGGGCGGCGTCGCGCCGACGGTCACCGGCCGGGCCGAAGGCGCCGGATCGACGGGGGCCAGCGCTACCGCGAGCGCTACCGTGATGGCACTGGTCAACAACAGGGTAGTACGCCGACTGGTCCGCACCGTCTCGACCTCGTTCCTGGAAGTGACATCCCGCGCTGGGGAAGACGCGGCGGTGGACCAGATCCGTGACACCGGAGGCGCAGTGACGGTCGTCACTCGGGCCGGGCGCAGGGCGCCGGGCCGGGGCCCTGGCAAGGCGGGAAGATCAAATTCTGCGAAGTTCTGAAACGCGGCCACCGCCCCACCGCGTTCCTATGACCATGCAACAGACTTCGACACCCGATCCGGCGCCACCAGGGCCACCGGCCTTCCCGGACTTCGTCGCGGCGCGCGGAAGGCACCTCCTCAAGACCGCCTACCTGCTGACCCGCGGCGACAGCCACCTGGCCGAAGACCTCGTACAGGAGACGCTGAGCCGCCTGTACGTCCGTTGGGGCAGGATCTCCGGCCTGGATAACCCGGCCAGCTACGCCCAGACCGTCCTGGCCAACACCTTCCTGACGTACCGCCGAAGGCGCAGCAGCACCGAGCGGACGACGCACGAGTTCCCCGACATGGCGGTCAGCGACATCGACCCGACCCTGCGGGTGGCACTGCTGCAGGCCCTCGCCGAGGCTCCGCCGAAGGACCGCGCCGTGCTGGTGCTCCGCTTCTGGGAGGACCGCACCGTCGCGCAGACCGCCGCCGCCCTGGACATGAGCGAGGCCGCCGTGCGCACGCGCAGCCACCGGGCGCTCGGCCGGATGCGCGAGCTGCTCGGCAGCACCCTGACCGAGCACGATGCCGCACCCGCGGCAGACCGGACCGCCAAGCCGGCGGCAGCCCCCACCACGAAGGCGGTACTCGGCCATGCACACTGACGACCGGACGGACGACTTCCTCGAGGCCAGCTTCGCCGAGGTCCTGCGCCGGGCGGCCGACGGCGCTCCCACCCTGGGAGCCGAGGCGATGACCCTCGGTGCGGCCCAGCGCGGACGCCGCCGTCAGCGCCGCCACCGGGCCGCCGCCGCGGGTGGTGCCGCCCTGGCGGTCCTGCTGGCCACTGGGGGCGTGGCCCTGGCCTGGCACCCGGCCGGCGCCGCCCGGGCCACGGCGGCCGCCCCCGCCGGGACGCCGCAGGCCGGCCCCACCAAGTCCGCCACCGGCGCACCGGTCGTACCGGCGGTACCCGCCGCAGCTGCCAGCGGCACCCAGCTGCTGGACAGGCTGAAGTCGCTGCTGCCCTCCTGGACCCTCGCCGAGCCCGCCGGACACGGCACCGAGCCCACGGCCGACTCCAAGGACACGTTCGCCTCCTACGTCGTCGACGACGGCCACGGGAAGGCGTGGGTCAGGGTGAGCCTGCGCCACAACACCGTCCCGGTGAGGTCGGAGGCGCTCGGCTCCTGCCCCGACCCGGTCGACTCGCCGTACGCCGTGTGCAGCCGCACCACGCTCCAGGACGGGTCGGTGCTGGTCCTGCTCCAGGACTACTACCTTCCCAGCCGCGAGCTCGGGGCCAAGCGGTGGTCGGCCGAGCTGGACCGCCCCGACGGGACGTCGATCAAGATCACGGAGACCAACACGCCGGGCCAGAAGGTGATCGAGCCCACCCGCACCGATCCGCCACTGGCCCCCGCCCGGCTCCAGGCGATCGTCACCGACCCGGGCTGGCTGCCGGCCCTGGCCGCGATCCCCGCCGTGCCCGCGGTCTCCGAGGCCGACATCGCCCGGAAGAGCTTCAACTGGCCGTCGACCGCGAAGATCCTGGCGACGGTGGCTCCGCTGCTCCCGGCCCACCTGACCGTGGCGGACTCCGGCGGCGCCGACAACTCGGGCGCTCACTTCACGGTGGACGACGGGCGGGGCAAGAGCCTGGTCGAGGTCGGCGTGCAGGACTGGAGCGTCTACAAGCCCGGGGTCAGTACCTGGTCCGACGTCACGGAGAGCTTCGAGGGCGCCCAGGTCCTGCCGGACGGCACCCGGGTCCTGCGGTTCAGCGACCGCGACTACGCGGGCCAGACGGGCCTGGTCCGCAACGGTGTGGACATCCTGCGCCCGGACCACCTGCGGGTCACGGTGTGGGCGTACAACACGACGTCCCAGCCCCAGGCCCCGACCCGGAGCGAGCCGGCCCTGTCCGTCGACCAGCTCCAGGCACTGGCCGCCAGCCCGACCTGGGAGGCCGCGAAGGGGTGAACCCCCGGGCCGCCGAAGGTCCGGCGGCACCGGCACCGGCACCGGCACCGGCAGCGGCAGCGTCAGGGCACGACGGTCACCGGCCAGCGCCCCGCGCGGACCAGTCGCACCGCGAGCGAGCCCACCAGCCGGTGCCCCAGGCTCCCGGAGGCGCCGACCACCAGGGCGTCCGCCCGCACCTCCTCGGCGAACCTGGTGATCTCGGTGTACGGGTCGCCGGTGCGGGTGGTCAGGGTGAGCTCCACACCGCGCTGCCGGGCCAGCTCGACCAGGTGGCGCAGGTCCGCGGCCGTCGCCTCGGCGCTCTCGCGCGCGGCCAGGGCGCCCGCCGCGCTGGCGGCGGCCAGCGCGCCGACGCTCTCCACGTAGACCGCGAGCAGCCGGCTCCCCTGACGCCGGGCCAGTCCGCTCGCGTAGGCGGCGGCCCGCAGCGAGGTCCGTGAGCCGTCGACCGCGGCCACGATGGTGGTGGGGCCGTCCGTACCGAGTTCGAAAACGCTCTCAGAAGCCGCCATGGGCCCCATCCTTCCGGTCCCGCCACCGGTTCACCGCGCGATTCGCCCGGCGAGTCGAGGGCGACAAATGTTTAGAATTTAACTATAGTCTCCGGCGTCGGCTCGATCGGGCCGACGCCGAGGAGGAGGAACCATGGACCAGCCGGTCGTCGACAACGCCGACAAGTCCCGCTTCGAGATCCGCGAGGACGGCGAGTTGGCCGGCTTCGCCGAGTACCACCGCTCGGGTGAGGAGATCGCCTTCATCCACACCGAGATCGACCCGAAGTTCGAAGGCCGGGGCCTGGCGGGCAAGCTGGCCCGCGCCGCACTGGACACGGCGCGCGAGCAGGGGCTGGCCGTGCTGCCGTACTGCCCGTTCGTCCGCGGCTGGATCGGCAAGCACCCCGAGTACGTCGAGCTGGTGCCCGCCTCGCACCGTGCCAAGTTCGGCCTGGCGGCCGAGTAGAGGTCAGCCCCGGGCCGCGGCGCGCGGGCTCCCGGCCTGGCCGGGGCGGAGGTGCCGGCCGGTCCATGCTTCTCCTGACACCCCGTCGCCGTCGAGAGGGGCCAGCCATGGCCGCGTCCGCAGTCGGCACCGCCGGCCGGCCGGAGCCCGTCCCCCGCCCGCAGCTGCCTGACAGTCACCCGCTGGTGCTGTCCCTGTTCGCCCTCACCGTGGTCAGCGGCCTGATCGACGCCGTGAGCTACCTCGGCCTCGGCCACGTCTTCGCGGCGAACATGACCGGCAACGTGGTGGTCGTCGGCTTCGCGCTGGCCGGCGCCCCCGGGTTCTCCGTGCTCGGCTCGACGGTGGCGCTGGCAGCCTTCCTGCTCGGGGCGGGGCTGGCGGGGCGGGTGGCCGGGCCGAGGTCGGCCTCCGGCCGGGGGCGGCGGCTGCGGGTGGCGCTGGTCCTGGAGGTGGTGCTGCACGGGGCCGCCGCCGTGGGCGTGTTCGCCTGGGGCACGGCCGGGGCGGCGCAGTACGTACTCGTCGCGGTGCTCGCGCTGGCGATGGGGCTGCGCACCGGGATCGTCCGCACCCTCGGGGTGCCGGACCTCACCACCACCGTGCTCACCATGACCCTGGCCGGCCTGGCGGCCGACTCCCGCCCGGCGGGCGGGGCCGCACCGCGCCAGCGCCGCCGGGCCGTCGCGGTCGCCGCCATGGTGGCCGGCGCCGCGTCAGGTGCGGTCCTGGTGCGCCACGGACAGGCCGGCTGGGCGCTGGTGTCCGCCGCCGGGCCGGCCGGGGTCACCTTCCTGCTCTACCGGGAGTAGCCATCGGCGGGTTGCCGCGTGGGGTGAGGGTGGTGTGCGGCAGGATCGGGGCCGGGAGGCGGTCGCCCGGGTAGCCGGTGACGTGGCCGAAGCGGTCGGTGGCGTCCTGCCAGGCGGTGCGGGCCTCGACGATCTCCTGGTGGTCGCGGCCGAGGAAGTTCCACCACATGACGATCCGTTCCTCGAACGGCGGGCCGCCGAGCAGGATCAGCCGGGCCGGGGTGGTGCCGGTGTTGGCCAGGGTCAGGGCGGCGGGGCCGGGGGCGAGGTAGCCGAGCTCGGCGGGCTTCAGCGGGGTGCCGGCCATGGTGACCTCGCCCTGGTCGACCAGCAGGCCGTGCTCGAATGCGGGGTCGACCGCGAGGGTGACGGTGGCGCCGGGGCGGAGGGTGAGCTCGGCGCCGAGCAGCGGGGTGAAGGTGGGGACGGGGGAGGTGTCGCCCGCCAGGCTGCCGAGGAAGACCCGCACCTCGCCGCCGTCCAGTGCGACGGGCACCGGGACGTGGTGCCGGAAGTCGCGCGCGGTGCGCCGGTGCTCGGCCGGCAGGGCGACCCAGAGCTGGACGCCGTGCAGCACGGTCGTGCCGGGGGTCGAGACCTCCGAGTGGCAGATGCCGTACCCGCTGGTCATCAGGTTCACCTCCCCCGGGCGGACGAAGGCGTGCACGCCGTGGCTGTCGCGGTGCTCGATCTCGCCGCTGAACAGCCAGCTCACGGTCTGGAGGCCGATGTGGGGGTGCGGGGCGACGTCCATCCCGCCGGTGGCGGCGACGTCGTCCGGGCCGTAGTGGTCGACGAAGCACCAGGCGCCGATCAGGGTGCGGGCCCGCTGCGGCAGGGTGCGCCGGACGGTCATCGCGCGGGGGCCGCCGAGCGGTACGTCCCGGGCGGAGAGGACCTCCACCCGTGGCTGGGTCTCGTTGGTGCTCATGGTGGTGCACGCTCCCGCTCTGCTGCTTGCCATGGTGGTTCCAGATTCAACTATCATGGTACGGCGAAGTGCGGGCAGAGGCGACGGGCCGGAGGGTTCCAGGTGAGTGCAGTGAGCAGCGAGGCGGCAGCGGCCCCGACGCATCCGCGGGTGTTCGTCGACAAGCAGAGCCCGCAGGCGTACCGGGCGCTGCTCGCAACCGCCGAGGCCGTCCGCGGGGTGGCGGCGGAGGCCGGCCTGGACCGCCGGCTGGTGGAGCTGGTCAACCTGCGCGTCTCCCAGCTCAACGGCTGCGCCTTCTGCCTCGACGCGCACACCAGGGCCGCGGTGAAGGCCGGGGAGACGGTGCAGCGCCTCGGTGTGCTCGCGGCCTGGCGCGACACCGAGCTGTTCGGCCCGCAGGAGCGGGCGGCCCTCGCCCTGGCCGAGGCGACCACCCACCCGGCGGACGCAGGTGCCCAGGAGAGCGCCTACGCCGCCGCCCGCGAGAGCCTGACGGAGGATCAGATCTCGGCGGTGGTCTGGGTGGCCGTCACCATCAACGCGTTCAACCGGGTGTCCATCCTCAGCAAGCACCCGGTCCGGCCCGCCCCTGCGGGGCCGGTCAGTAGGTGATGATGCCCGGGTCGGTGAGGCCCGGGGCGCCGGTCTCGACGTGACCGGCGAGGCGGCGGACGAAGTCGGCCGTCGCGCTGGAGGTAATGGTCACGTCGTACCAGTGGCGGCAGGTGCTGAGGTCGACGGTGTACGTGAGGGTCGCGCCCGGCTTGGCGGTGAGCGACTGCGGGGCGCCGCCGTAGGCGTTGGTGAGGGTGAGGACGGCGCCGGTGCTGCCGGAGTTGGTGACCGTCAGGTCGAGGTTCCCGGTGGTCGCGTTGTGGCGCGCGGTGACCTCGGGCCCGGCGGTCGTGCCGGGGTTGCGGAAGCGGCGCAGGAACCCGTTCGGGCCGTGGACGGTCAGGTCCGTGACGCCCTTGGAGTACTTGGTGTTCCAGGTGTCCGCAATCGCCTTGCCCGCCTCGGCGGTGTACGTCCAGGGGCCGTCGGTGCGGTTGGCCGAAGTCACCAGGAACTGGGCGCCGGCCGAGGCGCCGCCGCTGAAGGTGAGCTGGTACGAGCTGGCGGTGAGCGCCGAACCGTCCACGTACGGCGCGTACTTGAGCGGGCGGGTGGGCTTGGCGCCCGCCTCCTGCTTCGGCATGGTGGCGGTGGCGGGCGGGGTGGGCACGAAGTCCGGGTGCCGGCTGTGGTCCGGCGGCAGGTAGGCGGCCGTGGAGGGCAGCGCGGCGGGCGTCGCGTTCGAGGCGGTGAAGTCGAAGGCGGCGGTCAGGTCACCGCAGATCGCGCGGCGCCAGGGCGAGATGTTGGGCTCCTTGACCCCGAAGCGGGTCTCCATGAAGCGGATGATCGAGGTGTGGTCGAAGGTCTCCGAGCAGGTGTAGCCGCCGGTGCTCCAGGGTGAGACGACCAGCATCGGCACGCGCTGGCCGAGACCGTACGGACCGGCCGCGTAGCTGGAGTTGCCCGCGAAGTAGTCCGCGCCGGTCGACACCGTCGACTTGCCCTGCGAGGCGCCGGAGGGCGGGAACGGCGGGACGACGTGGTCGAAGAAGCCGTCGTTCTCGTCGTAGGTGATGAACAGTGCCGTCTTCGCCCACACGGCGGGGTTGGAGGTCAGCGCGTCGAGCACCTGGGAGACGTACCAAGCGCCGTAGTTCGCGGGCCAGTTGGGGTGCTCGGTGAAGGCCTCGGGGGCGGCGATCCAGGAGATCTGCGGCAGTGTGCCGGCCGCCACGTCGGCCTTCAGGACGTCGAACAGGCCCTGGCCCGCCGCCGCGTTGGTGCCGGTGCGGGCCCGGTCGTACAGCGGGTCGCCGGGCTGGGCGTTGCGGTAATTGTTGAAGTACAGAAGCGAGTTGTCGCCGTAGTTGCCGCGGTAGGCGTCGTTGATCCACCCCCAGGAGCCGGCCGCGTTCAGGCCGTCGCCGATGTCCTGGTAGATCTTCCAGGAGACCCCGGCCTGCTGGAGCCGCTCGGGGTAGGTCGTCCAGCTGTACCCGGCCTCCTGGTTGCCGAGCACCGGGCCGCCGCCGGTGCCGTCGTTGCCGGTGTACCCCGTCCACATGTAGTAGCGGTTCGGGTCGGTGGAGCCGATGAACGAGCAGTGGTAGGCGTCGCAGATGGTGAACGCGTCGGCGAGGGCGTAGTGGAACGGGATGTCGTCGCGGGTCAGGTACGCCATCGTGGTGGCCGTCTTGGCGGGTATCCACTGGTCGTACTTGCCGTTGTTGAAGGCCTTGTGGCTCCCGGTCCAGTCGTGGTTGAGGTCCTGGACGAACTGCATGCCCAGGTCGCTGACCTGGGGGCGGAACGGCAGCACCGTCTTCTTGCTGCTGTCCGTCTGGTACCACACCGGCTTCCCGCTCGGCAGCGTCACCGGGCGGGGGTCGCCGAAGCCGCGCACACCCTTCATCGCCCCGAAGTAGTGGTCGAACGAACGGTTCTCCTGCATCAGCACGACGATGTGCTCGACGTCCTGGACGGTGCCGGTGGTGCCGGCCGGGGCGATGGCCGCGGCTCGGGCGATGCTCTGCGACAGCGCCGAGAACGCGACGGTCGCGCCGGACAGTTGGAGGAAACGGCGACGGTTCAGATCTGCCATGGCGTGGATGACCTCTGGGTGTCACGGGGGGTGGAGGGTGGTCGCCCCCAGGACAGCGCCTGCGGGGTACCTCCCGGCGGACCACTCATGACTGCCCGTTGGCCGTCAGGCGAACGCATCAAGTTGTACGAACACCTCAGCCCGCCGCCGGCCCGGCGGTACCGGGCCGGCGGCCGGGGCGACGGCACCGACCCCGGGGTGGCCAGGCTGGCCGCCGCCCACCGCCGCAGCCACCCCGGTGTCGAGGTCCGCATCCGCGAGACCGACCTGACCGACCCGACCTGCGGGCTGCGCGCCGGACTGGTCGACGTCGCCCTGACCCGGGCGCCCTTCGAGGAGAGGGCCCTCGCGGTGCGTACGCTGCGGACCGATCCGGTCGGCGTGGTGCTGCGCGCCGACGATCCGCCGGCCCGCCGCGACGGGCTGCGGCTGGCGGAGCTGGGCGACCGCCGGTGGTTCCGGTTCCCGCCGGGGACGGACCCGGTCTGGCAGGCGTACTGGCACGGTGGTGACCTGCGCGAGGGCCCGGTGGTGCGGGCCGTTCAGGAGTGCGTGCAGGCCGTGCTGTGGAACGGCACGGTCGGCCTGGCCCCGCTCGGGCACGAGCTGCCCGCGGAGCTGGCCGAGGTGCCGCTGACCGACATGCCGCCGAGCCGGGTGGTGGCGGTGTGGAACGAAGGTGACACCAACCCGTTGGTCCGGTCGTTCGTGGAGATCGCGATCGCGGCGTACCGGGGGCGGGTGTAGCGGTTCCGGGGGTGTCGGGCGGGGGTCGTACAATTCCCGGCCGGGCAGCGGCGCGGCGCAGGGGCCAACTCTCCTGTGTGCGAAGGGCCTTGCGGGGGTGTGCGAAGCATCCGAATCGTGACCTGCGATCCGTCCCGGGTGGGAACCCGGAGGGTCGGCGGGCACGTCGCCGACAGCGCGGTGGCGTGTTGCGGCGCTCGCCCGACCCGAGAGAGACCAGGAGAGACCGAGGATGAACGGCCAGACCGACGGCTTGTGGGCGCTGCCCGGCTACACCCATGAGCGCGAGCTCGGCGCCGGGGCGAGCGGGCGGGTGGTGCTGGCCCGGCACGACGCCACCGGCACGCGGGTCGCCGTCAAGTACCTGAGCTCGGCGGTCGGCGACACCACCGCCTTCCGCAAGGAGGCCGTGCTGCTCGGCGGCCTGAGTTCGCCCCAGGTGGCCGAGCTCTACGAGTACGTGGAAGGCCCGCAGGGCGCCGCGATCGTGATGGAGCTGGTGGACGGCGTCGCGCTGCGCAAGCTGCTGAGCCAGGAGGGCGCCACCTCGCCGGAGGCGGCACTGGTGGTGCTCAAGGGCTCCCTCCAGGGCCTGGCCGCCGCCCACGCGGCCGGTGTGGTGCACCGCGACTACAAGCCGGAGAACGTGCTGGTCACCGTCGACGGCTCGTCCAAGCTGGTCGACTTCGGTATCGCGGTGCGCAGCGGGGAGCGGCCGGGCGTCGGCGGTACCCCCGTCTACATGGCTCCCGAACAGTGGGCGGGCGAGCCGGCCTCGCCGTCCGGCGACGTGTACGCGGCCACCGCGACCTTCTTCGAGTGCCTGACCGGGAGCAAGCCCTACAGCGGTACGACGCTGGTCGAGTTGGCGGTCAAGCACACCGAGGCGCCCATACCCGACGAGCTGGCGCCGGAGCCCGTCCGGCCGCTGATCCGGGCCGGTCTGGCCAAGGCGCCGGGGGAGCGCCCGCAGAGCGCGGCCGCGCTGGTCGAGGAGCTCGAGCGGGTGGCGCGGGCCGCGTACGGCGAGGAGTGGGAGGAGCGCGGGCGCGGGGTGCTCGCCGCACTGGTCGCGCTGCTGCCCCTGCTGCTCCCGTCCGCCGGCGGTGCGGTCTCCGGCGGCACCTCGCTGGCCACCACGGTGCTCGGCGCCGGCGCGGACCTGGCCTCGGCCGCGAACCGCCCTCGGCTGAGCCGGAAGGCCCGCATCACGGCGGGCGCCGCAGGCGTCGTGCTGGTGGCCGGGACGATGGCCGGAATCGCGGCCGCCAACAGTGTGGACAGCGCGGGTGTGACGGCCGTCGCCGGCCCGGCGCCGGAACTGACGAGCTCGCTGTCGCCGGTGGTGAACGCGACCTCGGCGGGGCCGTCCACGAGCGGTTCGCCCTCCGCCTCGCCGTCCGCCTCCGCCTCCGCCTCGGCGTCGCCCTCGACCAGTGCCACGCCCGGTGCGACGGCCACCGCCACCACCCCGACCACGCCGGGCACTCCGGGCTCGCCGGGCACCCCTGGCCCCGGCACCCCGGACACGCCCCCGCCGGGCCCCGGTCCGGTGACGGATCCGCCGTCCACCGCCGGGACGCCGACCCCACCGAGCCCGTCGACTCCCGCGCCGCCCCCGCCGACGCCGCTGCGCGTCAGGAGCCTGAGCGTCGACCGCCTCGGCTGCTACGGGACCTATGGAGTCCAGACCACCGTGCATGTCACGTCCAACGGTGCCAACACCGGGACTCTGACGCTCAGTTGGATCGACCACGACTCAGCCAAGAAGGTTGTGGCGACCTAGAGCATCACGCTCGCCAAGGGCCAGACCAGCGCAGCGATCCCGGTCAACCACATCTTCGGGGACAGCTCCACCGCTTGGGGCCTGGAGGTCGACACCGACCCGGCCGCGGCCGGGGGCCAGGGCAGCTACCAGGAGCTCTACGCCTTCAACTGCACGCTTCGCTGACCACCCCGCACCACCTGCCAGGAAGAGCCCCAGGATGACATCTCAGGAACGCCCGACCCCGGAGACCGCCCCGGAGCAGGACCGTACGCTGCGCCTCGACGGACCGGTTCCGCCCGATCCCGCCGCCGCCGCGACGGTGCGGCTCCCGTCCGCCGACGTACCCGCCTTCGGCGAGGAGGCCGAGAGCGCCACCTTGCTCGACGAGGAGGTCTGGGCCACGCCCGTCTCCACCGTCAAGCTGGCAGCGGCCCCTGCCGAGACCACCACCGTCAAGCTGTCGGACGCCCCCGCCGGGACCGCCGCCACCGTCAAGCTGTCGGCCACCCCGGCCACCCCGGCCACCCCGGCCGACACCGTCGGGACCGTCGAACTGTCTGCCCCTGCGGTGGCTCAGCCGGAGCCGGAGCCGGCGGAGGCGACGGGTGAGCCCGGGGCCGACGGGCTGCGCCGGTTCGGCCCGGGGGTGCCGGGCGCCGCCGGGGAGGTGCCGGCGCTCGCCGCGGCCGTCTGGCACGGCACCGTGCGGCCCGGCGAGCCGACGGAGGCGGAGGCGCCGAAGCCACGCCGGCGGCGTCGGTGGTGGCTGCTGCCGTTGGTGGTCCTGCTCGCCGTGCTGGGCTGGCTGTTCTGGCAGGGCTCCGCGAAGCCGCTCTCGGTGACCGCGGTCTCCGTTCGCACGGACCAGGGCGGTCCGTCCTGCGACGGCACCGAGACGGTCACCGGAACGCTGCGGACCGAGGGCCGGGGCGGCACGGTCACCTACCGGTGGCGCCGCAGCGACGGCACGGTCTCCGCCGACATGGCCCAGCCGGTGCCGAAGGGCAGCCACCAGACGGACGTGACGCTCCGCTGGACCTTCGAGGGCAAGGGCACCATGGCGGCGACGGCGACCCTGGAGGTGCTCTCCCCGGACTCCCGCTCCGCCTCAGCCGCCTTCACGTACACCTGCCACTGAGCCGGCGTCACCCGGCGGCGGGTGACGACTGGCGGTCGATCTCGTTCTCCCGGACCAGCCACAGGGCCAGGACGGCGCCGATCAGGCTGACCACACCGCCGAGCATGAGCACGGTGTTGAGGCCGTCGAGGAAGCCGGCCCGGGCCGCTGCCGAGGCGGCGGCCCGGGCCGGTTCGGGCAGGGCGTCGAGCGCCTGCGGCAGGCTGCCGGAGGAGGCGGCCTCGATCAGCAGGCGCGGGCGGGCTCCCTCCGCGATCGGCGTGCCCGCCGTCAGTTCGCGGACCTTGCGGGAGCCCTGGCCGACGAAGATCGCCCCCCAGACGGCGATGCCGACCGCGATGCCGACCTGCCGGAAGGTGTCGTTGATGCCGGCCGCCATGCCGCTGCGCTCCTTGGGCACCACGCTCACCGCGACGTCGGCGATCACCGGGTTGATCAGGCCGACGCCCGCGCCGCCGACCAGGAAGCCGGCCAGCAGGCCCGTCCAGCTGTCCCCGGCCCGGATGCCGCCCATCAGCAGCAGGCCGGCGCCGACCGCGAGCAGCCCGGCGCAGAGCATCAGCCGGGCCTGCACCCGGGAGAGCAGCGCCCCGGCCACCGGCGCCACCAGGAAGCTGAGCAGCGTGGTCGGCAGGTAGCGGACACCCGCCGCGAAGGGTGAGAGGCCGAGGTAGTTCTGCAGGTAGAGGGTCAGGTAGAGGAAGAGGGCGAACAGCGAGCTGGAGACCGCGAACGCGGCCAGTTGCACACCGGTGAACGCGTGGCGCCGGAACAGCCCGAGCGGCAGCATCGGCTCCCGGACGCGGCGCTCGATCAGTACGAAAGCGGCGAGCAGCACGCCCGCGCCGATGAACAGCGCCACGATCAGGGCGCTGCCCCAGCCCTCGGTGTTGCCGCGCACCAGCGCGAGGACGAGCAGGAACAGGCCGCTGCTGAAGGCCGTGACGCCGGCCCAGTCGATCCGGCTGGCGTTCGGGTCGCGGCTCTCCGCCAGCTTCAGGTAGGTGACGACCAGTGCCGCCGCGCCGATCGGCACGTTCAGGAAGAAGATCCACTCCCAGCCGAGCGAGCTGGTGACCGCGCCGCCGATCAGCGGCCCGACGGCGACGGCCACCCCGATCGTCGCCCCGTAGATGCCCATCGCGGTACCGCGCTCGCGGCCGGGCAGGAACTCCTGCGCGACCAGGGCGAGCGAGACCGCGAACATCACCGCGCCGCCCACCCCCTGCACGGCACGGGAGACGTTGAGGAAGACCGGGTTCGGTGCCAGGCCGCAGAGCAGCGAGGCGCCGGAGAAGATCACCAGCCCGGTGGCGAAGGCACGGCGCCGCCCGAGCCGGTCGGCCAGCGAACCGGCCGTCAGCACCAGCGCGGCCAGCGAGAGGGTGTACGCGTCGAACACCCACTGCAGGTCGGTGAAGCTCGCGTCCAGGTCCTTGCGGATGGACGGCAGGGCGACGTTCACCACCGTGATGTCGAGCAGCAGCATGAATGTCGCGACCGAGACGGCGATCAGCGTCCACCACTTGCGTTGCACGGCTGCCGGTCTCCTTCGACGGAGGTGTGGTCCGCCGCCCGGAGTTCGGCGGCGCCCCCGCCGACCGTACGCAACGCCACCGCCCCGACCCGGGCGGACGCGGCCGGACACGCGGGCGGGCTGCTCCGGTACGGTGACCCGCTCGCGCGCCTGGCCGGTGTCGGCGGTCGGTGCTGGCAGGGTGACTGGGCGACGTGCGACAGGTGAGAGGGGCGGCCGGCGATGGGGGTGGACGAGGCCGTGATCGGGTGCCCCGGGGTGCTGGTGATCGCGACCAGGGGAGCCGCCGGGCCCGGTGAGGTGGTGGTGCGGATCAGGGGCGGGACGGAGAGTTTCCTGGCCTGGTCCGAGGAGCCGCTGCCGGAGGGGACGTCCGTGCTGGTGATCGACTCGCGCGGTGCCCGGCAGGTCGATGTCATCGAGTGGACGGACCCCACCGGCGCCCCAGCCGGATTCCGCTGAGGAGGCAACCAGGATGTTCGGTTATCGCGTTCCCGCGCCCGACCAGGCGATGCTGATCTCCGGTGGGAGACGGGGTCTGGCGGGTGCGCCGTTCCGGGTGGTGACCGGGCACGGGACGTTCGTGCCGCCGGTCTTCCGCAAGGTCCGGTTCCTGACCCTGGCGATGTGCGAGGCGGAGGTCGCCGAGACCTGTGTGACCAAGCAGGGCATCGCGCTGACGGCGCGGGCGGTGATCGCCTTCAAGGTGGGCAACGACACCGAGAGCATCGTCAACGCCGGCCAGCGCTTCCTCTCCGACCAGGACCAGATGTCGGTGCTGACCGGGCGGATCTTCGCCGGGCACCTGCGGGCCATCATCGGCTCGATGACGGTCGAGGAGATCGTCACCGAGCGGCAGAAGCTGGCCACCGAGGTGCTCGACACCTCGAAGGCCGAGATGGCGAAGATCGGCCTGATCGTGGACTCGCTGCAGATCCAGTCGATCGACGACGGGGACACCGGCTACATCGCCGCGATGTCGGCCCCGCACCGGGCGGCCATCCAGCGCCAGGCCCAGATCGCCCAGGCGCAGGCCACTCAGGTCGCGGTGGAGGCGGAGCAGGAGTCGGCCCGCAAGCAGGCCGAGTACGCCCGGGAGACGGCGGTGGTGAAGGCGCAGTACAGCGCCGAGGTGGACCGGGCCCAGGCCCAGGCCGCCCAGGCTGGCCCGCTGGCGCAGGCGCACGCGCAGCAGGAGGTGCTGGCGGCGCAGACCGAGCTGGCGCAGCGCGCCGCCGAGCTGAGGCAGCAGCAGCTGGTCGCCGAGGTGGTGAAGCCGGCCGAGGCGGAGGCCGCGCGGATCAGGGCGCTGGCGCTGGCGGATGCGGAGCGGATGAAGATCCAGGCCGAGGCGGCGGCTTCGTACGACCGGGTCGCGCTGGACCGGATGCTGATCGACCAGCTGCCGCAGATCGTCAAGGAGGCGGCCGGCGGGCTGGCGGGTGCCAACGTCAACGTGCTCAACGGCACCGACGGCCTGGGTGAGATCGCCGCCGGGCTGGTCGGCCAGGGCATGACGATCCTGGATTCGGTCCGCCGGGGCCTGGCCGGGCCGCAGGGCCGCGTCGAACAGGAGGCGGAGCCGGAGGGCATCGAGTAGGGGCGGGTCCATCCGATCGGATGGGTTTGGCGGGTTCCCGGTTGGACCGGCGCCCGGCGTGAGCAGCCTGACGGTGTCGACCGGCCCGGCCGAGGCGCCGGCTCGCGTCGAGAGAGCGGATCAGACGTGGTGGAGTACCTCAGGCCGTCGCCGGCAGTCCTGCGCAGTGAAGGGGACCCACTGGCCGACCAAGTGGTCGTCGAGCTGCTGGACTCGGGCGAGATGGCGCATGCCAACCAGGTGCTGCACGGCCTGCGCCACAACGACCAGCTGGTGCCGGAGGACCTGCCGGCCGTCCTGCGCGCCTACCTGACCGGGACCAGGCCCGTGCCGGACTGGGTGGACGCCGAGCGCATCGCGCGGGTGCACGCGTTCTTCCGGCACGACGGGGTGCACGTCGCCTCGGCGCTGTCGCTGGGGGCGATGGTCGGGTGCTACGCGGCGCCGATGGGCGCGAAGCTGCTGCACACCACCCACCGCCTCGACCACCCGCACCGGCGGCTGTCCGAGACCACGCAGTTCCTGCTGCACATGATGGCGCCGGACCCGCTCGGGCCGCACGGGGACCTGATCCCCGCGATCCAGAAGGTCCGTCTCATCCATGCGGCGGTGCGGCAGCTGCTGATCCGCGACGGCCACTGGGACGTCGCCGAGCACGGTGTCCCGATCTGTCAGGAGGACCTGCTCGGCGCCACGTTGATCTTCTCGGTCACGGTCCTGGACGGAATGGAGCGGATGGGGATCCACTGCTCCCCGCAGGAGGCCGAGGACTACTACTACACCTGGCGGGTCGTCGGCGTGCTGCTGGGCCTGCGGCCGGACGCCGCCCCCGACACGCTGGCCGAGGCCCGGCAGGTCTGGCGGGAGATGGAGCCGCACCACCTGGGCCCGTCCGCCGAGGGCGTCGCGCTGACCGAGGCCCTGCTGGAGCTCTACCACCACATCGCACCGCCGGGGGTGCGGGGCGCGGTCCCCGCCGTGATCCGGCGGATGGTCGGCCGTCAGGTCGCCGACTGGATGGAGGTGCCGGCCAGCCGCTGGGAACACGCGGTGGCCGGGGCGGCCCACCTGGAGGAGCGGGTGAACCGGGCCGAGGAGCACCATGTCCTGGCCCGCCGGGTCCTCGACCAGGTCGGGCGCATCCTGCTCAAGGCGGAGGTCCGCCGGGTGACGCACGGACAGAGCACCGAGTTCGACATCCCGGACGCACTCTGCCCCGCCGACCCGCCCAAGCTCCCCGCACCTCGCCGCACAGGTTGAAGATCAAGCTAGCCCCTGGGGGTCAGCCTGGTCAGGGCGTTGATGACGCGGTCCGTCGGGTCGCCGGCGGTCGGCTCGGCGAGGTTGACCATCAGCTTGAAGACGAACTTCATCGCCGTCGGGCGGGCCAGGCCGTGGTCCGCCCACAGCTTCAGGACCTGGGGGTGGCCCATGACCTTGACGAAGGCGCGGCCCAGGGTGAAGTGGCCGCCGTAGGTGTCCCTGAGGGCCCGGGGGTAGGACTGCAGGGTGCGTTCGCGGCCCGTTGCCGTCCGGCGGGCGTGGGCCTGGACGGCGACCTCGGCGGCGAGGCGGCCGGACTCCAGGGCGTAGGCGATGCCCTCGCCGGTGGTCGGGCTGACCGTGCCGCCGGCGTCGCCGACCAGCAGGAGCCCGTCCGCGTAGTGGGGTCGGCGGTTGAGGGCCATCGGCAGGGCCGAGCCCCGGATCGGGGTGGTCATGTGCTCGGGCGTGAAGCCGTACTCCGCCGGTACTTCGGCGCACCAGGTGCGCAGCAGCTCGTGCCAGTCCGGCTCGGCGCCGCCGGAGGTGTCGAGCACGCCCAGGCCCACGTTGCTGGTGCCGTCGCCCATGCCGAACACCCAGGCGTAGCCGGGCAGCAGCCGGGGCTGGGCCCCGCGGCGGTCCCACAGGTCCAGCCAGGACTCCAGGTACCGGTCGTCGTGCCGGGGGCTGGTGAAGTACGTCCGGAAGGCGACGCCCATCGGGCGGTCGGTACGGCGGTGGCGGCCCATGGACACGGCCAGCCGGGTGGAGTTGCCGTCGGCGGCCACCACCAGCGGCGCGGCGAAGGAGACCGGCCGCTTCTCGGGGCCGAGTCCGGCCGTGACGCCGGTGATCCGGCCGGTGCGGTCGTCCAGTACGGGCCCGGACACGTTCGCCAGCTCGACCAGCCGGGCGCCGGCCGCCTCGGCCCGGCGGACCAGCAGTTCGTCGAAGTCGGCCCGGCGGCGGACGATCCCGAAGTCCGGGAAGGCCGCGGACTCCGGCCAGTCCAGCTCCAGCTGGGCGCGGCGGCTGACGACCCGAAGGCCCTTGGTGTGCAGCCAGCCGGCGCTCTCGGACACGTCGATGCCCATATCCGTCAGCTGCTTGACCGCCCGCGGCGTCAGCCCGTCCCCGCACACCTTCTCCCGGGGGAAGGCCGTCTTCTCGAGCAGCAGGACGTCCAGCCCCGCCCGGGCCAGGTGGTACGCCGCAGCGGAGCCCGCCGGGCCGGCGCCCACGACGATGACGTCGGCACTGCTCCCGTACGGGTCGGGCAGGTCGGTCTCGGTCACGATCGGCGCTCCCGGGGTCGGTCGGAGCGAGTCCGACACATCGCCTGACAGCACGGAAGTCTAGCGCTGAGCCCCCGTCAGCACAGTGGATCAGTACCGGACGGGGAGGGCGAGCAGCCCGCGGGCGCGCAGGGCCGGGCGGTGGCGCAGGTCGTCGGCGGGGGCGTCCAGGGCGAGGGCGGGGAAGCGCCGCAGCAGGGCGGTGAGGGCGAGTTCGGTCTCGAGGCGGGCGAGCGGGGCGCCGAGGCAGTAGTGGATGCCGTGGCCGAGGGCGAGGTGGCCGCCGGCCTCGCGCCGCAGGTCGAGCCGGTCCGGGTCGGCGAACCGGGCGGGGTCGCGGTTGGCGGAGGCGATGGCCAGCAGGACGGTCTCACCGGCGGGGACGGTGACGCCGCCGATGGTGACGTCCGCACGGGGGAATCGGCGGATCGCCAGCGGGGCCGGGCCGTCGAAGCGGGCGAACTCCTCGACGGCGCCGCTGACGAGCGACGGGTCGGCGCGCAGGGCGGCGAGCTGCTCGGGGTGGGTGAGCAGCGCGAGCACCGCGTTCGCGATCAGGTGGACGGTGTTCTCGTAGCCGGCGAAGAGGATCAGGAAGGCGAGGGAGGTGAGCTCGTCCTCGCTGAGCCGGTCGCCCTCCTCCCGGACGGCGATCAGGTCGGAGAGCAGGTCGTCGGCGGGCTCGCGGCGCTTGCGCCCGATCAGGTCGGTGAAGAAGGCGAGCATCGCGCCGACGGCGGCCTTCGCGTCCTGCGGGCAGGCCGGGTCGGGGGTGATGAGGGTGTCCGTCCAGGCCCGGAAGTCGTGCCGGTCGTCGGCGGGGACGCCGAGCAGGTCGCAGATGACGGTGATGGGCAGCGGCGCCGCGTAGGCGGTGAGCAGGTCGGCGCGGCCGAGTGGGGCCATCGCGTCCAGGAGCTGCTCGGCGACGCGCTCGACCGGGCCGCGCAGCGCGGCGATCCGGGCCGGGGTGAAGGCCTGCGAGACGAGCCGGCGGATCCGGGTGTGGTGGGGCGGGTCCAGGTTGAGCAGGTTGGCGTCGAGGGCGGGCGGCAGCCGCAGGCCCTGGTAGTTGCCGGGGGCGGCATGGGCCTTGTCGAGCGCGAGGCGGGGGTCGGCGAGGAGCCGCCGTACGTCCGCGTAGCCGGTCACCAGCCAGACCGGCAGGCCGTCCGGGCCGGTGACCCGGTGCACGGGGCCGGCGGCGCGCAGGGCGGCGTAGCCGGCGTAGGGGTCGGTGATCAGGGCCTGCACGGTCGGGTCGGAGATCGTCACATGATCACCTTATGGGCCGTCAACGCGGCTCGGGCCTCCGGCGGGTGCCGGAGGCCCGAGGGCGGTCAGCCGACGGGGGCGGGGGAGCGGGGCTCCTCGTTGGTGGGGGAGGGCAGGTAGAACTCGGTGTGGCCCTCGACGTGGAGGTGGGGCAGCCGGCGGTCCAGCCAGGCGGGGAGCCACCAGTTGCCGCGGCCGAGCAGGTGCATCACGGCCGGGACGAGCAGCAGGCGCACCAGGGTGGCGTCGATCAGGATCGCCGAGCCCATGCCGACACCGATCACCTTGATCGGGAGGTCGGGGGAGGGGACGAAGGCTGCGAACACGGCGACCATGATGGCGGCCGCCGCGGTGATCACCCGGGCGGTGCCGGCCAGGCCGCTGACGATGGACTCGGCGTTGTCGCCCGAGCGCAGCCAGGCCTCGCGCATCCGGCTGACCAGGAACACCTCGTAGTCCATCGAGAGCCCGAACAGGACGGCGAAGGTCAGCACCGGGACGAAGGCGGGCAGCGGAGTGGGGTTGTCGATGCCGATCAGCTGCCCGGCGGTGCCGCCCCGCAGGACGAGCGCGACCACACCGTACGCGGCGCCGACCGAGAGCAGGTTCATCACGGCGGCCTTGAGGGCCACGGCCAGGCTGCGGAAGGCCACGACCAGCAGCAGCATCGAGACCGTCACCACGCCGCCGACCAGCAGCGGGATGCGGCGGGCGATGTTGTCGGTGGAGTCGATCGCGGCGGCGGTCGCGCCGCCGACGTGGACCTGGACGCCGGGGCCCGCGGCGGTGGGCAGGACGTGGTCGCGCAGGTTCCGGACCAGGGTCTTGGTGGCGGTGTCCTGCGGGCCGGTGGCCGGCACGACCGTCAGCAGCAGGGAGCGGCCGTCGGCGCTGGGGGCCGGCGGGGTGACGGCGACGACGCCGGGCACCGCGCGCAGCGTGGCGGGCAGTCCGGCGGCCGCGTCCGGGCGGGTGCTGGGGGCGAGCTCGGCGACCAGGACCAGCGGGCCGTTGCTGCCCGGCCCGAAGCCGGCCGCCACCGTGTCGTACGCCTGGCGGTTGGAGCGCCCGGCCGGGTCGTTGCCCGCGTCGGGGAAGCCGAAGCGCACGCCGAGGAAGGGCGCGGCGAGCGCGAGCAGGACGACCACGCCGACGACGGCGCCGATCACCCGGTGGCGCTCGACCAGGCGGCTCCAGCGCAGCCAGCCGGAGCCCACCGTGCCTTCGGCGGCCTTGCGGCGGGGCAGCGGCAGGCGCAGCCGCTCGATGTGCCGGCCCAGGTAGCCGAGCAGGGCGGGGAAGAGCGTGGCGGAGGCGGCGAGCACGACGAGCACGGAGAGGATCGCCGAGACCGCTGCGCCGCGCATGAAGGACAGGCCCATCGCGAACAGCCCGAGCATGCTGACCACCACGGTCAGCCCGGCGACCACGACGGCGCGCCCGGCGGTGTCCAGGGCGGCGACGGTGGCGGCCTCGGAGTCCAGGCCCTCGGCGCGCCACTCGCGGTAGCGGGTGACCAGGAGCAGCGCGTAGTCGATGCCGACGCCGATGCCGAGCATCGCGGCCAGCGAGGTGGACCAGTCCGGCACCGGCATGACGGCGGCGAGGACGGGCAGCAGGGTGCTGCTGACGGCGAGTCCGCCGAGCGCGGTGAGCAGCGGCAGGCCGGCGGCCACCACGGAGCCGAAGGTGAGCACCAGGATCAGGGCGGCGGCCGCCATGCCGATGCCCTCGGAGCCGATCGCGCCCTGCTCCGCCTGCTGGACGGCCATGCCGCCGAGGCGGACCTGCAGCCCGCCGTCGGCGGCCTTGGCCAGGTCGAGCAGCCGGTGGGTGTCCTCCTTGGGCATGTCGGGGGCGCTGGTGACGTCGAGGTGGATCTGGCCCAGGGCCGTGCGGCCGTCGGGGGAGACCTTGCCGCGCGGGCCGTACGGGTCGTCGATGCCGCCGACGTGCGCGACCTGGCTCATCCGGCCGAGCAGGCTCTTGACCTGGTCGCGGGTGGCGGCGCCGGTCACACCGGAGTCGGAGTGCAGCACCAGGCTGACGGACTCGCCGCCCAGGCCCGGGAAGTCCCGGGTGAGCAGCTGCTGGGCCTGCTTGGAGTCGGAGCCGGGGGCGGTGTAGTCCGCGCTGTACTTGGCGCCGAGGCCGGCCGAGAGGCCGACGGCCACGCCGACGGCGAGCAGCCACAGCAGCACCGTGCGGCCCCGGTGGCGGAAGCTCCAGCCGGCTATTCGGCCGAGCGGCCCGGGCCGGTGCGGCCCGGTGACGGCTTGCGGTGGCTGGGGCATGAGGTCCTCCGTTACGTCGTGCGGGGCTCCGCCCCAGCAAAGCGTTACGTTCCATAACGCTGTTATGAGGCGTAACGTATCCATCGACGGGTACGGATTGTCAATGTGGTGCCGGTCGCACGGGCCGAAGGGAGACGCGATGACTGAGGTGGGCGAGGGCCGCACCCGCCGGGAGCGGCTGCGGGCCGGGACGGTGGAGGAGATCAAGCAGGCCGCCCTGGGCCTGATCGGTGAGCACGGCAGTGCGAACCTCCGCTTCACCGACATCGCCCGCAGCCTCGGGATGACCGCGCCCGCGCTGTACCGCTACTTCGCCGACCGGGACGAACTGCTGACCGCGCTGGTCGCCGACTCCTACCACAGCCTCTCGGACGAGCTCACGGCCACCCGCAGCACCCTGCCGGCCGAGGACCTGGACGGCCGGTTCCTGGCCGTCTGCACGACCTACCGCACCTGGGCGCAGCGGAACCCCGAGCGGTTCGCGCTCATCTTCGGCTCCCCGGTGCCCGGTTACGCGGCCCCCGAGGAGGGCCCGACCGTGGTGGCCGCCCGGCGGGCGATGGAGCACCTGGTCGAGCTCGTCACGGACACGGCCGAGCGCGGCCGGTTCGGCAGCGTGCCGGTGCCGGACGCCGAGGAGGCGATGCTGCTGGCCTGGGCGACGGTGCACGGCTTCGTGACCCTGGAGGCCTACGGCCACCTCGACAAGCTCGACCGGCAGGCCCGGGACAGGCTGTTCACCGTCCAGGCCCGGGTGGCCGCCCGCACCGCCGGCCTGGCTCCGGCGCCGGGGCAGGACTGAGCCGCCCGGCGGTGGGGCGCCGCGAGGGCGGCGGACCGGGCCTGAGATGCTGGACCGGACGGACCGTCACCCCGCCCAGCGCCGAGGACCAGTACCCATGACCACCGTGCCCCGCACCCCCTGGCTGCAGACCCCCGCGCCCCGGCCCGGTGCGCGGCTGCGGCTGTTCTGCCTCCCGCCGGCCGGCGCCGGCCCGAGCTTCTACCGGCGCTGGGCCAACCGGCTCCCCGCGGACGTCGAGCTGCGGGCCGTCCACCTGCCCGGCCGCGAAGCCCGGTTCAGCGAGCCGCTCCTGACGGACTACCCTTCGGCGCTGGCCGAGCTGTACGCGGCGATGCGGCCCGAACTCGACCGGCCCTACGCGCTGTTCGGGCACAGCATGGGCGCGCTGTTCGCCCACGGCCTCGCGCTCACGGCGGCCCGGCTCGGCGAGCGCGGCCCCGAGCAGCTGCTGCTGAGCGGCTGCGGCGGCCCCGGCACCGAACCGCCGAAGCCCGGCAGGGCCGGCTGGAGCGACGAGGAGTTCGTGGCGGACCTGCGCACGATGGGCGGCACCTCCGAGGAAGTCCTCGCCAACCCGGAGCTGCTCGAGCTCCTCCTGCCCGTGCTGCGTGCCGACTTCACGCTCTGCGACTCCTACCTCGCGGAGCCGCCCAGTGGCCCGCTGCTGCACTGCCCGCTCACCCTCCTCGGCGGGGAGGAGGACCACTACAGCGCCGAGGACATCGCCCGCTGGACGGTGGTGACCGCCGGAGCGAGCACCCAGCACGCCTTCCCCGGCGGCCACTTCTACCTGGCCGGCGAGTCCGCCGACGCCGCCCTGGACACTGTGGCCGCCGCGCTGGCCGGACCGGCGGAACCGGTGCTTGGCACCGGAGTGCTCGCCAAGTAGCCTGCCGGGGCCGTCGATTGATCATCCGTCAGCCGACCGAGTCGTCCAGGAGGCGGTTTTGGCCGAGCACGTGTCCCCCGAAGTGCCCGCCGGTGAGCGCAAGGCCCGGAAGAACGGCCTGATCGCGGGCGTGAGCGAGGAGCTCGCCGCGAACATGGCGCAGGGGTGGGCCGACACCGAGCAGTACGACCTGGAGCCGCTCCCGCAGGCCGCGCACACGGCCCGCCGCCGGGCCGCGCTCTCCGCGCGCTTCCCCGGCGAGTGGCTGGTGGTCCCGGCCGGCCGGTCGAAGGTGCGCGCCAACGACATCCCGTACCCCTTCCGCGCCTCCTCGGACTACGCCTACCTGACGGGCGACCAGTCCGAGGAGGCCGTGCTGGTGCTGGAGCCGGCGGCAGCGGGCCACCGGGCCAGTGCCCACCTGCTGCCCCGGTCCGACCGCGGCAACGGCGAGTTCTGGCGGGACCAGCGCGGCGAGCTCTGGGACGGCCGGCGCAACACCCTCGCCGAGAGCGAGCAGCTCCTCGGCCTGCCCTGCCACGACGTCCGCTCCGTGCTGGAGCACCTGGGCCGGGTGGCGGGCCCGGTCCGCCTGCTGCGCGGCTACGACCCCGAGGTCGAGGCGGTGCTGAGCGGGCGGGTGACCGCCGAGGGCGACGAGGAGTTCCGCGTCTTCCTCTCCGAACTGCGCCTGGTCAAGGACGAGTTCGAGATAGCGGAGCTGCGCTTCGCCTGCGCGGCCACCGCCCGCGGCTTCGAGGACGTGGTGCGGGTGCTCGGCACGGACACACCGACGCCCGAGCGGCGGATCGAGGGCACCTTCTGGACCAGGGCCAGGATCGAGGGCAACGACTCCGGCTACCCCTCCGTGTGCGCCGCCGGGCCGCACGCCACCACCCTGCACTGGGTCCGCAACGACGGCCAGGCCCGCCCGGGCGACCTGCTGCTGCTCGACGCCGGGGTGGAGACCAAGCACCTCTACACCGCCGACATCACCCGCACCCTCCCGGTCAGCGGCCGCTTCACCCCCGTGCAGCGCAAGGTGTACGAGGCCGTGCTCGCCGCCCAGGAGGCCGGCATCGCCGCCGTGAAGCCCGGCGCCGCCTTCCGGGACTTCCACCTGGCCGCCCAGCGCACCCTCGCCGAACACCTGGCCGCCTGGGGCCTGCTCGGCGACCGCCCGGTGGAGGAGGCCTTCGAACTCGGCCTGCACCGCCGCTGGACCCTCTCCGGCACCGGCCACATGCTCGGCCTGGACGTCCACGACTGTGCGGTGGCCCGCACCGAGGCGTACGTGGACGGCACCCTGGAGCCCGGCATGGTGCTCACCGTCGAGCCCGGCCTGTACTTCCAGCCGGACGACCTGACCGTGCCCGAGGAGTACCGCGGCATCGGGGTGCGGATCGAGGACGACATCCTGGTCACCGCCGACGGCCGTGAGAACCTCTCCGCCGCCCTGCCCCGCTCGCCGGACGCCGTCGAGGCCTGGCTCGCGCGACTGCGCGGCTGAACCCGCCCGTGGTACCCGGGTACTACCCGCCCCGGGATGATCCGCCCCGGGTACCACGGATCGCGCCGCCGGCCTCCCTAGCGTGGAGGCACCGGCCGCCGCGCAGGCGGCCCACGAGCGTGAGGGTGAGCGATGATCGAGGCACACCAGTTGACCAAGCGGTACGGGGAGAAGACCGCCGTCGACCGGCTGGACTTCACCGTGAAGCCGGGCACGGTCACCGGCTTCCTCGGGCCCAACGGGGCGGGCAAGTCCACCACCATGCGGATGATCGTCGGCCTGGACGCGCCCACCAGCGGCTCGGTGCGGGTCAACGGCCGCCGCTACGCCGAGCACGCCGCCCCGCTGCAGGAGGTCGGCGCGCTGCTCGAGGCCAGGTCGATCCACCCCGGCCGCACCGCGTTCAACCACCTGCTCGCCCAGGCGCACACCCACGGCATCCCGCGCCGCCGGGTCGAGGAGGTCATCGAGCTCACCGGCCTCCAGTCGGTGGCGAAGAAGCGCGCCGGGGCGTTCTCGCTCGGCATGGGACAGCGGCTCGGCATCGCGGCCGCCCTGCTCGGCGACCCGGCCACCGTGATGCTGGACGAGCCCGTCAACGGTCTCGACCCCGAGGGCGTGCTCTGGATCCGCAACCTGCTCACCTCGCTCGCGGCCGAGGGGCGGACCGTCTTCGTCTCCTCGCACCTGATGAGCGAGGTCGCCCTCGTCGCGGACCATCTGATCATCGTCGGCCGGGGCCGTCTGCTCGCCGACACCACCGTCCAGGAGCTGGTCCGCCAGGCGGGCGGCGACATCGTCAAGGTCGTCAGCGCCGACCCGGCCAAGCTGCGCTCCGTGCTGGCCGGCACTGGGGTGGAGATCACCGGCCGCTCCGGCTCCGAGGAGCTGCTGGTCACGGGTCGCACCGCCCGCGAGATCGGCACGGCCGCCGCCGAGCACGGCATCGCGCTGTACGAGCTCAGCCCCCGCACCGTCTCCCTGGAGGAGGCGTTCATGGACCTGACCCGCGACGCCGTCGAGTACCACGGCACCACCACCGCCCCCGCCGAGACCCTGAGGAGCGCGGCATGAGCACCCTCGCACCGAGCCCGGCCGCCCCGGCCGCCGACGCCCGCCCCGCGCGCCCCGCGTACAAGGTCACCGCCGCACGGGTGGTGCGCTCGGAGTGGGCCAAGCTGTGGTCGCTGCGCTCGACCTGGATCACCCTGGGCCTGGCCCTGGTCTTCCTGATCGCGTTCGGCCTGATCGCCGCCGCCCAGTTCAAGTCCCGGCTCGACTCCGGGCGGCACATGGACCGGGACTTCGCCGACGCCAGCACCCTGAGCCTCTCGCTGTTCGGCACCAACTTCGCCCAGCTCGCGCTCGGCGTGCTCGGGGTGCTGATCGCCGCCGGGGAGTACTCCACCGGCATGATCCGCTCGACCCTGGCCGCCGTGCCGCGCCGCCTGCCGGTGCTGTGGGCCAAGGCGGGCGTGTACGCCGTGATCGCGCTGGTGCTGGCCACCGTCGGGGTGTTCGCCGCCTTCCTCACCGACACCGGCATCCTGGCCGGTACCCGGGCGGCGATGACCCTCTCCAGCGCCGGTGCGGTGCGCGGGCTGTTCGGGGCGAGCGTCTACCTGGCGCTGGTCGGGGTGATCGGCGTCGCGCTCGGCGCGCTGCTGCGCTCGGTGGCCGGCGGCATCTCCGTCCTGGTGGCCTCGCTGATGCTGGTGCCGGGCCTGGTCTCGCTGCTGCCCACCGACTGGCAGAGCCACCTCAGCCCCTACCTGCCCAGCCATGCGGGGGAGGCGATGTTCGCCCTGCACCACGACACCACCACGCTCTCGCCCACCGCCGGGCTGCTGGTCTTCCTGGCCTGGACGGTGCTCGCCCTGGCCGGGGCGGCCGTGCGCCTGGTGCGCTCGGACGTCTGAGAGACTCGCAGTCCATTCCCCTCCTACGGCAGGTGACGACCGTGAGCCACCCTTCCGCGTCGTCCTCCGGCGACCTGCTCGGGCGGCTGGCCCTCCTCGGCCAGCGCGTCCGGCAGGCGGACCGGGCCCGGCCGTGGCTGCTGGACGCTGCCGTGGTGGCCGTGGTCGTCCTGCTGTTCTGCCTGCCGGACCTCCTCCACGGCGGGGTGGAGGGCTCGCGCGAGCACCGGCTGCACTTCACCCGGCTGCCGCTCGGCGCGACGGCGGCCCTGCAGGCCGGGCTGGTGCTGCCGCTGCTGTGGCGCCGGCGCCTGCCCACGGCGGCGTTCGCCGCCGTGATGACCGTCTTCGTCCTCCAGTGGTCCTTGGGCGCCGCGCTGCGGGCCGACGTCGCGCTGCTGGTCGCCCTCTACAGCCTGGCCCTGCACGGCAGGCTGCGGCAGCTGGCCTGGGCGTGCGCGGCGATGACCGCCGCGACCGGGCTGGTGGCCGCCGAGGTGGCCGGCGGACTTCCGGTCGGCGACGCGCTGTTCTTCCTGTTCAGCGCGGCCACGGCGGCCGTCGCCCTCGGCATCGCGGTGCGGATCCGGCGCGCCCAGCTGGCCGGGCTGCGCGAGCGGGCGGCCCGGCTGGAGATCGAGCGGGACCAGCGCAGCCGGCTGGCCGCCGTCACCGAGCGGACCAGGATCGCCCGGGAGATGCACGACATCGTCGGCCACAACCTGTCCGTCATCGTCACCCTCGCCGACGGCGGCGCGTACGCGGCCCGCAGCTCCCCCGAGCGCGGCCGCGAGGCGCTGCTGCTGATCGGTGACACCAGCCGCCAGGCGCTCGGGGAGCTGCGGCGGGTGCTGGGCGTACTGCGCGACCAGGGCGAGGCCGCCGCCGAGTTCACCCCGCAGCCGGGCATCACCGACCTGGACGGGCTCTGCGCCCGGATCCGGGCCGCCGGGCCGCAGGTGGTCTACTCGGTGTCCGGAGATCTCGACGGACTGGACCGGGGCGTCGGACTGATGGCCTACCGGATCGTCCAGGAGTCGCTGACCAACACCCTCAAGCACGCCGGCCCCGACACCCGGGCGCACGTCTCGCTCAGCTCCGAGGGCGCCCGGCTGCGCGTACTGGTCCGCGACAGCGGCCCGCCGGCCGGTGGAGCCGCGCCCGCGCCGCCGGACCGCGAGGGCCACGGCCTGTCGGGCATCCGGGAGCGCGCCGCCCTCTACGGCGGCACCGTCACCGCGGGCCCGGCGCCCGGCGGCGGCTGGACGGTGGAGGCCGTGCTCGACCTGAGGACCGACACCGCCGATCTGACAGGGGGACCGGCGTGACCACCGTGCTGATCGTCGACGACCAGCCGCTCCAGCGCTACGGCTTCCGCATGCTGCTCGAGAGCCAGCCCGACACCGAGGTGGTCGGCGAGGCCGCCCACGGCGCCGAGGCCGTGCGGCTGGCCGCGGACCTGCGGCCGGACGTGGTGCTGATGGACATCCGGATGCCCGGCATGGACGGCATCGAGGCCACCCGCCGGATCGTCACCACCGGCGGCCGGTCCCGGATCCTGGTGCTGACCACCTTCGACCTGGACGAGTACGCCCACTCCGCGCTGCGGGCCGGGGCCAGCGGCTTCCTGCTCAAGGACGCCCACCCGGAGGAGCTCCTGTCCGGCATCCGCGCGGTGGCCGGCGGGGACGCCGTGGTCGCCCCCGCCGTCACCCGGCGCCTGCTCGACGCGTACGCCCACCACCTGCCCGTGCGCACCCCCGTCGCGGCCCAGGACAGCAGGCTGGGCGCCCTCACCGAGCGCGAGCACGAGATCCTGGTCGCCGTCGCCCGGGGCTGGAGCAACAGCGAGATCGCCGAGCGGCTCGTCCTCGCGGAGTCCACCGTGAAGACCCACGTCGGCCGGGTGCTGGCCAAGATCGGCGCCCGGGACCGGGTACAGGCCGTGATCTTCGCCTACGACCGCGGCCTGGCCCGCCCCAACCCGCCCGCCTGACCGGCCCGGTGGCCGACCCGCCTGACCGGCCGGTGGCCGGGCAGCCCGGTGGCGGCCGGTCAAGCTCGGGTCAAGGATTGGGTTTCCGGCGTCCGGTGGGACTATCCTTGGACAGGTTTGAACAGACACCTCGTTCGGTGAGGCGTCTTCACGGACACAGGCCACTGATCCCACCCGTCGAGAGACGCTCCGGATCAGGACAGGTCTCCCCGACCTAAGGGGTGACCCCAAGTGGCTTCCCGCCCCCGGGCGGGACACGCCGTGGAGTGCCAAAGCTCTGACGAGTTGGGGTGTACCGGGTGTCTCCCGGTTCCCCTTGCCGTGCCGCCGCGACGACGATCGCGGCCGTGACCGGGAGGAGGCGAGATGGACAGTAGTCCGGGCCATAGTCGGCCCTTCCCCGTGTTGTCCTCGCCGTCCTTCCCCGGCCCCGGGCAGCTCCTCCTCCCCTGAGACGCACCACCCGCGGCACTCCTGCCTGCCCGGTGGGCCGCGTCGGCGTGCCCGCACGCCCCAGGGCCGGCGCAGCTGTGCCCGGCGGCCGCCTGCCGCCTCGCTCCCGCCGAGGCATAGGGGGTGTTCACCGTGGTTGCCACCGCTCTGTTCATGTCCACCACGGCCCGGCTGCGCGACCGCAAGGTCGAGACCGCCCGCCGTGCCACCGCCACCCGTACCGTCCGCGCCTCACTGGTCTCGCTGGCCGGGCTGATCGCCGGCCCGGTCACCAACCCGGCCGGCGAGGAGGTCGGCCGGGTCGTCGACGTGGTCGCCCGGCTGTACGGGCCCGAGCCGTACCCGCCGGTCACCGGCCTGATCATCCGGATCGGGCGCCGCCGCACCTTCCTGCCCGCCACCGCCGTCGGCAAGGTGCACGACGGCCAGGTGCGCCTGAGCACCGCCCGGGTGGACCTGCGCGACTACGCGCGCCGCCCCGGCGAGGTGCTGCTGGCCCGTGAGGTGATGGACCATCAACTCGTCGACGTGGACGGCATCCAGGTCACCCGTGCCGCCGACCTCTACCTGGCTCCGCTGCCGGACCGCACCGTGCTGGTCGGTGTGGACGTCTCCCTGGCGACCCTGCTCCGCCGGCTCGGCCCGCGCCGCTGGCAGGCCCGCCCCACCCCCGAGCGGGTGCTCGACTGGCAGTCCGTCGCGCCCTTCGGCGAGCAGGCCACCCACGGCCCCGCCGAGGTGCGGCTGCGCGCCTCCCGCTCCGCCCTGCACCAGCTGCGCCCGGCCGACCTCGCGGACATCCTGGAGGACCTCGGCCGGCACGAGCGCCAGCAGCTGCTCGGCTGGCTCGAGCCGGAGCAGGCCGCCGACGCGCTGGAGGAGATGGAGCCCGCCGAGCTGGAGAACCTGCTGCGCGAGGCCCCGCCCGAGCACGCCGCCCGGCTGCTCGACGAGATGGAGCCGGACGAGGCGGCCGACGCGCTGCGCGACCTGCGCGTGGGCGAGCGCGAATCCCTGCTCGAGCGGATGCCGGACGGCGAGGCGGCCGAGCTGCGCTCCCTGCTCACCCACCGCGAGGGCACGGCCGGTGGCGCGATGACCACCCTGGTGGTCACCGCGCACCCCGCGCAGACCATCGCCGAGGTACGGGCGGAGCTGGCCGCGCAGGCCGAGCACCGGACCGAGATCGACGCCGTCGCCGTGCTGGACGAAGAGGGCCGCCTGCTCGGCGACCTCCCGCTGTTCGACCTGACCGTCGCCGAGGACACCGCGGTCGTGGGGGATCTCCTGGACTGGCTGGGGCAGTTCGGCCCGCCGGTGACCGTGCACCCCGACACCAGGCTGGCCGAGGCCGCCGACCGGCTGGTGGCCGCCCGGGCCACCTCGCTGCTGGTGGCCGACGACACCGGGCGCCCGCTCGGACGAGTCCTGGCCGACGACATCCTCGACGCCCTGCTGCCCGAGCGCGGGCGCCTGCACTTCCGGAGGCTCCTCAAGTGACCACCGACCTCGACACCGCGGCCGCGCCTGTGGCCGTTCCGGCCCGCCGTCGGGGCTGGCGCCGGATCGCCGCCGTGGCCATGGTGGCCGGCCCCGGCCTGGTCGCCGCGAACGCCGGCAACGACGCCGCGGGCATCGCCACCTACGCCTCGGCCGGCTCGCAGTTCACCTACGGCACGCTGTTCTTCATGGTGCTGGTCACCGTCGCCCTGGTGATGGTGCAGGAGATGGCCGTGCGGCTCGGCGCCCACACCGGCAAGGGCCTCGGCGCGCTGATCCGCGAGCAGTTCAGCCTCCGGCTGACCGCGCTCGCCGTGTTCTGCCTGGGGCTGGCCAACACCGGACTGGTCGTCAGCGAGTTCGCCGGGATCGGCGCGGCCTTCGAGCTCCTCGGGGTGCCGAAGTGGGCGGTCATCCCGCCGGCCGCCGTGCTGCTCTGGTCCCTGGTGCTGTTCGGCTCCTACAAGTGGGCCGAGCGGATCTTCCTGATCATGTCGCTGGCGTTCTTCGCCTACCCGGTCGCGATGGTCCTCGGCCGGCCCGACTGGGGCCAGGTCGGCGAGCACCTGGCCGTACCGCACATCGAGCCGAGCAAGGACTTCGTCCTGCTGGCCGTGGCCCTGATCGGCACCACCGTCAGCCCGTACATGCAGTTCTACGCCGCCGCCGGGGTGGTCGACCGGGGGGCCAAGCCGGAGGACTACAAGCTGATCCGGGCCGACGCCGTGCTCGGCGCGGTGTTCGCCTGCGTGATCAGCCTGACCATCATCATCGCCACCGCCTCGGCGATCGGCGGCTCGGGCCCGCTGGAGTCCGCCGCCCAGGCCGCCGAGGCGCTCAAGCCCGTCGCCGGGCACGGCGCCGAGCTGCTGTTCGCCTTCGGCCTGATCGGCGCCTCCGCGCTGGCCGGAGCCGTCGTGCCGCTCTCGGCCAGCTACGCCGTCGGCGAGGCCGCCGGGGTGGAGCGCTCGGTCTCGCGGAGCTTCCGCGACGCCCCGCTCTTCCTCGGGGTGTTCACCGCGCAGATCGCGCTGGGCGCGATCGTCGCCCTCACACCGGTGGACGTGATCCAGCTGCTGATCGGCACTCAGGTGCTGCAGGGCCTGATCAGCCCGATCGTGCTGGTCTACCTGCTGGTCCTCACCAACCGCCGGGCCGTGCTCGGCGACGCCGCCAACGGCCCGCGCTACCGCATGGCGGCCACCGCCGTGGTGATCGGGGTGGCCGCCATGTCCACCATCCTGCTGGTGCAGACGGTGCTCGGCTGGTTCGGGATCGGCTGAGCCGGTCGGCTCAGCTCAGCTGCCAGTGCTGGAGGGCGGATCCGTTGTCGGGCTGCTGGGTGACCAGGGCGCCGTCGGTGGTGGCGGCGGTGGTGAGGAGCAGGCCGCTCTTCTTGGAGGCGATGGTGTACCCGCCGCCGCTTCCGGTGAGTGGGGTGAGGGTCCAGTGCTGGTTGTCGGCGCCGGTGCAGGTCCACTGGATGACGGCGGCGCCGGCGGTGGTGGAGCCGCCGGTGACGTCGGCGCAGAGGTGGGAGGCTCCGTCGACCATGGTGTAGGTGCCGTCGGGGTTCGGGGTCAGCTGCCACTGCTGGTTGGGGCCGCCGTGGGTGGTCCAGGTGATGAGCTGGGTGCCGGTGGTGGTGGAGCTGGCGGGGTCGTCCAGGGCGGTGGCGCCGGTGGCGATCACGTGGGTGCCGGCCAGGCCGCCGGGGGCGTAGGCCTCGAGTTCGTAGAGCGAGTAGCCGTAGGTGGTGCCCCGCTGGGTGGCGTACAGGCGGAGGTAGCGGCCGGAGCCGGTGAGGCCGGTGATGTCCTGGGTGCCGCCGGTGCCGGTGGTGGTGGAGTAGACGGTGCGCCAGGTGGTGGCGTCGTCGGAGAGCTGGAGCTGGAAGGCCTTGCCATAGGCGGCCTCCCAGCGCAGCACGACCCTGCCGACAGCCTGGGCGGAGCCGAGGTCGACCTGCAGCCACTGCGGGTCGCTGTAGGCGCTGGACCAGCGGGAGGCGCCGTCGCCGTCCGTGGCTGCGGTGGCGGGGAAGTTGGGCGTCTCGGTGCTGGAGGCGGTGGTGGGGTGGTGCAGGGCGAGGTTGCCGGGCTGGGAGAGCCCGGGCCAGGCGGGGTTGTGGCCGACGGCGGTGACGATCGGGGTGAAACCGGCGTACGTGGCGGCCGGCTTGGGGGAGCCCCAGGTCTGCTGGGCGAGGCCGCGCAGCGGGTACATGAGGCCGACGGCGATCTGGTCCTCGGTCTCGGCGGTCGGGTTGTCGCACCAGACGTGGATGAGTGAACCGAGGTTCTTCGTTCCGTCGCTGAGGGTGTTGGAGCCCTGGAAGAGGTCAGGCGTCCAAGTCTCGTACATCCACTGGGTGTCGGGCTTGGCGCCGCCGAGCACGTAGTAGGTCGGGGTCCAGGACTCGTTGGCGACGACATGCCCGGCGTTCACCAACTGCTGAGGCGTGAGGCCGTAGTTGTACCAGTACTCGACGGTGATGTCGGCGTTCGGGGTGACGGTGCCGTCGCCGGATTTGATGCCGTCGTTCCACATCCGCGTGGTCTTGCCGGCGGCTCGGACGATGGCGTCGGACCAGTTGACGAAGCCGTAGTAGGTGTCCTTGGCGGTGGCGCTCGCGCCGTAGTGGGCGCGGGCGTAGGTGAGCAGCTGGGGGTACTGGGTGTAGTCCGTGACGTACTCGTCGGCGCCGATGTGCCAGTAGGAGGCGGGGAAGAGCGGCAGGTACTCGGTGATCAGGTCCTTGATCAGGGTGTAGGAGCCGGGGAGCGAGAGGTCGATGAACTCGTCGCTGACGGTGCCGGTGCTGTTCTTGAGCTTGAGCTCGGGGTGGGCGGCGAGGATGGCGTTCATGTGCCCGGGGGTGTCGATCTCGGGGACGATGGTGACGTGGTACTTCTGGCCGAGGGCGACCAGGTCGGCGATGTCCTGCTTGGTGTAGTGGTCGGTGGAGACGATCTCGGGGTGGGTGGAGCTCTCCAGGCGGAAGCCGAAGGTGTCGGAAAGGTGGAAGTGGAAGTAGTTGAGCTTGAGGTAGGCCAGCTCCTTGATGTGCTGCTTGACCCAGGTGACGGTGAAGAACTTCCGGCCCTGATCGATCATCAGGCCGCGCTCGGCCTTGGTGGGCCAGTCCACCGCGGTTCCGGCGGTGATGGTCGGGGACTGGTGGAGCAGTTGGAGGATGGTCCGGGTGCCGTAGAAGGCGCCGGTGTCGGTGCCGGCCTGCACGGTGATGGACGGGCCGACGGTCATCCGGTAGCCCTCGGCGGGCAGTGAGGCGTCGCCGAGGGTGAGGGCGATGTCGCCGGCGGCCGCCGTGCCGGTGACCACCTGGACGGTGCGGCCCTCGAGGGCGCTGAGGTCGTCGGCGAACGTGGCTGCCTCGTCGGCGAGTTGGGTGCTGTAGGCCGGGTCTACGGCTATTCGCGTGCCGGCGGTGAAGGTGAACGTGCCGGTGCCGGGGGTCCATTGGCGCAGGGCCGGGACGGTCTGGGGCGGTGGGGTGGCGGCGGTGGCCGGGCCGGCGGCCGCGGCGGGCAGGGTGAGGCCGGCGGCGGTGCAGGCCGCGGCGACCAGGAGCCGGAGCAGACGCAAGGGGTCTCCCTGGGGCGGGTGGTCGGAGCAGAGGGGCGATCCGGATCGGGACAGCGGAGGGTGGCGCGCAGGAGGATGTACTGCGCATGCCACTGGTGTGGACCAGTGGTTGTCCTGCTCGATAGTGACGGCGTCTGCGCGTTGGTGCAAGATGCCGGTGACTTCCGCTCAAGAATGCCAATCTCGACCTGGTTGCCGGTCTCACCGCGGCGGTCGTGGCGCTCGCCGCGTTCTTCGGCGGTTCGAACCTCCAGGTCTCCGGCCCGTCCGGGGCCATGACGGTGGTGCTGGTGCCGATCGTGCACCGGTACGGCACCAGCTGCGTGCTGACGGTCGGTCTGCTCGCCGGGGTGCTGCTGATAGCCGCCGCCCTTGGCGGGATCGGGCGCTTCATGGCATGCGTACCAGCGCCGGTGGTGGAGGGTTTCACCGTCGCTCGCCGAGCAGGGCCGGGTCTGCCCGAGCGCGCCCGAGGTCATCGGTTACGCGACGGCGGACTTGTCGTGATCGCCGCGCCGGCCGGCGGTCTCGCAGGTCGTCCTGCTGCCCCGGCCCGGCTACTGACCCCGCTCCGGAAAGAAGAGGTCCGCTTGCGTCTCGACATCACTGCCTACGACGACCACGGCACAGCCGTCCCGGCCCGTACGGTCGACCTCGCCGCCTTGCGCGAGGTCCTCGACCACGCCGCTACCACGGGCCTGCGCCTGCACATCCGCCCTCGCCCCCGACCTCGTGCGGTCGGGCCGGACAGGAACCCTCGCCCATGAGCGGCGCAATCGACGACGAGAAGGCCAAGCGCAAGCAGGCCTGGACCAGGGCCGCGATCTACATCGCCGGTACGCACTTCTTCGCGTTCTTCGTGATCCTGCTCTTCTACGTCGGCGGCCACCGCCACTGAGCGTTCCGCGCCCCGGGGCGGCCGCGGCGCACGGCCTGCTGTCCACACATCCACTGGAGCCCGCACAAGATGACTTAGGAGTTGCTAACATTGGCAACTGCGAAGTTCGAAAGGAGCTGGAAGTGCGTATCTCATCGGATCGCACGTGCGCGGCGGAGCTCGACCCGCCGGCGCCCCGGGGTGCCGTGTGTCACCCCGGGCGACGGCGGCGCCGCCGGTCCGAGTACTCCCCGCTCCTTGTGGCCCGCGACGGTCGCGCGGGCCGGCTTCGC
>NZ_JBEOWY010000037.1:0-77118 GCF_040296285.1 Kitasatospora sp. NPDC002227
GCCCCGGTTGTTCACAACCCCATGGCCCCCCCCCCCCCCCCAGAGCTGCCGCTCCGCCCCGCGCGGGTCCTCGACCAGCACCGTGCCGGGGCCGTCGTCGTGCGCGAAGACCAGCACCGTGCGGTCGGCCGGCGTGTACGGCGGCCAGTCGGCCAAGCGGCCCGTGGTGGCGAACTCCAGCCAGCGGCCGTGGAGTTGGTCGGCCAGCGGCTGCGGCGCGTCCGGGCCGACGAAGCTGCGACTGTCGGGCAGGGCCAACACGTCCCAGAGGAAGGGGAGTTCGCTGCCGTGGCAGGCGCCCAGCGGGGCGCCGACCGGATTCGGGGTGACCGGGCTGCGGCGGCCGAACTCGAAGACGTGGGTCGTGGCCGGGGGCAGGCCGGCCCGGGCCTCGGCCACGCGGTAGGACGGGATCCGGAACATCCGGTCGGTCAGCAGGGCCGCCGCCGTCTCGGCGGGCCGCACGCGCGGGTAGGCGGGGCTGCCGCCCGCCGCGTAGTCGTCGTAGCTGCCCGGCGGGGCGCCGTAGGCCTCGACGCGGGCGCGCAGCGGGGCCGGGTCGGTGAGCTGGACCAGCGGGGAGGCGATCAGGAAGAGGCGGTACTCCTCGGTGGTGGTGCCGATCAGCAGGGGCTTCGCGGCGCCCGCCCCCGCCCGCAGGGCCTCGATCGGGCGGCAGGGCAGCACCGCGCCGTCCACCACCGGGACGTACGCCAGCCCGCAGGCGGCGATCGTGCTGCGGCCGAAGCGTGCGGCGTCGGCGGTGCCCCCGACCACCGCGCCGACCGCCGCCTGGGCGGCCGCCAGCGCCTCGGGGGTGCTGCTCGCCAGGCCCGCGAAGTCCGGTGTCACGCCCAGCTGTTCGGCCACGGCGGCGGTGACGCGCAGGGCGTCCGGCACCGCCTGCCCGAGCTCGGCCGAGCCGCTCGCGACTGCCACCCGGTGGAAGAGGTCGCTGCCGGTGGCCAGCAGGGTGAGCGCGCACATCGCCCCGGCGGACTCGCCGGAGAGCGTCACGTCACCCGGATCGCCGCCGAAGGCCGCGATGTTGTCCCGCACCCACTCCAGAGCGCGGAGCTGGTCGAGCAGACCTCGGTTGGCCGGGGCCGGGGCGCCCGGGACGTACCCGAAACCCTCCATCCCCAGGCGGTAGTTGAGCGTCACGCAGACCACTCCGGCGCGCGCGAAGGTGGCTCCGTCGTAGCCGGTCACCGCCGAGGAGCCATTGGTGAAGGCCCCGCCGTGCAGCCAGACCAGCACGGGCCGGGGCGGGCCGTCGGCCCCCGGCGTCCAGACGTTGAGGTTCAGGCACTCCGCCCCGGGGACCACCGGGTCCGTGATCAGCGCGCCCAACTCCCCCGGCACCGGCACTTTCGGCGCGGTCGGGCCGAACGCGTCGGCCGCCCGCACCCCCGTCCAGTGTTCGGGCGGCACCGGCGGGCCGAACCGGTTGTCGCCGAACGGCGCGGCGGCGTAAGGGATTCCGAGGAATCGGGTCACCCCGCCCGCCGTCACCCCCGACACCGTTCCGTACCTGGTCGACACGTCCACCGGGCCACCTCCTGGGCAACAGGACTCCAGCGTAGGAGAACTGTCGCCGTGCCGGGTCTCCCGACACACGGAACGGCCGAAGGGGGCGGTCACCGGGCCGGCGCCCGGTGACCGCCCCCTTCGGCGGGATGGATCAGAACTGGGTGGAGATGGTCACGCCGCTGAAGTCGGTCTGGGCGTAGAGGCTGATGTAGCGGTAGCCGGCCGTCGGGTTGTTGACGGTGATCGACTGGGTGGTGCCGGCGCTGGTGGAGGAGGCGGTGAAGGCGCTCGGGGAGGCCCAGGTCGCGTCGTTGTAGTACAGGTACGCGGTGCCGGTGCCGCCGGAGGTGTTGACCTTCAGCGTGGTGGTGCCGGCGGGCAGGTAGATGTACATGTAGTCGCTGTTGCCCGCCGTGGCGGTGCGGCCGGCGCGGGAGCAGTTCTGGCCCATCGCGTCGGTGCGCTGGTCGGTGCAGGTGGGCAGGGTGGTGCCGGTGCCGACGGTCACGGTGGCCGTGCCGGGGGTGCTGGCGGACTTGCCGGCGCTGTCGGTGACGGTCAGGTCGACGGTGTAGGAGCCCGGGTTCACGTAGCTGTGGGTCGGGTTCTGCTGGTTGGAGGTGCTGCCGTCACCGAAGCTCCAGTGCCAGGCGACGATCGGGTTCGGGCTGGCGTTGACCACGGACTTGTCGGTCAGCGTGACGGTCGGGCCGTTCACCGACTGGGTCCAGAGCGAGGTCGGGCCGGCGGCGTAGCAGGCACCGGCGGCGCAGCTGTTCAGCCAGGCGTCGAAGTCGGCGTCGTAGGCGGTGCCGATCCCGTTGTAGACCTGGTAGCCGCCCTGGTAGTCACCCGCACGGAAGTGGGTGAGCATGTTGGTGATGTCCGCGTAGTGCTTCTCCATCATGTAGCGGACCGCCAGGTAGCCCCAGGGGTAGGTCCGGACGGAGTCCGCGTTGCTGTAGCTGCTCTGGAAGAGGGTCGACAGCTTGTAGGTGTGCTTGGCCGCCTCGCTCATCGCCTGGGTGTCGGTCTGGCCGCGGTAGGCGTAGGACTCGTACTCGGCGACACCCTCGATCCACCAGATGGAGGGCACGGACGTGGAGTTGCCGAAGTTGCCCTTCATGTCGTAGATGCCGTCGAGGTAGTGGGTGTACTCGTGGTTGAGGTTCCACACGTTCGCCGGGAAGTCGTCGATCCAGGACTTCAGGAACATCACGGTGACCGGCTGGTTGCTCGGGTCGGTCGGGTCCATCAGGGTCTGGCCACCGTTGTTGGTGCCGTTGTTGTAGATGGCCCAGGAGTAGTTCTGGTAGTCCGCGGTGTTGGCGAACACGGCCATCGTGACGGTGCTGCCGTACGGGTTGACCGGGCCGTGGTCCTTCGTCATGTTGTGGAAGAAGGTGTCCTCGCCGCGCAGGCTCGCGCAGACGGCGGCCAGGTCGGCCGGCGAGAGGTTCGCGGTCTTGATGGTGCGGTTGTCGCAGACCAGCTGGTTCGGCAGCAGGGCGGCCGCCAGCTTGGTGGGCAGGTTGCAGATGTCGAGGTAGGAGCAGGCACCCGGGTCGTACGCGTTGGCCTGGTAGGCCGTGTGCACGTAGAGCAGCGCGCTCGGGTAGGCGATCGGGGTGGAGTCGAGGATCGCCTTGGCGACGGGCTTGACGGCCGTCTCGACGGCGCCGCCGTCACCGGCCATCCGGCCGATCGCGTTGCCCGCGTTGGAGTCGAGGTAGGCGTTCGGGCCGCTCAGCAGGTCCTTGTGGTTCTGCGCGAAGTTGCCCACCGAGGTGACGATGCTGGTGTCGGCGGCGACGGCACTGACGAAGGCCGGGTTCCAGTTGCCGCGCCACAGCGGGGTGGCGAGGACGTTGTTGACCGCCTTCACCATCTTCGGGTACGCGTTGTACGAGTTGTTGTACGCGTCCAGCAGCTTCTTGTAGGTGCCGAGGTAGTGGCCCTGGCTGTTGGCGCTGTCGGTGAGGATCACGACCTCGGAGAGCACCGCGCCGTTGTTGTCGCTGACGGCGTACGCGTTGGTGTTCGCGAAGAACGCGTCGAGGGCGGCCACGTTGGCGGTGGTCAGCGCGGCGTCGTAGTTGCCCACGGCGCTCGCGTTGTTGGACTGCACGTACCACCCGGCCCGCAGGAACATCACGAGCTGCAGGATGCTGGTCGAGTTGTCGCCCGGGTAGGTCTTCGCCAGCTGCTGGAAGGCGTTGGCGACGGTGAGCATCTGGGATTCCTTGAAGATGTTCCCAGCGTCGGTGCCCGTCACGTTGTACAGCGTGTTCATGCAGTCCGTGGTCGAGCCCTCGATGAAGGAGACCAGGTTCGCACCGCTGCGGCTGCCGAAGTCGGAGGCCAGGCAGCTCTGCGCGGTGGCGGGGGCGGCCAGGGCGTGCGCACCCGTGCGGGGGGCGGCCTTGACCGGGGCGAGCGCCTGGTAGGGGCGCGGCGTGGTCTGCAGGGCGGTGCCGGGCGCCCGGGTGACGGCGTTCTGGCTGACATCGAAGGCGGAGAGCGGCTTGCCGGTCTCGATGCCCTCGTTCGGAGCCCCGGCCGGCAGCTCCGCGCCGAACGGCTTCGGCGCGGCGTGGGCCTTGGCGGCGGCGGGCGCCTTGGCGGCGGCGGGTGCCTTGGCGGGCGCGGCCAGCGCCTGGGTCGGCAGCAGGGTGGCGGCGGTCGCGCTACAGGCGATCACACCCGCCATCAGCGTGGGCAGGGGTATGCGAATACGCACAGCGCATCCTTCTGACGTGGGGGGATGGTGGGGGTAGCTGACAGGGGCTCAGCTGTGACGGGTTGGGGGATCCGTCAGGAATCCTGCCATCGGTCGACAGGTCAGAACAATGTCACAGGTCATATGACATGAGAAGGCGGTGTCATAACACCGTTGCCAAGACAAGACGTAGGACGAAACCGCAGGTGACGGGGCAACTACGGTCGGGTGGCCCGGTACGTCCGGGAGGCCCAGGCGCGGAACTGCGGCGAGACGCCGACCAGCTCCCGGTACGCGGCGGTGGCGGCCCCGTACATCGTCTCGACCACTTCGCCGCTCACACCGGTGGCCCGCCAGGCCAGCAGGTGCCGGATCCAGATCGGCGTGCCGGCCAGCGGCTTGACCACCACCTCGCCGAGCGGCCGGGTGGTGGCCTGCACGACGGCGACGCCCAGACCGGCGGCGATCATCTCCTGCAGCTCCAGACGCCCGCCGAGGAACTCGTGCACCGTGACGGGGGTGAACCCCGCCGCCGCGCAGGCCCCGTAGAAGACGGCGTGCCAGCCGGCGCCGTCCTCGGGACTGAGGAACCACGCCTCCTCCGCGAGGTCGGCCAGCGAGACCTCGGTGCGGTGGCGCAGATGATGGTGGGCGGGCAGCGCGACGAAGCCCGGCTCGGTCACGATGCCCCGCAGCGCCACGGCCGGGGAGTGGTGCAGCTCGCGGCCGGGGTAGTCGACCGCCAGCACGGCGTCGGCGTCGTCGCGCTCCAGCAGGTCGATCAGGTCGTCGGAGCGGTAGACGGTGCTCACCGCGAAGCGCAGATCGGGCTGCTGGTGCCGGGCCCGGGTGACCAGGCCGGGCAGGATCGGCGAGTTGGTGGCGGCCACCCGCACCTCGCGGGCGGGCCGCCCGGTCTCCTCCTCGGGGCGCCGGCCCAGGCCGTCCGCCCTGGTCAGCAAGTCCCGGGCGGCGGCCAGCACCTCCACCCCGAAACAGGTCGGGGCGACACCGGTGGCGGTGCGCTCGAAGAGGGGGGCTCCCAGGTGCCGTTCGATCCGGCGCAACTGGGTACTGGTGGCCGGCTGCGAGGCCCCGAGCAGGACGGCGGCGCGGCCCACGCTCCCCGCGTCGGCGATGGCACAGAGCACCCGCAGGTGGCGCAGCTCCAACTCCATGGACCCCTCCTCGACCCGGCGGCCCCACCCTCCGGCCCGGCGGCGAGCAGGTGGCGGCCGCGAGCTATGCAATGGCACACGTGACATGTCAAGACGCCTACCTTTGCTCCGCTCCGCGGCCCCGTCAAGCCCCAGCCGGGTCGGGCGGCGTGCCACCGCCCCGCAGGTCAGGGTGGCGACCCGTCAGAACCGACCTTCACCTGACCAGTTACAACCGGAGTTGGCTACAGGTTGGTCAAGATTTTGCCTAAGTGATGGCCAGTTTGGCGGCTCACCGACAAGCTCTGTGCAGCTTGTCCCTCCATTACCCCACTTGGAGTCAGAGTGAGCCCCTCCTCCTCTCGGCGTCGTCCCTTCGCGGCCGGCGCCCTCGCGGTCAGCGCCGCCCTCGTCGCGGTGTCCTTCCAGACCGGTTCGGCCTCGGCCGTGTCCGTCCGGGACGCCGCGATCGCCCACGCCAAGGCCAACGTGGCCCACAAGGCCTCGGCCTTCGGCTTCGGCGCGGACCAGGCGCTGGTGGTCAAGGACGTCATCATCGACGCCGACGGCACCCAGCACGTCCGCTTCGACCGCACCTACCGCGGACTCCCCGTGGTCGGCGGTGACCTGGTCGTGCACCAGGACTCGCACGGCCGGTTCAAGGGCTCCTCCCAGGCCGCCGCGCACGAGGCCAAGGTCACCTCCACCGTGCCGGCCGTGGCCGCCCAGCAGAGCGCCGGGCACGCGCTGCAGGCCGCCCCGCACATCAACCAGGCCACCAGCACCCCCGAGCTGATCGTCTGGGCCGCCGACGGCACCCCCCGCCTGGCCTGGCGCACCACCGTCGCCGGGGTCGGCCCGCACGGCGAGCCGGCCGGCCAGGTGGTCGTCACCGACGCCAACTCCGGTGCGGAGATCGAGTCCTACTCCACCGAGGAGCAGGCGACCGGTACCGGCCACTCCGAGTACACCGGTGACATCTCCCTCGCCACCACCCAGCAGGCCGACGGCACCTTCGCGCTGATCGACCCCGTCCGCGGCCACAGCACCCGGGACGCGCACAACCTCTCGGCCAGCTCGGTCAAGGCCACCTCGGGCACGCTGCTGACCGACGCCGACAACGTCTGGGGCGACGGCAAGAAGTTCTCCACCGACCGGGCCACCGCCGCCGTCGACGCGCACGCCAACACCGGCTGGACGTACGACTACTACAAGAACACCTTCGGCCGTAACGGGATCAAGAACGACGGCAAGGGCGCCACCGTCTTCGTCCACGTGGGCACCAACTGGGACAACGCCCAGTGGTCCGACGCCTGCTTCTGCATGATGACCGGCGACGGCAACGGCACCACCGACCCCGAGCAGGTCGACCTCGACACCATGGGCCACGAGATGACCCACGGCGTCACCAGCGCCACCGCCAACCTGCGCTACAGCGGCGAGTCCGGCGGGCTCAACGAGTCCACCAGCGACATCTTCGGCACCATGGTCGAGTGGTACGCCAACAACAAGGTGGACACCCCGGACTACCTGTTCAGCGACCAGTCCACCCCGCCGTGGCTGCGCCGCTTCGACAAGCCCTCCCTCGACGGCGCCTCGGCCGACTGCTGGAGCAAGACGGTCGGCCGCCTGGACGTGCACAACTCCTCGGGCGTCGGAAACCACTGGTTCTACCTCGCCAGCGAGGGCAGCGGCTCCAAGACCATCAACGGCTTCACCTACAACAGCCCGACCTGCAACGGCTCGACGGTCACCGGTATCGGCAACCAGAAGGTCGCCGCGATCTGGTACCGCGCGCTCACGGTCTACATGACCTCCACCACCACCTACAAGGGCGCCCGCGCGGCCTCCCTCAGCGCCGCCACCGACCTGTACGGCGCCACCAGCGCCGAGTACAAGGCGGTGGCCGCGGCCTGGAGCGCGGTCAGCGTCTCCTGACGGTCCGTCGACGGGCGGTCACCCTGGTGCGGGGGTGGCTGCCCGTCGGCGTGCGGCGGCCGTCAGAGTGCCCCGACGGTCAGCGCGACGCTGCCCCGGCCGTCCTGGCCGACCGCCTCGCGCACGGCCCGCCACCCGGCGAGCCAGGCGGCGAAATCCACCGCGGCCTCCCGGACCAGCCCGCTCGCGTGGTCACGCCACAGCAGCAGGGCGGCGGCGCCCGAGCGGACCAGCCAGGCCTCCTCGCCGTCGAAGATCTCGGTGGCCGCGGGCAGCGCGCGAAAGCCGCGCGGACCGGCGCCCGCCGTGGCGAACGCGGGCCGGGGACCACCCTCGTGCCACCTGTGCAGGCCGGCGAAGAGCGCCGAGGCGCCGAGGCCGGCCGCGCCGGGCAGCGCCGGCTGTGGTGCGAGCCGGTCCAGCAGGTCGTCGATCTCGCCCTGGACCAGCCCGACGACCGACCAGGCGTACGGGTCCCCGATCACACCGCACGGCAGCACCAGCCGGATCCGGCAGAACCGGTGTGCACCGTCGCCCGCCGTCTCGGCGGTCCAGTGCCATCCCGCAGAACTGCCCTGCTCGGTCATGGACCGGAGCATATCCACCCGGCCTGCCGCGCTCAGGCTCCCGGCGCCGGGGCGGTGCTGTCCCGGACGACCAGTTCGGGGCGCAGCAGTTGGAGCGAGTTGGCGGCGCTGCCCGTCTTGGTGACGGCGCGCAGCAGCAGTTCGACGGCCTGGCGGGCCATCTCCCGCCTGGGGAGGGCGATGCTGGTCAACGCCGGGCGGGCGAGCCGTACTTCGGGGTTGTCGTCGTGGCCGATGACCGAGAGGTCCGCCGGCACCCGGCGGCCTGCCGTCCGGGCCGCCTCGAGTGCGCCGAGGGCGAGGATGTCGTGGGTGGCGAAGACGGCGGTCACCGCCGGGTCGGCGGCGAGCGCGGCGGTGGCCGCCGCGACCCCGCCGGCCAGGGTGGGTTCGGGCGCCAGGTGCACGGCGTCGTCCGGCACGCTGATCCCGTCGGCGGCGAAGGCGCGCCGGAAGCCCTCGATCCGGACGGTGTGGGCGGGGCTGGCCAGCACGGCCACCCGCCGGTGGCCGAGCTCGCGCAGGTGCCGCCCGGCCAGGTACCCGGCGCGCTCGTAGTCGATGGTGACCACCGGGAAGCGGTCCGGCACCTCCGTCTCCCAGGCGCACAGCACCACCGGGAAGGCGGCGCCCGCCAGCAGCGGGAGGTGGTCGATCAGGTCGCGGTCGCCCGCGATCAGCAGGGCGTCCACCGAGCGGCTGGTCAGGCTGGCCAGGTGGCGCCGGGCCCGCTCGCCGTCGAGGCGGGTGGTGCAGAGCAGCAGGTGGTAGCCGTGCTCCTCGAGGACGTCCTCGACCTCCTCGATCAGCTCGGCGTAGAACGACCCGCCCACGGTGGGGACGAACAGGCCGACCGTGCGGGTGCTGCCGGTGGCCAGCGAGCGGGCCACCAGGTTGGGCGTGTAGCCGAGCTCCTCGATCGCGGCCCGCACCCGGGCCGCCGTCGCCGGGCGGACGGCCACCCGGCCGCTGAGCACGTTGGAGACGGTCTGCTTGGTGACTCCGGCGCGCTCGGCCACGTCCTGCATTGTCACCATCGGGCTGTCCCTCTTATTGGACCGGTAAACCATAGGCCAACGAAACGTAGCCCGCCCCTCCACCACCGTCAAGTCTCTCTCATCCCAAGGGTTTCACTGCTTGGAACCGATCTCGGCAGGACCCTTGTTTTACCGGTCAAAAAGCCCCTAGCGTGCCAGCCATCCCCCAAGAAGGAGTACCCGTGTCCACTCCTCGACGAAGGCTGGCCCGCACCGCCCTCGCCACCACCCTCACCACGGTCCTGGCCGCCCTCGCGGGCGGCGGCGCACTGGCCGCCCCACCCGCGAAGGCCCCGGCCCCCGCCGCCCCCACGTACACCGTGACCGTCGGCACCACCGGCTCCTACGCCTACCCCACCGACACCCCCGCCGCCGCCTACCTCGACAAGGACGGCACCTTCTGGTTCCAGCAGTCCGCCTCGCTGTACGGCGCCAAGGACCCGCGCTACTGGGAGTTCTACTCCGGCACCGACTTCGACAGCGCCACCAGGTCCGCGGTCAGCGACGCGGTGAACCCGGCCAACAGCAGCGACCGGAACAACGACACCACCTGGCGCTGCGACAACAGCCCGACCGGCCTGACCGCCACCGCCGCCGGCAGCGGCTCCGGCTACTCGCAGAAGAACTTCTGCGACCTGGTCGGCACCTGGGTCGACCCGGACACCGGCAACTGGGTCGGCCTGGTGCACAACGAGTTCACCCCGCAGCCCTTCGGCGACGGACTGCACTACGACGCGATCGACTACGCCGTCTCCACCGACCAGGGCCGTACCTGGGCGATCAAGGGCCACGCGATCACCTCGCCCTACAGCACCACGCGGGGCGACACCGCCGCCTTCCCCAACCAGACCTACGACTACGGGGACGGCGACCAGCGCCTGTACGTCGACACCGCCTCCGGCTACTTCTACGTCTACTACGGCTCCCGGATCATCCCCAAGGGCGGCGTCGGCGGCAGCAACGGCGGCCTCGCCCACGTGGCCCGGGCCCCGATCTCCGGCAAGATGGCCACCGGCACCTGGCAGAAGTGGTACGACGGCGCCTGGACCCAGCCCGGCGTCGGCGGCCTGGAGAGCAACATGGTGCCCGTCGACGCGAACAACGCGAACGGGTACACCCCGGTGGCCGCCGACTACCGCCCGAGCACCACCGGCACCGTGGACCAGCAGGTCGCCGCGGGCCAACTCCCGCCCAAGTCGGACCTGTTCATCATGAACATCACCTACGACGCCCAGCTCGGGCTGTACCTGGGCGAGCCCGAGGTGGTCACCGGCACCGCGCCGCAGCGGTTCTACGTCACCGACGACCTGGCCACCCAGAAGTGGACCCTGATCGGGGACAGCGGCTCGTACACCTCCGGCTCCTGGTACCGCTGGTTCGTGGACAGCGCCAACCGGACCAGCTCCACGATCGTCGGCCGCAGCTTCCGCTCGTACTGCTCGATCGCCTGCGCCACCTCCGACGGCGAGTACGCCAACCTCACCATCGACTCCTCCTCCCCCGCCGCCCCGCCGGTCGACCCGGGCCGGACCTACCGGGTGGCCAGCGGTGACGGCCGGGTGCTCGCCCAGGTCTCCGGCGGCCCGGCCACCACCTCGCTGGCCGCCGCGACCGGCTCGGCGCTGGAGTCCTGGAGCTTCCAGGCCGTCGGCGACGGGTCCTACCGGATCGCCAACGCCGCGACCGGGCAGCTGCTCGGCGTCGACGCGACGCTCACCGGCTCCCGGGCCTGGGGCAGCAGGCCGACCGTCACGGCGGCCGTGAGCGGGACGGCCGCCGTCGGCCAGCAGTGGTTCGTACTGCCGTCGGGCGGCGGCGCCGTCCGGCTGGTCAACCGGTACAGCGGCCTGGTGATCGGCCTGTCCGCCGCCTCCGGCCGGCTCGCCGAGACCACTCCCGGCCGCAACTGGACCGACACCAGCGGCAGTTCGGTCGGCGGTGGCCGCACCGCCGCCGAGCAGACGCTGAGCCTCACCCCGACCGGCAGCGCCGCCGAGACGGTGGTGGTGGCCGGCCCCGGCGCCCGCACCGGCACGGTCGGCACGGCCGTCTCGCTGCAGCTCACCGCGACCGACAACCTCGGCAAGCCGCTCACCTTCACCGCCACCGGCCTGCCCGCCGGGCTGAGCATCAGCGCCTCCGGCCTGGTCACCGGCACCCCGACCGCCGCCGGCAGCTCGACCGTCACGGTGACCGCCTCCTCCGGCACGGCCACCGGCTCGGCGAGCTTCGGCTGGACGGTCAACGGGGCACTGAGCGGCACCCGCGTGCTGGCCACCGGCGGCAAGGCGCTGGACGACCCGGGCCACTCGACCGCCCAGGGCACCCAGCTGATCACCTGGCGGACCAACGGCGGCGCCAACCAGGGCTGGGTCCTCACCCGGCAGCCGGACGGCTCCTACCAGCTGGCCAACACCGAGTCCAAGCTCTGCGCGGACGTCAGCGGCGGCTCGACCGCCGCGGGCGCCGCGGTCATCCAGTGGGCCTGCACCGGCAGCTCCAACCAGAGCTGGCAGGCCAACCGCCTCGCCGACGGCAGCTACACCTTCACCTCCGTCAGGAGCGGCCTGCTGCTCACCACCGCCGGCACCAAGGACGGCGCCCTGGTGACCCAGCAGGCCGACACCGGCTCGGCCCTCCAGCACTGGACCGTCTCCTGACCCACCCGCCGACCCCGGCCCCGGGCAGCCCGCCCGGGGCCGGACCGGCTCATGGCACGATCACCGTCAACGCCGTGTCGGTGACGGTGAACCCCAAGGACTCGTACACCGCGCGGGCCGGGTTCGCCGCGCTCACGACCAGCTCGACCGCCGCCACCCCGTCGGTCGCCGCCCCGGCCAGCGCCAGCCGCAGCAGCGCCCGCCCCAGCCCCCGTGCCGACCGCGCCGGGTCGCGGAACACCTCCGCCACGAACGGCTGCCCGCCCCGGTCGGTGAGCACCGCGCCCGCCACCACCTGACCGTCCGGCCCGACCGCCAGCCGGCTCGAGGGCAGCACCGGGCCAAGCAGCCCGCCGCTCAGCAGCGGCCCGAGCCGCTCGGCCAGCGCCTGCTCGTCGCCGCCCGCGTAGTGGTCCGGATGGCCGGGCGGGAAGGCCGCCCGCCAGGCCGGGAACACCTCGGCCGCGGGCCGGTCGCACGGCGCGGCGTGGCAGCCGTCCGGCAGCGCCACCCCGACCTGCACCGCCGCCCCGACCTGCACCGCCGCCCCGCGCATCGTGTGCGCGTGCCGCAGCGCCACGGCCCCCTCCCGGAGCAGCGCCTCCCCCAGCTCCACCGGCCCGGAGACCACCCAGCCGCGCAGCTGCGTCAGCACGTACCCCACCGGATCGGGCCCCACCACCTCCAGCAGGTCCGCCCACGGCCGCCCCTCCCGTACGCCCCGCAGGTACGTGACCACCGGCCGGCCGTCCGGCGCCGCCCCAATCTCCCGTGCCGTCATCGGCCGACCTCTCCTTCGTCCCTCTTTGACAGGCCCATGCGCAGAAAGGCGCAGGTTACGGCAGTGTGCGGGCCTTCGGAGATAACGGCGCGTCATATCTCCTACACCGTCAGGTTCCTTGCACATTTATGAGCCATCAGAGGCCCGCAGCATCGAGCTCCGACGCTTGACCGGCCCTCCTCCCGGCTGGGAACGTCTTGATCAGCACGGGGCGCACACAATTTCGATACCAACTGCCAGAGCTACTCAGCGTGTTCACGCTAACTGCGGCGCCCTCACGCGCCGCCTCCGGCCGACCGGACACACCCTCTGCACGGGCTGTCCACATCCCCACACCCTCACGCCGTCTCCAAGGAGAGCCCGATGACCCGCAAGACCGACATGTACGGCATGACCGGTATGTTCAGAGCCAACCCCGCCCTGGCCGCGCTCGCCATCGGCTCGCTGCTGCTGACCGGCACCACCGTGGTCGGCGCCTCCACCGCCGTGGCCGCCACCACCGGCACCTCGGACCAGGTGCCGTTCGCCAATGCGGCGGGATCCCAGGGGCCGGCCCAGCCGGTGCCCGGCGCCACCAGCGGCGGCACCCTCGACGTGCTGCAGCAGGACACCTTCGGCCACCTCGACCCGGCCCAGGTCTACGTCAACAACCAGGCCCAGCTGGCCACCCTGATCGACCGCGGCCTGACCACCTACCGCCTCGACAACAACGGCAACTACTCCGTGGTCGGCGACCTCGCCACCGACAGCGGGCGGCTCAGCGACGGCGGCCGCACCTGGACGTACACCCTCAAGGACAACATCCGCTGGGAGGACGGCACGCCGATCACCTCGGCCGACATCCGCCAGACCGTCGAGCGCCTGTTCGCGCCGTTCATCGACGCCGGCCCGACCTACCTCCAGCAGTGGCTGGCCAACACCAGCGGCACCGACTACCGCAAGCTGCTCCCGAACGGCCCGTACGACGGCACCCACCTGCCCGACTCGCTGCTCGCCACCCCGGACGCGAAGACCATCGTCTTCCACTTCCCGAAGCCGCAGCCGGACCTGCCGTACGCGCTCGCCCTGGCCGGGTACAGCGCGGTGCCGAAGGCCAAGGACACCAAGGAGGCCTACGACCTGGCCCCGGTGGCCTCCGGCCCGTACCGGATCCAGGAGTTCAAGCCGGGCGTCTCGATGACGCTGGTCCGCAACCAGCAGTGGGACCCGGCCTCGGACTCGGCCCGGCACCAGTACCCGGACAAGTTCCAGATCTCCTTCAACGTCTCCAGCGTGGACTCCACCAACCGGATCGCCGGTGACGCGGGCGAGGACCAGGACGCCCTCTCCTTCACCAACTCCGTCGCCCCGGCGGCGATCGGCGGCATCATGGCCGACCCGGCCAAGGCCGCCCGGACGCTCAGCGGGTACCAGTCCTACGTCAACCAGGTGAACTTCAACACCAAGCGCATCACCGACGTCCGGCTGCGCCGCGCGCTCGCCTACGCCATCCCGACCAAGGCCGTCTTCGACGCCCAGGGCGGCCCCTACGGCGCCGAGCTGGCCGGCAGCTTCATCAGCCCGACCATGCCGGGCTACCGCAAGAGCGACCCGCTCGGCAAGGTCGCCCACCCCGAGGGCCAGCCGGAGCGCGCCCTGCACATCCTCAAGAGCCTGAACAAGGTCGGGACGAAGATCCGGTACGCCTTCGTCGACAGCCCGGCCGGCCAGCAGTACTCGGCCGCCATCGCCGACGCCCTCACCAAGGCCGGCTTCAGCGTCGAGCGGGTGGCCATCCCCGGCCGCAACTACTACGACAACGTCGGCCGGGTGGACAACGCGTTCGACATGTACGGCTCCGCCTGGGGCGCCGACTGGCCGAGCGGCACCACCGTCATCCCGCCGGTCTTCGACGGCCGCACCGTGGCCGACGGCTCCTCGAACCACTCGATGGTCGACGACGCCTACGTCAACGCCCAGATCGACCGGATCTCGAACATCACCAACGAGCAGAAGGCCGGTGCGGCCTGGATGCGGCTGAGCGACTACATCGCCCGGGACGTGGTGCCGGCCGTCCCGACCGTGTACTACAAGCAGGTGCAGATGGTCGGCTCGAAGGTCGGCGGCGCCGAGTACCACCGATTCTTCTGCAACATCGACCCGACGCGGCTGTACGTGAAGCCGTAGTGCGGTAGCACCTCGAAAGGGCTGGGACTCATCGGAGTCCCAGCCCTTCGTTTCTGACGGCCCGTCAGGCCTTCTTCACCACACTGGACTTGAGCTGCATCGCACCGAATCCCTCGATCCGGCAGTCGATGTCGTGCCCGTCCACCCCGTCGACCAGGCGGATGTTGCGCACCTTGGTGCCGGCCTTGATCCCGGACGCACTGCCCTTGACCTTCAGCGCCTTGACCACGGTCACGGTGTCCCCGTCACTGAGCACATTGCCCACCGAGTCCTTGACGACCCGCTCCCCGGCGCCCGCCGCGGCAGCCCCCTCACCGGGAGCCCACTCGTGCGCGCACTCCGGGCACACCAGCAGGTCGTTCATCTCATAGGTGTACTCACAGGCACAGACCGGACACGGGGGAAGGTTCTCGCTCATACGAAGAGTATAAGTTGCAAAACTCTTCACTTTGACGGCACGCACCGGTGGACCGAGTGCTACGTGCCGCTCGGCGAGCGGCACACCGCCGCGATGGTGCGGATCGCCCAGGCCTGGCGGCCCGATCTGCTGGTGCACACCGGGTGGGAGTACGCCGGCCCCCTCGCGGCGGCGCGCCTGGGCATCCCGGCGGTGCTGCACGGCTGGGGCCTGGCGGCCCCGGCCGAGCTGGACGCGCCGATCGCCCGCGCGCTCGAGCCGCTGCACCGCAAGTGGGGGCTGGACGCCGGGGTGCCCGAGCCGTGGCGGGAGATCGACGTCTGCCCGCCGAGCCTGCAGGTGCGCGACCACGACCGGCCGCTGGTGAAGTTCGGCTGGGCCCCCTACAACGGCTCGGGCGTCGTGCCGGCGTGGCTGCTCGGCGCCCCGGAGCGCCGCCGGATCTGCGTCACCCTCGGCAACGTACCGATCATGGGCGACCACGCCACGGTACTCGCCTCGGTCCTGGCGGGGGTGCGCGGCCTGGACGCCGAGGTGGTGATCGCCGGCAGCGCCCGGCTGGCGTACGACGGGCTGCCGGAGGGCGTCCGGGTGCTCAGCGGGCTGCCGCTCAGCGCGATCCTGCCCGGCTGCGACCTGGTGGTGCACCACGGCGGCGCGGGCAGCGCGTTCGCGGCGCTCGCCCTGGGGCTGCCCTCGCTCGCACTGCCGCAGATGTGCGTGCAGTACCAGCACGCCGACCGGATCGCCGAGGTCGGCGCGGGGCTCTGCCTGCACCCGGAGCAGGTCACGGCCGACTCCCTCGCCGCGGCGCTGCGCACCCTGACCGAGAACACCGACTACCGCGACACCGCACGCCGTCTGCGGCAGGAGCTCGCCGAGCAGCCGCCCGCCGGGGAGGCCATGGCCCAGCTCGAAGCCGCCGCCCGCTGACCGCTGACCGCCACGACCACGCCGAAGGGACTTCGCATGAACGCCACCAGCACCCTGACCCTGGACGACGCCCGGACGCAGGCCCGCGCCGAGCTCCTCGACGCCGCCCGCAAGTACCACCAACTCGCCGAGACCGCCCGGCCGTTCATCCCCGGGCAGACCCCGCTGCTGCCCGCCGGCGCGGTGCTGGACGAGGAGGACCGGGTCGCCCTGGTGGCGGCCGCGCTCGAGCTGCGGATCGTCTCCGGCGAGTTGAGCGCGAAGTTCGAGCGCGAGTTCGCCAGGCTGTTCGGCGCCCGCAAGGCCCACCTGGTGAACTCGGGCTCCTCGGCCAACCTGCTGGCCGTCAGCGCGCTCACCTCGCCCCAGCAACACCGTCCGCGCCTACCACGAAGCCCGCTTCCGGGGCGACGTCCCTGCCGCCGCCGCGCTGGTCGGCGAGGGCTTCGGCTTCCGCAGCCCGTTCCCCACCTCCGACAGCCCCACCGGCCTGTCGGCATCACCCAGCACACCGCCGAGCACTTCCGCCTCCGCGGCGGCCGGATCGTCTCGATCGCGCTGATCTTCGACCCCACCCCCTGGCAGGCCGTCATGGCCGCCGCCGGGCCGGCCGCCGGCTGACCCCGGACCGGGACGGCGGTACGGCGGCCCCCCTAACCACGCCCCTGAACACCTGCGCGAAGGGTGCCGGCGGCGACCGGCCGCGGGAGGATGCTCCATGTTCATCCAAAGATGGGCATTCCCGGGTCGGAGAGGAGCCCGCCGTGCAGCAGGTGACGCTCGGACCGGCGGCCCAGCAGTTGGTGCGGGAGGGCTTGGACTGCGCCGGACCGGCCGTGGACGAGCACCTGCCGGACGGGCGGCTCGCCGTGCGGACAGGGGTGTTCGTGGTCGACCCGCCGTTCTTCGGCAACGGCGACGTGGGGCGGGTCGCGGTCTGCGGGGTGGTCAACGAGCTGGCTGCGGCGGGGGCCGAACCCCGGCGGGTGGCGCTCGGCCTCATCGTGGAGGCCGGGCTGCCGGTGCGGCTGCTGCGACGGCTGGTCCGCTCGATCCGCGAGGCCGCCAGGGAGGCCGGCGTGGCGATCGCCTCGGCGGACGTCGAGGTGGTCCGGGCCGGGGAGGCCGACCAGGTCTTCGTCACCGCCACCGGCTTCGGCGTCCACCGCCACCCGGCCCCGCAGCCCGCCGCACTCCGCCCCGGCGACCGCATCCTGCTCTCCGGCCCGCTCGGGGACCACGCCGCACACGTGCTGACGCTGCGCGGCGCCCCCGGCCTGGAGAAGTACGTGGACAGCGATTGCGCCCCGCTGACGGCCCTGGCCGCCGCCGTCGTGCCGCAGGCCCGGTACGCCGTGGCGGTCGGCACCGGGGGCCTGGCCGCCGTGCTCGACTCCTGCACCACGGCCCGCGGCCTGACCCTGCGGATCACCCGCTCGGCACTGCCCGTCCGCCACCAGACCCGGATCGCGCTCGGCCTGCAGGGGATCGACCCGCTGCACGCCGACAGCGCGGCCAGCCTCTGCCTGTTCGTACCGCCGGAACACCGGGCCGAGGCCTTGCGCCGGCTGCGCACCCACGCCCAGGGCCAGTACGCCTGCGACATCGGCGAGGTGACGGGCAGTCAGCTGGCCCTGGTGGAAGTGGTGGACGGCGACGGCACGGCGCGCCCGCTGGAACGGCCCCGCACCACCGGGCCGGTACGGCTGCGCTAGGCGCCGGGTGAGGGGGGCCTAGGGGTGGCGGTCCGACAGTTCGTAGTCCGAGCACGGCCGTAGCAACGAAGTCCTCGGTGCACAAGTTGCCATTCAGCTAGTTACCACCGTCCACGGCTGGCCGCCCGTCCGCCGACCCGCCCACCATGGACCGGGACAAGGAGATGCCATGACAGTGCAGCACATTCAGACCACACCGGTCCGCCCGCCGCACTACCCGCACGACGAAGGCGCACGGCACCTGATCCACTGTCCCTCCTCGTGGGAGCACTACCTGCTGGACGCCCCGAGTCTGGGCGAGGAGCACTTCGTCCTGGTCGGCGACCTGCCCGTACGGCACCCGCTGTTCAACGACGGGCCCGGGTACTTCCACGACGCGCAACTGGCCACCGAGGCCGTCACCGAGATCGGCGCCTTCGTCGGACACCACTACTTCGGCATCCCCGAGGACCGCACCGGTCTCATCCACCGCTTCTCGCTGGAGCTCACCGAGCTCTCCGCCTGGCGCGCCCTGGGCTCCGGCGCGGGTGAGGGCGCCGGACGGATCGCCACCGAGATCACTGCGGTGCCGGCCAACATCATGAACGAGGTGCCGCGCTGCCTGGAGCTCCGGCTCGAGCTGCGGATCGACGACGTGCCCTGCGGGCGCGGCTCGGCCGGGCTGATCTTCCTGATGCCCAAGCTCTACCGCAAGCACCTGGAGACCAGCCGCCGCGTCCTGCGCGAGACGCCCGAGCTGGCCGACCGGCCCGACGGGCACCCGCACCCGGCCCGGCCGGCCGAGGTGGGCCGGGGCCGGGCGGACAACGTGGTGGTCAGCGAACCGGCCACCGACGCCCGGGGCCGGTACTCCACCTGGCTGCTCTCCGAGGGGGTCAGCCCGGTGGTGGTCGGCCTGCAGGGCGAACTGACCGGGCTGCACCTGCTCGAGGCGCTGCGCCAGTCCGCCGTGCTGGCGGCCGGCCGCAGCGCCGGGCTCGACCCGGGGCGCTGCACCCTGGCCGCCTCCGAGGTCGACTTCCGCGCCCAGGCCTCCCTCGACCTGCCGCTGCGCTGCATCGCCGTGCCCGGCCCGCGCGGCCACGACGGGCACGGCCGCCCCGCCGTACCGGTCACCCTGACGGTGACCCAGCACCGGCGCGCCGTGGCCGAGGCCCGGCTCACCGTCGTGCAGGACCTCTGAGCGGCGAAGCGGCGATCCCGATGAAGTTCAACATCCTCGGTCCGCTGGAGCTCCTGGCCGGCCCCGAGGCCCGGCCGGTGAGCCCCGGCGCCACCAAGCTGCGGGTGGTGCTCGGCACCCTGCTCGTCCACGCCAACCAGGTCGTCTCGGCGGAGGACCTGATCGACGAGCTCTGGCCGAGCGCTCCCCCGCGCACCGCCACCACCACACTCCAGGTCTACATCTCCCAGCTGCGCAAGCTGCTGCGCACCCTCGACCCGGTGGGCAGCCGCGACCTGGTGGAGACCAGGGCCCCCGGCTACGCCGTGCGCGCCAGCGCCGCCACGTTGGACGTGCTGCGCTTCGAGGAGCTGCTGCTGCAGGGCCAACAGGCCTCCGGGGCAGGCGACTTCGCGGCCGCCGCCGAACTGTGCGGGCAGGCCGCCGGGCTCTGGCGCGGCTCGCTGCTGGCCGACCTGCCGCCCGGGCTGCTGCTGCAGCAGGCCGGGCGGCGCCTCGCCGAGCGGCGGGCCACCGCGCTGGACGAGCGGGTCCGGGCCGAACTCCGGCTCGGCCGCCACCGTGACCTGGTCGCCGAACTGCAGTCGCTGGTCGCCGAGCACCCCGTCCGCGAGGAGTTCCACGGCCACCTGATGACCGCCTACTACCGCTCCGGCCGCCAGGCCGAGGCGCTGCGGGTGTTCGGCCTGCTGCGCTCCTCGCTCCGCGCCGAGCTGGGCGTCGAACCCGGGCCCCGGCTCCGGGAGTTGCACCTGCGGATCCTGCGCGGGGACACCGCGCTGCTGCGCGCCGACGGCGGCGAGCCGGCCCGCACGGCCGAGCACCGCGCGGGCGACGGCGAGTCCGGGAGCGGCCCGGCCTCCGCCGAGGCACCGCGCCGCCCGCTCGGCTCCCGGCTGCCGCCCGCCGACCCGCTCTTCACCGGGCGGCGCACCGAACTCGCCGAACTGGAGCGCCTGCTGCGCCCCGGGGTGGGCGGCGGCGCCGCGGTGATCCTCTCCGGCGCGCCCGGGGTCGGCAAGACGGCTCTGGCCGTGCAGGCCGCGCACCGGCTCGGGGACCTCTTCCCGGACGGGCGGGTGCTGGTGCCCGCGGAGTCCGCCGCACCGGCCCCCGGCTGGCAGGCCGAGCGCCGGGTACTGCTGATCCTGGACGGGGCCGCCGGGCCCGGGCGGATCCGCTCCCTGCTGCCGGTGCCGCCGGGGAGCGCGCTGCTGGTGACCAGTCGCCGCCGCCTGGCCGGGCTCACCGGCCCGAGCGGGCCGGCCGCGCTGCGGGGCCTGGTGCTCGGGGTGTTCGCCGCGGACGACTCGCGCCGGCTGCTCACCGCCCGGGGCTCGCAGGATCAGAGCGACGCGGCCGCGCTCGACGAACTCGCCTCCCTGTGCGGCCACTTGCCGCTGGCCGTGCGGATCGCGGCGGAGCTGCTGACCGCCCGGCCGCACTGGAGCCCGAAGTGGCTCGCCCGCCAGCTGCACACCGAGGCGGAGCGGCTTGACTGGCTCCGGATCGGTGACCTTGACCTTCGCGGAAGGTTCTTGACGACCAGTCAGCAGCTGGGCGCGGCCGAGCAGGAGGTGCTCGGCCTGCTCGGCCTGCTGCCCCCGGGTGAGTTCGACCTGGCCATGGCGGCCGCACTGCTCGGCGCGGACCGCCCGGCCGCACTGCGCGCCGTGGAGGAGCTGGTCGACGCTAGCCTGCTGGAGGCGTACCGCACGCCGACCGGGGTGGCCTACCGCCTGCCGGAGCTGCTGCGGCTGTTCGCCGCGGGCCGGCTGGCCGAGACCTCGGCGCCCGGGGAGCTGGCGGCCGCCGCCGAGCGGATGTGCGCGGCCTACCTGGCAGCGGCCGGATCGGCCGGAGAGCTCGACGCCCCGGTCCGGGCGGCCGCCCTGGTGCGGGCCGCCCGGACGGCGTACCAGCATGACCACTGGCAGTACACCGTCCGGCTCGCCGAGGCGGCCGGTCCGCTGCTGGAGCGGGACGCCGCCTGGACCGACTGGGCCCGCACCCACCGGCTCGCGCTGGACGCCGCCGAGCGCTGCGCCGACCTCGCCGCGCAGGCCCGGCTGTCGCGCTCGCTCGGCGACCTGGCCTGGCAGCGCCGCCGGTCGGCCGAGGCCCGGGAGTACTACCTGCGGGCCCGGGCCCTCGCGCAGTCGGTCGACGCCCCCGAGGAGTACGCGCTGACGCTGGTCGGGCTGGCTCAACTGGAGTTGGACGAAGGCCGGTTGAGCGCCGCTGCCGAGCTGCTGGGCGCGGCGTTGACGGCGGCGGCCGGCCCGGGGCACAGCCGAGGGCGGTACGAGGCGAACCGGGTGCTGGCGCTGCTCGCCCTGGCCCACGACGCCCCGTCCGCCGCTGCGGGCCACTTCGCCGAATGCCTCGACCTCGCCGGCATCCTCCGGGACCGCCGTCTGGAGGCGTACGCCCGCCGCTCCCTGCGCTCCCTGACCGGCCCCACAGCCGCCCCCGGCGTCGAACTCCGCCCGGGCGTCTGGCGCCTGCCGCCGTCCCGCCCGGCCGGGACGGCGACGGCGGCGAGCCGGCGGGGCGGACAGCGGTGAGGCGGCGGACGTGTGCGCGGCGGGATGCCGCCGGCCCTGCCTGGCCGGCGGCGCACGCGGTTGACGAACAGAGCCTCGCGCCCCTGGACGGTGCGGTCCGGCGCACGGCAGCTCGGCCACCGGTGTGTGGACGAAGAACGGACGTGGTGTCATGACGGAGGGGGGCCGGATGTCCGGCGGACAGTGGCAGGGCCAGGCCCTGCCGGACGGGGGCGAGTTGGTCGGGCGGGAGTTGGAGCTGCTGCAGCTCGCCGCGCGGCTGCGCGGCGATGCGGTGCGGCTGCTGACGCTGACCGGGCCGGCCGGGGTCGGCAAGAGTGCCCTGGCGGCCCGGGTGGTGCCGCTGGTGGCGGACGGCTTCGCGCAGGTCCGGTGGGCGGAGCCGCTCCCCGGGGTGCCGCTGGCCGAGACGGCCGGGCCTGCGGCGGACGGCGGCCGCAGCCTGCTGGTGCTCGACGGCTGCGATCACGAAGCCCGGCCGGACGCCGCCGAGTTGGCCGCTCTGCTGGCCGAACGGCCGGGGCTGGTGGTGCTCGCGACCTGCCTCGAGCCGCTGCGGGTCTACCAGGAGCGGCTGGCCCCGGTGAAGCCACTCGCCACGCCCGAGCCCGGGGAGGACGACCCGCAGCTGCTGGGCCAGGTGCCGTCGGTGGCGCTGTTCGTACGCCGGGCGCAGGACGCGACGCCGGGCTTCGACCTGACGGCCGAGAACGCCGCCGCCGTCGGCCAGGTCTGCGCCCGCCTCGGCGGGCTGCCGCTGGCGGTGGAGTTCGCGGCCGAGCGGCTGCGGCTCTTCCCCGTGCAGCTGCTGGCCGCCCGGCTGCGCGAGCGCACCACCGGACTGACCGGCGGCCCGGCCACCGCGCCGGAGCGGCACCGCTCGCTGGCGGCGCTGGCCGCCTGGAGCTGCCGGGGGCTGACCCCCGAGGCGGACGCCCTGCTGGCGGAGGCGGCGGTGCACCGGCAGGGCTTCGGCCTGGCCGCCGTCGGCCGCAGCGGCGAGGGTGCGTTGGAGGCGCTGATCGAGCGCAACCTGGTCACCGTCGCCGGGCAGCGGGAGGGCGAGCCGCGGTTCGCCGTGCCGGAGCCCGTCCGCTCGTACCTGCTGGACGAGTTGGCCGACTCCGGGCGGCTGGCCGAGCTGCAGGACGCCCACGCCGAGCGGTGCCGCAGACTGCTGGCGGGGATCGAACCCCGGCTGGCCGGGACGGAACAGGCCCGCTGGCTGCGCACCCTGGCGGTGGAGACGCCCGAGGTGGAGGCGGCGCTGCGGCGGCTGGAGGAGCGCGGGGACCGCGAGGCGGCCGCCGGGCTGCTGCTCGCCTGCCGGCTGCCCTGGCAGGTGCAGGGGCGGCTGCGCGAGGGGCTGGAGTGGGGGGACCGGCTGGCGGGCGAGGACGGCCCGGCGCTGCCGACCGCGCTGCGCGCTCGGCTGGTTGACCTGGCGGGCGCCTTCGCCACCGCGCTGGGCGAGGCGCAGGACGCGGTGCTGCGGCACCGCCGGGCGCTGGCCCTGGCCAAGGACTTGGGCGACCGGCGGCTCACCGCGCTGCTCTCCGCCCACCTGGGCGAGGCGCTGCTGGCCGCGGGCGATCTCCCCGGGGCGCAGACCGTGCTGGTGACGGCGCTGGCCACCCTGGAGTCGGTGGGAGCGGCGGGCCCGGCGGCCGAAGCGGCCGCCGCGCTCGCCCGGGTGCTGCGGGCGCAGGGCGAGCGGCGCAAGGCGCGCGAGCTGCTCGACCGGGCCGAGGAGAGCTGCCGACGGCGGCGGGACAGCCGGGGCCTGGCGCAGGTACTGCGCGAGGCGGCGGCCTTCGCCGTCGAGGAGGGCGAGCCGCTGGTGGCGGACCGGGCGCTGCGGGAGTGCCTGCGGCTGGCCGAGGCGGTCGGCGAGCGCGGCGAACTGCCGGTGCTGCTGGACGATTTCGCGCTGAACCTGAGCCGCCTGCGGCTCGAGCAGCAGCCGCGCGCGGTGCGCCTGCTCGCGGTGGCCGCCACCCTGCGCGAGGCGATGGGTGCCCGGCTCACCGAGGCGCGCGCGGCCACCCTGGCCGAGGCGCTGACGGGCCTGGAGACCAGGCTGACCTGGCACGCGCTGGCCACCGCCCTGGTCGAGGGCCGTCGGCTCTCGCCGGCGGGTGCGGTGGCCGAGGCGCTCTCCACCCCGGCGCCCGACACCGATCCGGGCGGGGCCGAGGCACCGGCGGAGAGCGAGGGCGGGCACGGACTGACACCGCGTCAGGTACAGGTGGCGATGCTGATCTCGGAGGGCTTGACCAACCGTCAGATCGCGGCCCGGCTGGAGATCTCGGAGTGGACCGTGGTCAACCACGTCCGTCAGGTGATGCGCCGGCTGAACTGCACCTCCCGGGTGCAGGTCGCCTGGTCGGCGGGGCGGTGGACCTGATGCGGGAGACGATGGAACTCGCGGCCGCGGCATCCGCCCTGCGGGTGCCCGCGGAGGTAGCGGAGCGGTTCCGCGCCGAGGGGTGGTGGCGGGAGGAGACCTTCCTGCACGACCTCTACCGGACGGCCGCGCTCGACCCGGCCCGCCCGGCGATCGTCGCGGACCGCTCGCAGCGGCCCGCCGGGCAGCGGATCACCACCCTGAGCTACGCCCAACTCGCGCTGCACGTCGACCGGTTCGCCGCCGCCCTGGCCTCGCTCGGGATCGGCCCGGGCGACCCGGTGGCGTACCAGCTGCCCAACTGGTGGGAGACCGCCGCGCTCACCCTGGCCTGCCTGCGCCTGGGCGCGCTGGCCGTACCGGTGCTGCCGACCGTACGGGCGCACGGCCTGGGCCGGATCCTGGCCGCCAGCGCCGCCCGGGTCTGCGTGGTGCCGCAGGCCTGGGACGGGTTCGCCCACTCCGAGGCGCTGGCCGAACTCGCCCCCGGGCTGCCGTGGCTGCGCCACCGGGTGGTGATCGGCGACGCCGCCGCCACCGGGGCCGTGGACTTCGAGCGGTACTTCCTGCGCACCCCGCACGAGCGGCACACCCGGCTGCCGGACCTCCTGGCCACCGGCGGCCCCGACCGGGCCGCGCTGCTGATCACGGTGATGGGCCTGGCCGACTCGTTCAGCTCGCTGCTGCACTCCCCCAACTCCCTCTACGCCAACGCCAGTACCCAGCTCGACCCGCAGGGGCCGGGGATGCGGCCCGGCGAGGCGTTCTTCTGCCCGCTGCCGCTCACCTCGCTGGCCTCGCTGATCTACACCGTCTTCTGGCCGCTGGCCGTCGGCGGCACCGGCGTCTACCAGGACGTCTGGGACCCGGCCCGCTGCCTGGAGCTGCTGGCGGCCGCCCGGGTCGACCAGGTGTACGCGGCCCCGGTCTACTGGGCCGAGCTGCTGACCGCCTGGCGGCAGGAGCCGAGGAGCCTGGACCGGCTGCGGCTGGTCCTGTGCGGCGGGCGGACCAGCACCCCGCCCGAGCTGCCGGGTGAACTGGCCGAGGCCTTCGGGGTGCCGGTGCGGACCATGTGGGGCGCACCGGAGCTCGGCATGGGCACCCTGGCCGACCCGGCGGCCGGCGGCACCCCACTGCTGCCCGCCGGTCTCGAACTCGCCCCAGGGCCTGCCCTGGGCGGCGAGCCCTCGCGGCTGCTGGCGCGTGGCCCGCAGCTGTGCCTGGCGCGCTGGCCGCACGGGGACCCGGCGCCGGAGGTGACCTGGGAGCAGGGGGGCGGCTGGCTGGACACCGGGGACAGCGCGGCGGCGGACGGCCACGGCGGGCTGCGGGTGGTGGCGCACGCGGGCGAGCGGACCGGGAGCATCTTCATGGTGCCGGTGGCCGAGGTGGAGGCGGGGCTGCTCGCACACCCGCTGGTGCAGGAGGCCGCCGTGATCTCGTACACCGACCAGGAGTACGGCGAACTCCCCTGCGCGGTGGTCGTCCCGGCCGCCCGCGCCACCCCGCCGGGCCTGGTCGCCCTCCGCGAACACCTGGCCGCCCGCGGCCTGGCCGAGGCCTTCCGGCCGACCCGGCTGGAACTGGTCGGCTCACTGCCCCGCGACGCACAGGGCGCCATCCGCAAGGACGTCCTGCGCGGCTGGCTCGACCGCCTCCGCCCGGGCGTCCCGCGACCGGCCCCGAACTGAGCCCGCCGGGACGGACCGAGGAGGACGGACAACAAGCGACCCTGACGGCTGCTCGGACGCCGGGCGGTATCGGAGCGGTCGGAGCTGGGGGACCCGGCGCCCGGCACGAGCTCGGCCGACGGCCGCCCGGCGTCCTGCGTCTCGCCTGCGGCGGCGCCGGGCCTCGGGGGCGGTCCGGGGCTCAGTGGTCGCTGGTGACCAGGTGGGCGAGTTCGGCGAACTCGTGGTGCCAGCCGTCCGTCAGGGGGGCGGTGGCGAGGCCGGTGAGGGCGCGGGTGACCAGGTCGGCGATGGTGGTCTCGGCCTGGCGGCGGCCTTCGGAGCCGAAGACGACCTCGCGCAGGAACTGGGCGTCGGCGTCGTAGCCGGGGCCGCCGTCCAGGAAACCCCGCAGGCGCCAGGCGGGGTGGACCGCGGCGGCGTAGTCCCGGTACGCGGCGGCCAGGTCGGGGCGGCCGGCCAGGGTGGCGCCGAGCAGCAGCGGGTGGTGCAGGGCGTACCAGCCGGCTCCGCAGGAGGCACTGCAGCCCTCGATGCAGCGGCCCGGCCAGGGGTCGCCGAGGTACTCGGTGGCGGCGATCGCCTCGGCCTGGGCGCCGATGATCCGGTCGGTGCGGAAGTCGGCCCACAGCTCGGCGGCCTCCGGCGCGAGCCCGGCGGCCAGCCGGTCGCCGAGCGCCTGCGCGAGGTCCCCGGCCAGCGCGGCGGTGGACTCGCCGAAGCGGCGGGCCTCGCCGCGCCAGCCGTTGCGCTCGTGCTCGGCGGCGTGGCTGATGTGCAGGGTCGGCATGGCGCGGCGCAGCACCGCGTTCTCCCGGACGTCCTCGCGCACGGCGTGGCAGACGTCGAGCAGTTCGAGGGCCGCGGCGGCCCGGACGGCCGCCTGATCCGCCGGGTCGCCGCCCGCGGCGAGGTAGCCGGTGAGCAGGACGAGCGGGCGCAGCCGCTCGCCCCTGGCCTGCAGCAGTTCGCCGATCCCGCTGACCAGGGTGGCGGCCTGCGGTTCGGCCCGGCGGCGGCGGTGCTCGCGGCAGACGGTCTCGGCCAGCAGCTCGTCGACCTGGCCGAGCATCAGGTCACGCGTGTGCCGCAGGGCGGCGGCGGCCCGGTGCTTGGGGCTTGTGGTCATCACTGACCCTCCATCGGTCGGCTCGGCTGTCAGGACCGAGCCTTCCAGGACCCGCCTGCCCCGGTCCAGGGTTCCGGTCGCGGCAGGGGTGATCCGGCCCCGGGGAGGGGCCGGATCAGCCAGGGCTCTGCCATCGCGGCGGGGCCGGCGGTGGGGGCTTGCTATGCGCTTGCCATAGCGGGCCCGGCCGGTCAGACCTCGGCCAGGCCGAGCTGGAGGTCCATCGGCAGGGCCTGGCGGCCGGCGATGTTCAGCTTGCGGTAGACCCGGGTCAGGTGCTGCTCGACCGTGCTGACGGTGATGTAGAGCTTGACCGCGATCTCCCGGTTGGTGTGGCCGTGCACGGCGAGCACCGCGACCCGGCGCTCGGAGTCGCTCAGGCTGGCCAGCAGGTCGGGCTGCGGGGCGGGCGGGGCGGCCACCGGGGCGGCGGGCTCCTCGACGTGGCCCGGCATGATCCGCTCGCGCAGCGCCTCCGCACCGCACAGCTGGGCGAGGTGCCAGGCCCGGCGGTTGACCATGGCGGCCCGGCCCGGATCCCCGGTCTCCTTCAGCACCTGGCCGAAGTCGGCCAGCGCGAGCGCCAGTTCGTAGCGGTCGCCGGACTTGTGCAGCTCCTCGATGGCCTTGCCGAGCAGGGCGTGGCGCTCCTTGGGCTCGCGCAGCTGGGCCCGGACCCGCAGTGAGCAGCCGCGCACCCAGGGGTCCTTGCCGTCGGGGCCGGCCAGCTGGTCGGCGATGAAGCGCTCGGCCTGGTGGATCTCGCCCAGGCGCATCAGCGCCTCGGCGGCGTCGGTGCGCCAGGGCAGCACCCGGGGGCGGTCCAGGCCCCAGCGCTTGGCCTGCCGGCCGACGTCCAGGAAGTCGGCGAGCGCGGCGTGGTAGCGGCTGGTGAGCAGGAAGTACCGGCCCCGGGCGCGCAGCCGGCCGAGGCCGTGGACGCTGGCGCCGAGCTCGTCGGGCACCAGCCGGCTCAGCACGGCGGCGGCCTCCTCGGGGCGGCCGATCGCGGTGTGCGCGCGGATCAGGGTGCCGGCGACCCCGCTCAGCAGCATGCTCTCGCTCCACTGCGGCATCGCGGCCAGCACCGCGCCCGCCTTGGCGGCCGCGCCGGCCAGGTCGCCCAGTCGCAGCAGCCCCTCGGCCTGCAGGCCGGTCAGCGCGGCGTGCCAGCCGGGGGCGCCGCGGCGCTGGGCCTGCTCGGCGAAGGCCGCGCACAGCGGGACGGCCTGCTGCGGGCCGCCCAGGTGCAGCAGGGTGCGCAGCGCCTGCAGGACGGGCTCGACGGTGCCCTCGGTGAGCGAGGCGCCGCGCAGGTAGATCTCGGCGCTGTGCGCGACGGCGGTCTCGTCGCCGTGCTCGGGCAGGGCCCACAGCGCGGCGGGGTCGCAGCGCGGGGCCGGGCGGCGGGCGGGGGCGCCGGGCTCGCCGGTGGGCGCGGCGACGCGGGTCGCACTCCAGTTCGGGAAGGCGGTCAGGCCGTCCAGCGGGTCGGTCCGGCCCACGGCGGGGCGGCCCGGCTCGGGCTGCTCCACGGCCAGGCCGGCCAGCGCCTCGGAGGCCTCCTGGACCCGGCCCTGGGCGGTCAGCAGCCGGGCCAGCGGGGCGAGTTGGGAGCCGGGCAGCCGGGCCTCGCGCAGTGCGGCGAGCGGCTGGGCGAGCTGGCGCTCGCCGGCGGCCGGGTCCAGCGGCCAGGCGACCTCGGCCAGCCGGATCCGCAGCGCGGTGCGCTGGGCGTCCTCGGCGCAGGCCTGGTGGGCCAGCTCCAGGCAGGCGGTGGCCCGGGCCGGCTCGCCGTCGGCGAGGAACTGGTCGGCGGCCGCCCGCAGCACCGGCAGCGCCCACTCCTCCTCGGTGTGCCGGGCGGCGAGCAGCTGCTCGGCGACCACCAGGACGGACAGGTCGTGCTCGCGGGCCAGCCGGGCGGCGCGCCGGTGCAGCTCCTGACGGGCCGTCGGGTCCATCCGGTCGAGCACCGCCGCCCGGGCCGCCGGGTGGCGCAGCCGCAGCCCGTCGGCCAGACCGGCCGCGCCCAGCGCCCTGACCCCCTGGCGGACGGCGCCGAGGCTGGTGCCGAGCAGCTCGGCGATCACCTCGGGCCCGCAGGCGCCGTCGAGGATCGCCAGGCCGTCGGCCAGCCGCACGGTGGCGGGCCCGCAGCGGTGGAAGCTGGCGAGCACGGCCTGGGCGTACGGGCCGCCAGCCTCCGTGCCGGGGTCCTGCAGCAGGGCGCGCAGCAGCAGCGGGTTGCCGCCGCTGGCGTGGTACACCCGGTCGGCCTCGGCCTGCCCGTGGCCGACCAGCAGCTGGCTGACCGCCGTGTGGTCGAGCCGCTCGAGGCGGACCCGGGAGAAGTTGGGCTGGCGCAGCAGCTCGGTGCCGAACATGGGGTCGTCGGCGCGCTCGTGCAGCGACTCGGCGAGCACCATCAGCACCCGCATCGAGCGGGTGTGCCGGGCCAGGTGCAGCAGGTAGCGGCCGGAGAGCTCGTCCAGCTGGTGGCTGTCGTCCACGCAGACGACCACCGGCGCCTGCTCGCTCAGTGCGCCGACCGCGCGGGCGAAGGCGTGCATCGCCTCCACCGCGCCGGGCTGCGCGGCGCCGGCCGGGTCGGGCAGGGTGCCCTGCGGGGCACCGGCGGCCAGCTGGCTCACCACGCCCAGCGGCAGGCCGCGCTCGGCGGCGGTGCCGATCGCGCGCAGCACCAGGTGGCCGCGCTCGGCGGCTCTGGCACTGACCACCTCGAGCAGCTCGCTCTTGCCGCAGCCGACGGCGCCCTCGATCAGCACCAGAGTCGCATTCTTGTCCACACAGCTGTCGAGCGCTTCTTCCAACTGAGCGAGCTTCGACTCACGCTGAACCAGCACCGCTGGCACCCCCCGTGGCTTGTTCCCCGAATTCCGGCCAACGTCCTTGCAGGGCAAGGGATTTACCGGCAAACCGCCTCTGATCACTGCTTCTGCTGACGAGTCTAGTGCGCCTGAAGCGCCCGCCCCGGTGACCGCAAGTTGCATGGCAGCCAGTCCCCGACCTGACACAGTCGCCCCGCCCGTATGACAGGCGGATGGCAAGGTGCCCCCGGCGGCAGGCAGCCGCCCGGCAAGCGGGCGGGCGGCGGGGCGGCGGATGGCAGCAGGCAGGGAGGAAGACGGCCCCCGCCGGGCGTGATCGCGGGCCTGGCGGCCTGCGGCGTCGCGGTGGCGGGCGGGGCTCGGGGAGCGTGGCGGGCACCGGCGGAAGAACTGCCCCGCCGGGTGCTCGGATCCGAGAGAGGTGGGGCCCCATGCTCGCTGACCTGCTGCCCGCCGGCGTCGCCACGGCGGAGGCACTGGCCGACCCGCGGTCGGCCGTGCTCTACCCCGAGGAGGAGGAGCTGATCCGCGACTCGGTGGCCAAGCGCCGCGAGGAGTTCACCACCGTCCGCTGGTGCGCGCGGCGCGCGATGGCCGAGCTCGGCCTGCCGCCCGCGCCGGTGCTGCCCGGTCACCGCGGTGCGCCGCGCTGGGCGCCGTCGGTGGTCGGCAGCCTCACCCACTGCGCGGGCTACCGGGGTGCGGCACTGGCCCGCTCGGCGGCGTACGCCTCAATCGGCATCGACGCCGAGCCGAACCAGCCGCTGCCCGAGGGCATCCTCGACTCGATCGCCCTCCCCGCCGAGGGGCGCTGGGTGCGCCGGCTGCTCGCCGAGCGGCCCGAGACCCGCTGGGACCGGCTGCTGTTCAGCCTCAAGGAGGCCGTCTACAAGACCTGGTTCCCTTATGTCGGGCGGGAGTTGGACTTCGGCGACGCACTCGTGACGGTCGACCCCGACGGCGGCGGCTTCGCCGCGCAGATCCTGCTCCCGGCCGGCGCCCGGCTCGCCACCGACCCCCGGGAGTTCCACGGCCGCTGGCTCGCCGAGGGCGGCCTGCTGCTCAGCGCGATCGCCCTGGAAAGCACGACACTCCCCGCGGCAGCGCCACGGGGAGCGGGTACGACGACCCGGACGGCGGTCCGGACCGCGGTCTAGACCGTCGGCCAGCGGTCGTCCGTCCGCTTGAGGACACCCGTGGCCACGTCCAGCGGCCAGCGGTCGTCGTCCAGCGGCTTCACGACGCGCGAGGCCACGTCCAGCGGCCAGCGGTCGTCCGCGACGACCACGCTCGACCGCTCCGCACCCCCGTGCTGTGCGCCAGCGGCGACGCCGCCGCCCACGGCGGTGCAAACTCCCAGTACGGCGAAGGCCACCGCGGCACGTGCCTTGCTCATCGAAGTCCCCTCCATGACATCCCCCATTTACTGACCGGACGGCCAGGTCAGCGACCGTTTGCCGGCGGGGCCCGATCCCCTGTCCGGCGCAGCTCACACTGCCCGACTTTCGGCGGGGACCGCAAAGAAATGCCGCTGGCGTACAGTTGCGCTGCAGCAAGTTACGGGAACATCGCGGGGGCGGAATGTCACGGGGCGGTAACGCTGGGTTCGGGTTTGCAGAGCTCGATGACATGAGCGCTGCGGCGTACCGCAAGGCCGTGGAACTAGGGTTGTTCAACCGTGAGCAGATCGGCAAGGAACTCGGCCTCAGCGCCGAGGAATCTGTCAGGTCGGAAGCCACCCTGCGGAGCCTGAACCTGCTCCAGCCGATGCCGGGCGACCCCGAGGTGCTGGTGCCGGTCGGCCCGGACGTGGCCGCCGCCGACCTGGTCTCCCCCGCCGAGCAGGAGATCACCGAGCTTCAGCAGGCGGTCACCAGTGTGCGCACCAAGCTGCTCTCGCTGATGCCGGCGTACTTCGAGGGCCGCCGCCAGCGCAACCGGCTGGAGGCCTTCGACCTGATCACCGACGGCGCCATGGTGCAGTCGTTGATCGACGAGGTCGGCAAGCGCTGCCGCACCGAAGTCCTCACCGTGCAGCCCGGCGGCGCCCGCCCGGCCGAGTCGCTGGCCTCCGCGCGCGAGGTGACGATGCAGTTCCTGGACCGGGGGGTGAAGGTCCGCACCATCTACCAGCACACCGCGCGCAGCGACCTGGCGACCCGCTCGTACGTCCGCGAGGTGACCGCCGCCGGGGCCGAGGTGCGCACCGCCGACCAGCTGATCGACCTGATGCTGATCTACGACCGGGAGCTGGTCTTCCTGCCCGAGCGCGGCGCCGACCCCGGTCGGCCCGGCGCGGCCGTGGTGCGCGAGCCGACCCTGGTCTCCTTCCTCTGCTCGGTCTTCGAGTTCATGTGGGACAGCGCGACGCCTTTCGTGGTGGAGTCGCAGAAGGCCGCCGCGACCTCGGACGACCTCAAGCAGTCGATCATCCGGCTGATGGTGCTCGGCTACAAGGACGAGATGGTGGCCCGCCGGCTCGGCATGTCGGTACGCACCTGCCGGCGTCACATCTCCGAGATCACGGAGGAGTTGGAGGCCACCAGTCGCTTCCAGGCGGGCTACAACGCGGCTGTGCGGCTCAGTCCGCCCCCTCCAGGGCCTCGGTGATCGCCTCCACGCAGTCCTGGTCGAGCATGGTGGTGATCTCGGTGTCCGTCAGGGTGCCGAACCCGGCGTCGTAGACGGCGGTGCTCACGGTGTAGCCGCTCTCCAGCACGAAGGTGCGGAAGGCCCACTCCCGCCCGGTGCCGGCCGTGCCGTCCGGCCGCTGCACCCGCACCGGCTTGCCGTCCGGGCCGAAGCCGAACTCGGTGAACCGGAAGTGCATGCCCTGGCCGATCGCCTTGCTGTACGCCTCCTTGAGTGTCCACAGCCGCACCAGACTGGTGTTGCGCTCCTCCTCCGGAAGGTTGCGCAGCATCACCAGCTCGTACGGGGTGCAGACGTGGCGCCCGAGCCCGCTGCCGTACATCGGGCGGTCGGTGCGCTCGGCGTCCACCCCGATCAGGCCGCGGGTGGTCAGGCCCACGAGCAGCAGGTCCTGGGTGTGGCTGAGGCTGATGTCGATCTGGTCGCAGCCGCGCAGGTACGGGCGGCCGGTCGGACCGTAGGCCAGCTCGAGGGCGCCCGGATCCCCGCCGAGCACGGCTCCGGCGGCGTGCTTGAGCAGCACCCGGGAGGCGGCGTAGCGCTCGCGGACCTCGGCGTGGGCGAGTTCGAGGTAGCGGGACCAGTCACGGCCGAGCAGCGTGCGCAGGGCCTCGCCGTCGGGCAGCTCCTTGTGCAGCTCGCTCAGCCGGGCGTAGGCGAGCGCGGTGCCGTGGGCGACCAGATCGGCCCGGACCCGCTCCCAGTCGCGCGGACCGGCGGTCACCTCGACCGGCTCGCCGAGCGGCGGGCCGAGCGGCGAGTTGCCTGGGGCGGTCATGCCTGGTCCTCCATCAGCAGGTGGATCTCGGTGAGGCTCTGCGCCTCGAGCACCCGTCGGACGGGGATCCGCCGGCCCGACTCACGCTCCATCAGTACCACCAGTCGCAGCAGGTGCACCGAGTCCCAGCCGGGCAGTTCGGCCAGCGGGGCGGTGGCCGCGCCGGGGCCGAAGTCCAGGCCCAGGTCGTCGGCGACCAGGTCGAGGAACGCGGCCAGGTCGAGGAAGGCGGCCGGACCGGCCGTTCCGGGCGGGCCGGCCGGGGTCACCGGCCGGTGGGTCGTGCTTGTCATCGTGCGGCCTCCGGGGTGGGGGTCCTCAGCTGCAGGTGGCCCGGGATCTCCGGGACGCTCCGCAGGTCGTGGCGGTAGCCGACGCCCGGGCCGGCCTGCGCGGTGGGATTGAAGCCGAGCGACGGGTAGAACCCGGCCGCGCGGTGGTTCTTGGGAGTGGGCAGGTACCGGGCGTGCACCGCCGACCGGCCCTCCGCCCGGGCCCGGCCGAGCAGGGTGGCCAGCAGGGCCTCCTCGATGCCCCGGGCCAGCACGCGGCAGCTGAGCCAGACGTTCTCCAGGTGCAGCACGCCCTCGGCCCGGCGGCCGAGCAGCGCGCCCACCAGGCCGTGGTTGCCGAACCGGTCGCCACTGCGGGCCACCAGCAGCAGGTCCCCGTCCGGACCGGCCGCGTGGGCCGCCAGCTCCGCCTGCGGCAGCCTGGCGCCGGTCAGATTGAACTGGTTGGTGCGCTGGGTCAGTTGGGCCAGCCGAGCCAGCTCGTGGCCGCGCGGCGGGCCGATCTCCACCCAGCAGGCAAGATCGTACAGGAACTCCCGGTGGGTGCTCAGCTGCTCCGCGGACTCCCTGCGCAGCCGCTCCGCGCGGTAGCGGGCCGGGCGTTCGCGGTCCTCCTCGGTGAGGCGCAGGGTGGCGAACCAGCCGTCGCGCAGCAGCGCGTCCAGGTGCAGCGCGGGCTCCTCGTCGATCGGCACGGTGGCGACCCCCGGGGCGCCGTGGCGCACCTGGGCCCGCTCGGCCGGGTTGTCGTCCAGGAACACCAGCGCGTCCAGCCCCAGGCCCAGCTGCTCGGCGATCTCCCGCAGATTGGCGTCCTTGGGGCGCCAGTTGGCTTGCACCGCCGCGAAGTCCTCGGCGCGCAGCAGCAGATCGGGGTGCTCGCGCAGCACCTCGAGCACGGGCTGCTCGTCGTTCTTGCTGCTGACGGCCAGCAGCACGCCTTGGGAGGCCAGTTGGGCCACGCCGCGCTGCAGCCGCCCGAAGGCCGCGCCGCGCAGGGTACCGGCGGCGGCGATGCCCTCGGGGCCGTCCTCGCTCAGCACGCCGTCCCACAGAGTCTGGTCGAGGTCGAGCACCAGCGCCTTGCGCAGCCGACCGGTGAGCACCCGGGCCACGGCGGCCACCTCGCGCGCGTAGGCGGCCAGCAGCGGGGCCGAGAGCCTGGCCTCGGCGTAGCAGGCCAGCCGGGGGTCGCAGACCGGGCCGCCCTCGGCGAGCAACGGGTCCAGGTCGATCACCACGACGTCCGCCCGGTGCTCGCCCAGTCGCAGCAGCCTGGCGTTGAACTCGCGCCAGACGGCGCCGAGCCGGGCCCTGGCGTGGAAGTCGACCAGCTGCCTCGGGTACCAGGCGGGCAGCGGCAGGGTGTTCAGCACCAGCAGGCCGCCGGTGGTCCGCTCCTCGGTCAGCCGCTCGATCCGGCGCAGCAGCTCGGCGGCGGCCTGCTCGACGTCGGCCACCCGCCAGGGGGTGGGGAGCGCGCCGAAGGCGGCCTCCGCGTCCAGCACGCAGACCACCAGGTCGGGTTCGGTGCCCGCGAAGGCCCCGGCGGGGCTGCCCAGGTCGGCGAGCCAGGCGCCGTGGTCGCCGAGCAGCGGGTTCAGCAGCAGGCCGTGCCGGGCGAGTTCGGCGGTGAGCGGGTCGATCAGCTCACCGACGGTGGACCGGCCGGTGACGGCCACCGTGACGGCCCGGGCCCGCGGGTCGCGGGCCAGCACGGCGGCCGGGTCGACGGCCGCCAGCAGGCGCCCGGCCCGGGCCGGGTCGATCTCGCCGGTGACCAGGCCCTCCTCCTCGGCGAGCAGGGCCGGGATCTCGTGCCAGTCGCTCTCCAGGCGGCCCTCGGCGCGCAGTTCGCGCAGCCGCGCGATCAGCCCGCTCACCGCCGGCCGGCCCTCTCCAGGGCGAACCCGGTCTTGATCCACTTGCTGGACTCGATACTCACCGCGAGCGCCCGCTCCCCCTCGCCGAAACCGTCCAGCAGCAGCTCCAGCTGTAGGAAGGGCAGGGCGTTCGCGGTGTTGCCGGTGGCCCGGACGCAGGAGACCTCGCGGGCGCCGGGCAGCGCGAGCCGCGCCACGATCCGGTCGGTCATCGCCCCCGAGAGCTGCGGCGGCAGCAGGTGGGCCACCTCCTCGGCCTGCCAGCCGGTCAGCTCCAGCAAGTCCCAGACCGCCTCGGCGGCCAGCTCCGGCACGCTGCTCTCGATCTCCTTGTAGTCCTCCGTCAGCATCCGGCGCGGCGAGTGCCGGTCGCTGACGCCGTACCAGTCGACCAGTTGGCCGGGCGGGCGGCCGAGGCCGACGAAGCGGTTGAGCACGGCCTTGATCTCCACCGCCTCGCCGATCGGCTCGGTGCTCAGCACGGCGGCGCCCGCGCCGTCGCCGAAGATCAGGTAGTTGACCAGCTCCTCGGCGGTCAGGTCCGTCAGGTCCCGGTCGAGGTCGAGGTGGCGGTGGGTCACGTCGCCGCCGATCACCAGCCCGGTGCGCCGGCCGGCGCCGAGCAGGGCGCCGGCCAGGTCGAGTGCCTGCACCGCGCCGGAGCAGCCCGCCTGCAGCTGGTACGCCGGCAGGTGGTCGAGGCCGAGCAGGTCGGCGGTCTGGGTGGCCGTGGTCGGCAGCAGGGTGTCGGGCGTGGCGGTGGCCAGCACCAGGAACTCGATGTCGGCCGGCTCCAGGCCGGCCGCCGCCATCGCCTGTGCCCCGGCCTCGGCGCACAGGTCGGTCAGCGTGCGCAGCACCTCACCGGTGCCGAGGTCCCGGCCGAAGTGCCGGGTCTCGGTGCCGACGAAGATGTCGATCCACTCGTCGCTGACGCCCAGCAGCTTGCCGAGCGTCGCGTTGCCCACCGGTTCGCCCGGCAGCGCCGTCCCGACCGCGCCCAGGTACATCCGTCCCCCGTTCATCATGTCCCCATCTCCCTCAGGCCACCTGCTCGGTGAGCAGACCGGCCAGATACTCCGTCAGTGACTCGACGGTGCGCAGCGCCGGCAGCAGCTCGCGCATCGGCACCGTGCCGAGCTGCGGCAGCCTGCTCTCCAGCCGGTCCTTGAGCTGGACGGTCATCACGGAGTCGAAGGCGAGGTCCTCGTAGAACCGGGCCGTACCGACCACGTGGCCCTGCGGGTAGCCGCCGAGCTCGGTGACGGCCTCGATCACGGCGGCCAGCAGCGGCGGGAGCGGCCGGCCGGCCGCGGGCTCCGCCGCGCGGGTTGCCGACCCGAGCGGGCGGCCCACCGACGCGAGCGGGCGGACCGCGGCCGGGGCGGCGGCGCCGCAGGCCCCGCTCCAGCGGAAGCGGTGCTCGGTGGCGAAGACGTACGGCCGCAGGCGCTCGGTGCGGCGGTCCGCCGCCTCGTACAGCGCGTCCCACTCCGGGTCCAGCCCGGAGCGGAACAGCGCGGCCGCCGTCTCGGCGAGCTCCCGGCCGGTGGCCTCGGCGCCCGGGGCCGGGTGCAGCAGCTCGGCGCCGGGGGCCAGGCCGCCGCGCCGTACCAGCGGGAGCAGCAACCGCTTGGGGCCGATCTCGACCAGATGGGTGGGCCGGGCCTGGGCCGCCAGGGCACCGAGCGCATCGGCGAACCGCACCGGCTCGGCCGCGTGCCCGGCCCAGTACGCACCGTCCATCGGCTCCGCCCCGAGCAGCCGCCCGCGCCAGGTGGAGTACAGCGGTACGGTGGGCGCGGCCGGGCACAGCTCCAGCGCCCGCAGCCGATCGGCGGCGGGCGCGATCAGCGGCGAGTGGAACCCCCGCGACACCCGCAACGGCCGGCTCCGCACTCCGCGCGCGGTGAGCAGCGCCTCGACCCTGGCGAGTGCGGCGCAGCTCCCGGAGAGCACCACGTCCTGCGGCCCGTTGACGGCGGCAACCGCCAACTCGGGCTGGGCGCCGACCGATGCGGCGAGCGTCCGCGTCGTGGCCGACGCAGCGCCCAGGGGCGCGCGGGGCGCAACTCCGGCGGTCGCCGCCCGGCTTCCCGGCGATGATCCGCCGGTGGCGGCGCCGGCGAGTTCGGCGAGCCCGGAGATCGCCAACTCCGGTTCGCCTGCAAGCAGTTCCACCAGCTGGGTGAGCGAGGCGCGGACGGCGAGCATGCCGCCGGCCGGGGTCGCGTCCATCGCGATGGCTCGTTCGACCACCAGCTCGGCGGCCTCCTCGAGTTGGAGGGCCCCGGCCACGGTGGCGGCCGCGATTTCGCCGAGGCTGTGGCCGGTGACGGCGGCGGGGCGCAGGCCGAGGTCGATCAGGGTGTGGGCGAGGGCGTAGCCGACGGCGAAGAGGGCGGGCTGGGAGGTGAGGGGGTCGTGGATGGCTTCGGCGCCGCTGGTGATCAACTCCTCGACGGAGAAGCCGAGTCGGGTGGCCAGGGCCCGGCTCGCCGCGCCGAGGTGGTGGCGGTAGGAGGGCGACTCACGGTGGAGACCGGCGGTCATGCCGGGGTACTGGCAGCCCTGGCCGGTGAAGACGAAGGCCACCACGGGCTGGTCCCAGGGCCGGGGCAGCGCCTCGGCGCCGCCCTCGGCGGCGCGCCGCAGCTCGGCGGCCAGCTCGGCACTGTCCCGGGCGACCGTCGCGTACCGGTACGGCAGCGTGGTGCGGGCCCGGTTGCTGCTCCAGCAGAGCGCGGCGGCGCCGGACTTGGGCCGCCGCCCGATCGCCTCCGCCTGCGCGGCGAGGTTGCGCCGCAGCCCCTCGGGCGAGTCGGCCGTCAGCGTGAACACCCCGGGCGCGGCCGCGCCACGCCGGGCGGCGGCCGGGCGCGCCGGGGCCGGGGCACTGGCCAGGACGGCGTGCGCGTTGGTGCCGCCCATCCCGAAGCTGGAGACTCCGGCGAGCTGCTCGCCGGCCGGCAGCCGCAGGGGCGCGCGCAGCAGCGACAGGCCCCGCTCGGCCAGCCGCAGGCGGCCGTTGACCTGGTCGGCGCCCTTGCTGGCGGGCACGATCCGGTGGTGCAGGGCGAGCGCGGTCTTGATCAGCCCGGCGATCCCGGCGGCGCCCTCGGTGTGCCCGAGGTTGCCCTTGACCGAGCCGATCGCCACCGGCCGCGGCCGCTCCACGCCGTGCACCGCGCCGAGCGCCGCGCACTCGATCGCGTCGCCCAGCGCCGTACCGGTGCCGTGCGCCTCCACGAAGGTGATCTCCGAGGGGCGGACCCCGGCCCGCCGGTAGGCCGCCTCCAGGACGCGCTGCTGGGCCCAGCGGTTGGGCGCCGTCACGCCGTTGCTGCGCCCGTCCTGGTTGACGGCGGTGCCGCGGAGCACGGCGTAGACCCGCTGCCCGGCGGCCAGCGCGTCGGCGAGGCGGCGCAGCACCACCACGCCGAGCCCGTCACTGCGCCCGATCCCGTCGGCGCCCGCGCCGAAGGGCTTGCAGAGCCCGTCGGGGGCGGCCAGCCCGAGCCGGGCGTAGACCTGGTTGAGCGTGGGGGTGAGCTGGAGGTTGACGCCCGCCGCGAGCGCGGTGTCGCACTCCCCGGCGAGCAGCGCGTTGGCCGCCAGGTGCACGGCCACCAGGGCCGAGGAGCAGGCGGTGTCCACCGCGATGCTGGGGCCGGTGAGGTTGAGGTGGTAGGAGAGCCGGTTGGCGGTCATCCCGGCGCTGGTGCCCGCGCCGAGCTGCGGGGTGACGGCGGCCGGGTCGCCCAGGGTGAGCCGGCCCCACTCGCCGCCCATCACGCCGACGTAGACACCGACCTCGGTGTCGTCGGCCGGTCCGCGACGGCCCGGCGGGCGGCCGGAGTCCTCCAGAGCCCGCCAGGCGCACTGCAGCAGCAGCCGGTGGTGCGGGTCCATCACGGCCGCCTCGCGCGGGGTGACGGTGAAGAACTCGTGGTCGAACACGTCGGCGTCGGCCAGGAAGCCGCCCAGCGCGGGCGCCCCCGGCACGGCGGCGGTGTCCCAGCGCTGCGCGGGCACCTCGCCGACGACCCGGCCGCCGCGCAGCAGCAGCTCCCAGTAGGCCTCCAGGCCGGCCGCGCCGGGGAACGCGCAGTCCATCCCGACGATGGCCAGCCCCCTGGCCGCCGAGGCCGCCTCCCCCGTGGCGGCCATCAGCTCAGCCCCGCCGTCCGGGGCAGCTCCTCGGCGAGGAAGCCGAGCAGCGAGCGGACGGTGGGGTGGTCCCAGAGCAGCGTCTGGTCCACCTCCAGGCCGAAGACCTCCTCCAGGTCACCGCAGAGGCTGAGCGCGCAGACCGAGTCCATGCCGTACTCGGCCAGCGGCTCGTCGGGGTCGATGGCCGCCGCCGGGCGCTCCAGGTAGCAGGCCAGCCGCTCCAGCAGCCAGTCCTGCAGCGGTCGGCCGCCGTCGACGAGCAGGGCGGCGGCGGGGTGCGTGGAGGTGGTCATGTCGAGTCTCCTTCGGGAGGGCCCGGGCCCGGTCAGCCGGGGACGGGGGTGTTGAAGAGGTCGAAGCTGCGCCGGGTGGCGTGCCGCAGCTGGATCTCGTGGCCGATCCGCAGGGCGCACTCGGCCGGCAGCTCGACGGGGGCGGCGCCGAGCCGGCGGGCGACCTGCTGCAGGGCGGCGGCGGCCCAGGAGGCGTCGGCCAGGAACGGGTCGTCCCCGCCCTGGGCGTGCAGCCAGACGCCGAGCACGGCGGCCCCGGCGAGCAGCAGCGCGTACCGGTCGAGCACCGCGAAGCAGGCGGCGCCGCCGGGCAGCGCGCGGCCGTCGCCGGTCAGGGCGAGCACCCGCTCGCGCAGTTCGCGCAGCTCCCCGGTGAGCAGCAGGGCCAGTTCGCGCAGCGCGCGCTCGGCCGGGCCCTGCCCGGGGATCCGCTCGGCGGCGGTGACGAGTGCGGCGGTCAGGCTGTCGCGCCCGCAGGCCAGGCTGAGCGCCGCGGTGTCCAGCGGCGGCAGCGGCCCGTGCGGCCGGAACAGCTCGGGCGGCGCCGGCTCCTCCTGGAACCAGGAGCGGGCGGCCAGCCGGGGCAGCTGCGGGATGACGGTGGCCTGGCAGGCCACCGTGCCCGCGTGGCCGAGGGTGAGCACCGGCACGTCCCGGATGTGCTTGCGGAAGATCCCCCGGCTGCCCTCCTCGGTGTGGAAGCCGGAGCCGAGCACGACGGACAGGTCGTACATGGTGGCGATCGGCAGCTGCGGCAGCAGGTACTTGAGCGCCGCCGAGTAGACGCTGGTCTCGGCCGGGCGCAGGTGCAGCGCCCGGGTGGCGACCACCGCGAGGCTGTCGTAGAGCAGCAGGTTGACGAAGGCTCCGGTGAAGGCGGCCGCGGTGGTGGCCTGGTCGTTGCCCGCGGTGCGCCGTCCGCTCGCGCGGCTCTCCTGGTCGAAGCTGAGCGCGGTGCGCAGGTTGGTGTCCACGGCGGCCACCGCGACGGCGCTGACCACGGTGCGGCTGATCTGGAAGGAGCGCAGCGCGGTGGCGATGCCACTGCCCTGCTCGCCCAGCAGTGCCTCGGCCGGGATCGGGCAGTCCCGGAACTCCAGCCCGGCGAAGCGCAGTCCGCGCAGGCCCACCGCCAGGTGCCGGGGCAGGACGGTGGCGTGCTCGCTCGGCAGCTCGGCTGGGTCGAGCAGCAGCACCGAGTGGCTGCGGCTGCCCGGCGCCGGGTCGGTGCGGCAGAACAGCACCAGTGCCTCGGCCCGCTCCAGGTTGGAGATCACCGGCTTGGCGCCGTCCAGCCGGAAGCCGCCCGGCACCTGGCGGGCGGTCATCTGGCTGCGGACGTAGTCGTTGCTGTGCGCGGTCTCGTGCTGGGCGATGGTGGCCCGGGCGCCGCCGAGCATCCGGCCCGCCAGCCACTGCTGCTGGTGCGCGGTGCCGGTGGTCCAGACGTCGTTGGCCGCCATGTAGCTGAGCATCCCGTAGCCCATGCCGAGGCCCACGTCGCGCCGGAAGACCGGCCGCAGCATCCGGACCAGGTGGTCCATCCGCTCCAGCCGGCCGCCGAGCGCGCGCGGGACGAACTCGTGGTGCAGGGCGAGCGCGTCGAGCGCGGCCTCGCCCTCGGTGAACGGCACGGCCGCCCGGTCGGCCCGCATCAGCGCGGCGAAGCCGAGCGGGTTGCCGGGGTCGGTCGGGTCGCCGAGCTTCTCCTCCAACTCCTCGGCCCGGTGGAAGAGTTCGGTGCTCGGTGCGGCAACGGTCACGGGCGGGCCCCCTCGGCGGTGAGCGGTGAGAGCAGGTCGTCGCCGAGCGCCAGCGCGCGGGAGCGGACCAGCTCGTGCACCGGCGGGCTGAGCACCTCGTACTCGCCGCGCAGCGCGCCGGACAGGAAGAGCTCGCGCATCGCGGTCCGCTGGACCTTGCCACTCGTAGTGCGCCGCACCGTCCCGGCCGGCACAAGGAGCACGTTGCCGGCCGGGATGCTGAACTCGCGGCCGATCAACGCCTGGATGGAGTTGGCCAGTTGGCGCAGCGTCTGCCGGTCGGCGCCGGTGGACCTGACCTCCTGGACCAGCACCAGCTGCTCGCGCCCGGCCTCCACCGCGAAGGCGGCGCCCACGCCGAGCGTCAGCACCGGGCTGACGCTGCGGGCGGCCCACTCGATGTCCTGCGGGTAGATGTTGCGGCCGTTGAGGATCACCACCTCCTTGAGCCGCCCGGTGACGTACAGCTCGCCGTGCTCCAGCGTGCCGAGGTCGCCGGTGCGCAGGTAGGGGCCCTCGCCGTCGGCCGTCACGGCGCCGAAGGTGAGCTCGCTCTCGGTGGGGCGCTGCCAGTAGCCGCGGGCCACGCTGTCACCGCGCAGCCAGATCTCGCCGATCGCGCCGTCCGGCAGCACCAGGCGGGTGATCGGGTCGACGATCCGGGCGCTCAGGCCGACCGGCTGTCCGCAGCCCACCAGGGTGCGGGCCGGGGCGTCGGCCGCGGCGGGCAGCAGCTGGTCGTACTCCAGCGCGGCCTGGCTGACCACCCGCTCGTGGTGCGCGGTGCCGGGCCGGCCGCCGGAGACCACCAGGGTGGCCTCGGCCAGGCCGTAGGCGGGGAAGAGCGCCTCGGGGCGCAGCCCGGCGGGGGCGAAGCGCTCGGCGAAGGCGCGCAGGCTCTCGGCCCGCACCGGCTCGGCGCCGTTGAGCGCCAGGCGCCAGCGGCTCAGGTCGAGCCCGGCCAGCTGCTCGTCGCCGATCCGCCGGACACACAGGTCGTAGCAGAAGTTGGGGCCGCCGGCCACGGTCACGCCGTAGCGCTCGATCGCCTGCAGCCAGCGCAGCGGGCGGCGGATGAAGGACTCCGGGTCGACCTGCACCGACATGCTGCCGAGCAGCACCGGGTGCAGCAGGTGCGCGATCAGGCCCATGTCGTGGTAGTACGGCAGCCAGCTGCCGAAGCGGTCGGCCTCGGTGGTGCCGAGCAGGGTGCGCAGCGACTCCTGGTTGGCCAGCAGGTTCCGGTGGCTCACCATCACGCCGCGCGGCTCGGCCACCGAGCCGGAGGTGTACTGCAGGAAGGCCAGGTCGTCCGGGTGGGCGGCGGCCTCGCGCCAGTGGGCCGGGTCGCCCAGCTCGGGCAGGTCGACGGCCAGGCAGACCACGTCCTGCCGGTCGGTGCTCGCCAGCCAGAGCGAGACCTCGGGCGCCCCCTCGCTGTCCGTCAGGACGAGGCGGGCGCCGGTGTCCTGGAGCACCGAGGTGGTCCGGTGCAGGCGCTTGCCGGGCTTGCCGTGGCCGCCGTCGCCGGGCATCGGCGCGGGGACGGCGATCGCGCCCGCGTACAGGCAGGCGGCGAAGGTGGTCAGGAAGCCGGTGGTCGAGGCGTGCATCAGCAGCACCGGGCGGCCGGTGGCGCCCATCGCCTGCAGGCAGGAGGCGATCCGCCGGGCCTCCAGGTCGAGCTGTCCGTACGTCAGGTGTTCGGCCGCCGGCCCGCCCGGCGCGTCGCGCAGGTGGACGTGGACGTCCCGGTCCGGGTGCTCGGCCGCCCGGGCGCGCAGCAGCTCGGTGAACGTGTCGAATCGCGGTGCGGCCATCGCGGCATACCCCCCAGTGCTGTTCGTCCGCTGTCGGATCGTGATCCTCCGGCATCAGCGCTAAAGGGGCCCTTAAATGTCACACCCAAGTTCGAACAGGGGTGGCCAGGGGTGCCCGGCCCGGCGGCGGCCGGGTGATCCTCTCCCTCGGTAACCCGGCCACGACCGAACCAGATGGGGTGGAGCATGTCCGACACCGATCTCCGGGCGAGGACGGTCGAACTGCAGGCGGTCAAGGCGGACGCCGCGTTCGGCCCCTCGCTGGCCGCCACCGGGGCCCAGCACGGGCGCGGCAAGCTGACCGTGCGCCGTTCTGAGCCCGATTCTCGTCACCCTGAGGGGTCCGCGGGGCCCCGCTAGGGGTGGTCACCCCGCACAGCGCGCCGTTAGCTTTCCAGCCGGAGGGCCGACCGAAGGACCGCGCAGCACCACGGCTCACAACAGGCGAAGGAACCCCTGTTGACTTCCCCCCGCCCGCCAGGACGGGGATTCCCCTCAGCCTCGCAGCTGAGCCGCTGCGCGAGCGCGCTGCGGTGGGACTACTTCCTGCTTCACCGACGAACGCCTACCCGGAGTACTCCGTTGAGGTCTTACACCGTCTCCACAGGCTGCAACCGCCAGCCCGGCGGCCAGGATGTTGCGCGCTGCGTTCACGTCCCGGTCATGGGTCGCCCCGCAGCAGCACGTCCACTCACGGACATTCAGCGGCATCTTCTCGGCGACGGCGCCACAGGTGGAACACAACTTGGACGAGGGGAACCAGCGGTCGATCACGACCAGGTCCCGTCCGTACCAGCCGACCCTGTACTCCAGCATGGACCGCAGTTCGGACCAGCTCGCGTCGCCGACAGCACGAGCCAGTGCGCGGTTCTTGAGCATGCCCCGGACGGTCAGGTCCTCGATCACGATCGTTTGGTTCTCACGAACGAGCCGCGTGGTCAGCTTGTGCAGGAAGTCCCTGCGCCGGTCAGCGATCCGGGCGTACGCCCGGCCGACCTTGAGCCGGGCCTTCGCCCGGTTGGCGCCGTCGCCCGTGGCCTTGCGGGCGAGGCTCCGCTGCGCCTTGGCCAGACGCTCCCGGTCACTGCGCTCGTGCCGGGGGTTGGTGATCTTCTCCCCTGTGGAGAGCGTCACCAGACTGGTGATCCCGACGTCGACGCCCACAGCCGGGTTGACCGGCTCGGGCATCGTCGGGCGGTCTTCGCAGAGCACGGAGACGAACCAGCGTCCCGCCGCGTCCTGCGACACCGTCACTGTGGACGGTCGAGCGCCTTCGGGAAGCGGGCGGGACCACACGATGGCCAGCGGCTCGTCCATCTTGGCCAGCGTCAACCGGCCCTGTCGAAATCGGAACGCGGACGATGTGTACTCCGCGCTCTTGCGGGACTTCTTCCTACTCTTGAACTTCGGGTACTGCGCCCGCTTCTGCCAGAAGTCGGTGAACGCTCCCTGCAGATGCCGAAGCGCCTGCTGCAACGGAACCGAGGACACCTCGGAGAGATAGGCCAGTTCCTCAGCCTTCTTCCATGCCGTCAGCATCGCACTCGTGGCGTTGTAGCTGACCCGCTCCTGCCGCATCGTCCAAGCCTCAGTACGCGCCTGCAAGGCCATGTTGTAAACCTTCCGCACGCACCCGAACGTGCGCGACAGCTCGGCCGCCTGCGCATCGGTAGGGCAGAAGCGGTACTTGAACGCCCGCTTCACATGGGTGGTCGCCACAGGTCACACGTTATCACCACCGTCTGTGATCAATGATCAGCAATCAGCCACCTGGTGCGACATAGAACTGCGCCGGTGGCGGTGCAGCCATTCCCGATCCTCCCCGGCCTCCGGCAGGGGGTGCCCCGTCGCGGGCAATCCGATTCCCCCCGGCCCGAGGGCCAGGGTCTCCCTGGAGGCTCAGATGACTATTCCGGCGGGCGACCAGCTCCAGGAACAGGCCAAGACCGCCACCTTTGTGTGGCAGATGAGCGAACTCGGCGATCCGTACGCCAAGTTGCTGCTACGTCAGGTCAATCCGTACCGCTTCTGCGAGCAGGCCCGGGAGCTCGGCCCGATCCACCGCAGCAAGGTCGGCCCGTGGGTCACCGCGGACCACGCGCTGTCGCTGGGCATCCTGCGCGACCGCCGGTTCGGCGTGCGGCGGGCGGACGGCACCCGGGACTTGGCCCAGTTCACCTCGATGGACGACTCCTTCCTCAAGCTCGACCCGCCGGACCACACCCGGCTGCGCCGGATGGTCACCCCGTTCTTCGGGGCCCGCCGGTTCAACGGGCAGCGGAAGCGGATCGAGCAGCTCTGCCACGGGCTGCTCGACGCCGTCGACACCACCAAGCCGTTCGACCTGATGGACGAGCTGGTCCGGCCGCTGATGAACACCCTGGTCCGCGACCTGTTCCAAGTCCCCGAGGACGTCGCCGAGCGCTTCGACCGCAACTGCACCACCACCGGCCGGGTCTTCGAGGGCTTCGCCTCGCCCGAGCAGTACGAGGAGCTGGAGGCCGCCGTCGCTGACCTGCGCGCCGTGCTCGGCGAGCTGGTGGAGCTGCGGATGGAGCAGCCCGGTGACGACGTGGTGAGCGAGCTCCTGACGGCCTACCGCGAGGGCGGGGTCACCATGGACGAGGTGATCGGCGTGCTCGGGCTGCTCTCGATCGCCGGCACCGAGTCCACCTCGCACCTGATGGGCAACGGCGTGCTCGCCCTGCTCGAGCACCCCGACCAGTGGGAACTGCTCAAGGCAGACCCGGAGTTGGCGACCAAGGTGGTCGACGAGACGCTGCGCTACGACCCGCCGAACCAGCTGATCAGCCGGGTCGCCCACGTGGACGTGGAGCTGGCCGGCGCCCGGATCGAAGCCGGCGACTCGGTGGTCATCCTCACCGGCGGAGCCAACCGCGACCCGAAGGCCTACCCGGACCCGAACCGATTCGACCTCACCCGCGAGGGCGGCCCCGAGTCGCTCACCTTCTCCACCGGCATCCACTTCTGCCTGGGCGCGGCACTGGCCCGCACCGCGGCGGAGATCTGCTTCCGCGTCCTGGTCGACCGGGTGCCCACGCTGCACCAGGCCGGCCCGGTGCGCCGCCGGATGGCCTCCTCGATCCGCGGCCTGCACCGCTTCCCGGTGTCGGCGTAACCGCCCTTCACACGCAATCTGGACGGAATCATGGCAACCAAATCCTGGGACATCCTCAACGACAGCGGCGAGGGCGAGCTGGTGCTCGCCATCGACTACTCGGTCAACGGCCGCCGGGAGGCGGGCTTCCGCGACCTGGCCGCCAACCTCGGGGCGGGCGTGTCGATCTGGGAGACCCTGGCCCCGCCGGTCGGCGAGGAGGAGGGGCTGACCAGCGCCGACTACCTGAACCGCTGGCTGGACGAGGTCAAGGCCAGCGGCCGCCCGGTCAAGGCCGTGCTCGGGTACTGCGCCTCCAGCGCCTTCGCCAGCGCGATCGCCGACGGCATCGCCCAGTGGCAGGCCGAGGCGCCGAGGCCGGTGCTCTTCGACCCGACCCCCTCCACCGCCTGGACCATCCTGCACTTCGGCTTCTTCAAGGTGATCGAGAGCCTGACCGCCTCGCTCGCCGAGACCGACGTGGTCGAGGCCCAGAAGGCCGGCTTCGAGGCCGCCGCCCGTAACGGCGAGGACCTCGAGGTCTTCCGCACCGAGATCGTCCGGATCTACGCCGAGCTGGGCGAGAAGGCCTTCACCAAGCTGGGCCTGAACGCCGACATGGGCGGGCAGCTGGTCGCCTGGTTCCGCGGCTACGTCTCCTACCTGATCGCCGCCGCCGAGTTCACCGGCAGGTACGACCTCTCGGCCACCACGGTGATCTGCTCCTCCGCCCTCGAGGAGAGCCCCGGAGAGGTGCTCGCCGAGTACCGCTTCGACGTCGACCACTCGGACCTGCTCCGCGACAACGAAGTCGCCAAGACGGTGTCCGAGCTCCTGATCTGACTCCTCCCCAGCGTCAGATCCCGAGCGCCGAGGCCCCCGACCCCCGCGGGAGCCTCGGCGCTTCGGCCCTTCACATTCCGCTTGTCGTAAGGAGTCCCGATGCCCGCCCCGACGGCGCAGGAGATGGAAGAGTACCTCCAGACCTCGCGGTTCATCTGGTACATGGGCGCGCTCGGCGACCCGTACGCGCTGCTGCTGCGCGGCCAGGAGGACCCGTACGAGCTGTTCGAGCAGGTCCGCGCGCGCGGCCCGCTGCACCTGAGCCGCACCGGCACCTGGGTCACGGCCGACCACACGCTCGGCAACAAGATCCTGCGCGACCCGCGCTTCGGCACCCGGCGGGCCGACGGCTCCCGGGTGGCGCCGCAGTTCTCCTCCCTCGACGACTCCTTCCTCAAGCTGGACGCGCCCGACCACACCCGGCTGCGCCGGCTGTCCATCCCGCTGTTCAGCCCGAAGATGATGTCCGGCTACCGCCCGCACGTCGAGCACGTCTGCAACGAACTGCTCGACCGGCTCGACCTGGAGGGCGGCTTCGACCTGGTCCAGGACTTCGCCAAGCACCTGCCGATCGCGCTGATCCGCGGCCTGCTGGGCATCCCGGACGAGTACCGGGAGAAGTTCGACCGCTGCTGCCACGGCTCCGCGCTGGTCCTGGAGGGCTTCGTCTCGCCCGAGCAGACGGAGGAGCTGCAGCTCGCGGTGGACGGCCTGTACGAGGTGTTCAGCGACATGATGGAGCTGCGCGCCGCCGACCCCGGTGACGACGTGATCAGCCGGCTGGTCAGCGCCGAGAAGGAGGGGCTGCTGACCCGCTCGGAGTCGATCGGCGTCTGCGGCATCATCGCGGTGGCCGGCACCGAGACCACCACCAACCTGGTGGCCAACGGCACCCTGGCCCTGCTCGAGCGCCCCGAGCAGTGGGAGATGCTCCGCAAGGACCCGGACCTCGCCGCCGGCGTGGTCGAGGAGACCCTGCGCTGGGACTCCCCCGCCCAACTCGCCACCCGGGTCGCGCACTCGGAGGTGGAGATCGCCGGGCACACCCTGCCCGAGGGTGCGCTGATCGCCGTCGTGACGGCGGCGGCCAACCGCGACCCCGAGGTGTTCCCCGACCCCGACGTCTTCGACATCCACCGCAACGCCAAGAGCGAGCACCTGGCCTTCTCCGGCGGCCCGCACTACTGCCTGGGCGCCCCGCTGGCCCGGATGGAGGGCGAGGTCGCCTTCCGCACCCTGGTCGGCCGGCTGCCCGAGCTGCGCCGGACCGGACCGGTGGACCGCTGGGTCTCCGCCTCCGCGCGCGGCCTGCGGAGCTTCCCGGTGGCCGCCCGCTGAGTGGTGGCCGCCTGCCGGGCGGTGGCCGCCCGCTGAACCCCCGAACGCCCTTCGGGACCACCTTTCACTGAAGACGGAGAACGGGGACATGGACCCTCGCGAGAATCTGCAGGTCACGCGCAAGGAAGAGGCGATGTGGCTGCTGGAGCGGCTGGTGCCGGGCAGCAACGTCAACAACGTGCCCGGCGCCACCGTCCGGGTCGAGGGGCGGCTCGACCAGCAGCTGGTGCTCGCCTCGGTGAACGCGCTGCTGCGCCGCCACCCGGTGCTGCGCACCGTCTACCACGCGGACGCCACCGCCCTGCGCAAGTCGGTGCTCTCCCCGGAGCAGGCCGAACTGCCGCTGCTGGCCCGGACCCTTTCGGACGACGAACTCACCGCCGTGCTGCAGGAGTTCGTGGTCCGGACCTTCCCGCTGGACGGCACCCCGCTGGTGCGCCTGGCCCTGTTCTCCACCGAGACCGCCGACGTGCTCTGCCTCGCGGTGCACCACCTGGTCTTCGACTCCACCTCCAGCACCGTCTTCCTGGAGGAGCTGGCCCACGTCTACGACCTGGCCGCGGGCGGCCAGGACCTCGCCGCCGTCCCGGTCGAGGAGGTGCCCGCCTTCGAGGAGCGCCGCCCCGACGAGCGCAGCCTCGCCTTCTGGAAGGCCCAGCTGGACGGCTTCGACCCGGACAGCGGCGAGCTCTGGCTCGGCAGCCGGCCCGGCGGCTCCGGCACCCTGGCCGGCGACCACGTCACCCACAGCCTCTCCGCCGAGGCCTCCGCCGTGCTGCGCGGCGCCCAGCGCGCGCTGCGGGCGCCCGACGCCGTCGTACTGCTCGCCGCGTACTTCCTGCTGCTCGCCCGGCACGGCGCCGGCCCGGACTTCGCCGTCGGCCTGCCGGTCAACATCCGGGACCAGAAGGTCCAGCGGACCATCGGCTACCACGTCAACATCCTCCCGCTGCGCACCAGCGTCGATCTGAGCCTCGGCTTCAAGGACTTCGTCCGCCAAGTCCGCGACGCCTTCCTGGAGGCCGTCGCGCACGCCGACGCCCCGGTGGACGTGCTGCTCGCCGACGCGCCCCGGATCGAGGCCACCTGGCGCTCGGCGCTGTTCCGGCACGTCTTCAACTTCCTGCCCGGGCGCGGCACCCGCGAGTACCGGATCGGCGGGATGCCGGGCCGGCTGGAGATCGTCGAGACCGGCAGCAGCAAGTTCGACCTCGAATTCCTGATCGTCCCGATCGGCGAGGGCTACGAGGTCAAGGCGATCTACTCCACCGACGTGCACAGCGCCCAGGAGGTCGAGCTGCTGCTGCACCGCTACGACGAGCTGCTCACCGGCCTCGGCACCACGCCGGAGCTGCCGCTCGCGGCCGTGCCGGCCTGGTCGGCCGCCGACCGGGCGGTGCTCGACGCGGCCGGTGCGCCCGCCGCCGACGGGCCGGGCCTGGTGCCCTCGCTGGCCGCGCGGGTCGCCGCCACGCCGGAGGCCGTCGCGGTGCAGGAGCCCGGCCGCCCGGTGACCTACCGTCAGCTCTGGCAGGCCGCCCTGGCCACCCGGGCCCAGCTGGCCACCCACGGGGTGGGCGCGGCGGACACCGTGGGCCTGTGCGGCAGGCCGGGCGCGGCCCTGGTCTCGGCCGCCCTCGGGGTGTGGCTGGCCGGCGGCTCGTACCGGGTGCTCGACGCCGACGCGGTGGACCCGGACGTCAAGCTGGTGCTGGCCGAGAACGGCGACGGTGACCGACTGCCGCTGATCGACCCGGCCGAGGCCGGATTCCCGGAGCCACTGACCAGCACGCCGGACCCCGCCTCCGAGGCCTTCGGGCGGCTGACCCACCGTCATGTCGCGGTCGCCCTCTCGCACTTCTCCGAGCTGCTCGCCGCCCCCGTGGACGCGCTGTGGCGCTCGCCGCTGGCAGCGGAGAGCGCGCTGCTCGAGGTCTGGCTGCCGCTGGCCACCGGCGGGCGGATCATCCTGCCGGGCGACGGGCTCGCGGACACCCTGGCCGCCCACCCCGGCGCGCTGCTGCAGGCCTCCGCCACCGAGTGGTGGCAGCTGCTCGGCGCCGTCGAGGGCCGGCTGCTCGACCGCCCCGCCGTGGTCACCGGCGCGGCCCCCAGCCGGGCGCTCGCCGAACGGCTGCTCTCGGCCGGCGCCCGCACGCACGCGGTGCGCGGCTGGTGGGGTGCCGCGACCGCTCCGGAACGAATGTTCATTCCGCTGCCCGGTGTCCGGGCCCAGGTCACCGCGCCCGACGGCTCCGCGCTCCCGCTCGGCGTCCGGGGCGAACTGCTGGTCGGCACCGACTCCGCCCTCGCCCCCACCGGCCTGCTGGCCCGCTGGACTCGCGACGGCGGACTGGAGGTGCTCGGCGAGCTCGACCGCCGCCTGCGGCGCAAGGGCGGCGCCGTCCAGCCCGAGCAGATCGAGGAGCTGCTGGCCGAGCACCCCGCCGTGGCGGCCGCCGCCGTGCTCGAACTGGCCGGGCAGCAGCTCACCGCGCTCGTCCAGCGCGTGCCCGGCCTGCGCCAGGACGACCCGCAGCTGGTCGCCGAGCTGCAGGACCTCGCCCACGCCCGGCTCCCGCACGCCGCCGTGCCTGACCGGATCGCCGTGCTGGCCGCCCTGCCGACGACCCCGGACGGCTCGCTCGACCACGCCGCCCTGCCCGCCGCGGCCGCCGCGGCGCTCGATGCGGCAGGCGACACCGACGGCGAGCACCTGCCGCTGCTGGTCACCCTCTGGCGCGAGCTGATCGGCCGCCCGGAGCTCGACGCCGAGGCCAACTTCTTCACCAGCGGCGGCCATTCGCTGCTCGCCGCCCAGCTGGTCCAGAAGATCGAGGAGCGCACCGCCGTCCGGCTGCGCCTGGCCGACGCCTTCGAGCACCCGACGCCCACCGCCCTCGCCGCCCGGATGGCCGCGGTCGTCCGCGCCGCCTGACCGCCCCTGCCCTGTGGGGCCCGCTCACCTTTTCTTCGCCCTTGCGCCCAGGAGGACCCAGCCGTGGCCGACCTTGCCGTCCGCCCCTCGCCGGAGTGGAATCCGGCTCCCCACCCGCCCACCCGTGGCGAGACCGTGCACGAGCTGTTCGACTGGTGCGTCGAGCGGTGGCCCGATGCCGTCGCCGTCCGCCACGGCGAGCGCCGGGTGACGTACGCCGAGCTGGCCGAGGCCAGTCACGCCTACGCCGCCGAGCTGGAGCGGCAGGGCGTCGGCCCGGGCACCCTGGTGCCGGTGCTGATGCCCCGTTCGCCCGAGTTCCTCGCCGTGCTGCTCGCCGTGCTGCGGCGCGGTGCCGCGTACGCCGCGCTCGACCCGCGCTGGCCCCGGCCCCGGCTGGACTCGCTGCTGACCCGCCTCGGCGGCCCCGTCCTGGTGACCACCGAGGCGGGCCCGTGGGCGAAGCCGGTCTGGGCGCCGCCCGCGCTGGAGAGCGTCGAGGCCGGCCGCCGCCCGGGGCCGGTGCGGGTCACCGGTGACGACCCGAGCGCCGTCTTCTTCACCTCCGGCTCCACCGGCACCCCCAAGGGCGTGCTCACCGCGCACCGCGGCAACGTCCGCCTCTTCGACGACTGGGCCTTCGCGCCGGTCGGCGAGGGCGCCGTGATGCCGCAGTCCCTGGCCGCCACCTGGGACGCCTTCGGGCTGGACTCCTGGGCCGTGCTGCTCGGCGGCGGCACGATCATCATCCAGCAGGACTCGCTCGAACTGGCCCGCCGCCTGCGCGAGTTGATCGCCGAGGAGGGCGTGGACACGGTCTTCCTGCCGACCGCCGTCTTCCACCTGGTGGTGGACAGCGACCTGGACGCCTTCACCGGCCTCAAGGTGCTCGGCACCGGCGGCGAGCGGCTCTCCGCCACCCACGCCCACCGCTTCCTGACCCGCCACCCCGGCATCCCGCTGCACAACATGTACGGCCCGGTGGAGTCGACCATCGCCGCCACCGGCCACCTCGTCACCCTCGCCGACTGCGACGAGAGCGCCGGCGTCCCGATCGGCCGCCCCTACCCCGGCACCGCCGTGCACATCCTCTCGCCCGAGCAGCGGCCCTGCGCGGTCGGCGAGACCGGCGAGCTCCACCTCGCCGGAGCCGGCCTCGCCCTCGGCTACCTGGACGACCCGGAGCTGACCGCCGAGCGCTTCGTCACCCTCCCGCTCGGGCCCGGCGGCGCGCCCGTCCTGGCCTACCGGACCGGGGACTTGGGCCGCTGGTCGCCGGAGGGTGTCATCCACTTCGAGGGCCGGGCCGACCGGCAGGTCAAGCTGCGCGGCTTCCGGATCGAGCTGGACGACGTCGAGCAGGCCGCCCGTACCACCGAGGGCGTCGGCAGCTGCGCCGTCGTGCCGCTCACCGGCCCGGACGGCTCCTGCGAGGACCTCACCCTCTTCTACGTGGGCGCCCTCCCCCAGGAGCAGCTGCGCACCGCGCTGGCCGCCCGGCTGCCCGGCTACCTCGTCCCCGGCCAGATCCACCGCCTCGACCAGCTGCCCGTCCTGGAGGACCGCAAGGTCGACCGCCACACCCTCGGCTCCCTCGCCGTCCGGCTGCGCACCCAGGGCGCCACCGGTGACGCCCCCCAGGGCGCCACCGAGCAGCTGCTCGCCGACCTCTTCCGCGAGATCCTCGGCATCGCCGCCGTCCCCCGCGACATCTCCTTCTTCGCCCTCGGCGGCACCTCCCTCACCGCCGCCCAGCTGGCCGGCCGCCTCGAGCAGCAGTTCGCCACCCGCCTGCGCCTCGCGGAGATCTTCGACGCCCCCACCATCCGCGACCTCGCCACCGTCCTGGACACCGCCCGGGTCGACTGACCCCGCACCCCCTGGGGCCCCGCCGGACCGGCGGGGCCCCAGGCGTCCCACGGTGCTCAATTCCACCAAGTTGACGGTAAATCTCCATATGTGACTGTTCATCTGATAACCAGTACCTTGCCGCCGAGGGAGCTGGAGGCCACGCCGTGGCGATCATGGACAGCAAGGATCTCCGCAAGGTACTGCTCGCCCTGATCGGCGGGATCGTCGCCATCGTCGGGGCGCTCTTCGCCGTCCAGGCGGGGTACAACAACCACTGCAGCGACCACTCCGTCTGCGGTCAGAGCAACCAGGTCGGTGTGCAGCCGACCTCCTCCACGCCGATCCCCTCGGCCGCTCCCTCCACCATCTCGGTGACCGTCGGCGGGCAGCCGTGACCGCGGTGGGCGGCCGCAGACCCGCTGCCCTCGCGTTCCTTGCTCTCGCCGGCCTGCTGAACCTGAACGCCTGCACCGAGAACAGCTGCTCGGGGCAGTCCGTCTGCGGCACCCGTAACGTGCAGGGGACGGCCGCGGCCCGCCCGGGCGGCTCGCCGAGCGGGGTCGTGGTCACCCACCCGCTCGACCCCGGGAACGCCGTGCTGCCACCGGACGTGCACATCTCCGGGGAGCGGAGCAGTGCGGGCTGCACCGGCGTGAACTACTTCGCCGTGACGGCCCAGCAGTTCGAGTCCGGCGACGAGACCGGTGAGCGGCTGGTGGGGCCGGCCGCGGTGGACGTCTCCGTCCAGTCCTCCTCCCAGGAGGCCGTCCTGCTGACGGGCCTGCAGATCCACCCGCTGCACCGCGACCCGCTGCCCACCACCGGGATCCTGATCAAGACCGGGGGCTGCGGCGTCGGCCAGGCCGCCCGGCCGTTCCGCACCACCCTGGACCGGCCGGACGCGCCGATCTACGCCCAGCCCGACCCGGGCGGCCCGGACGCCTCGCCCCACCCACCGGTCACCTTCCCGTTCAAGGTCCTGCCGTCCGAGCCGGAGGTGTTCCGGCTGACCACCGACGACACCGTCTGCTTCTGCACCTACTCCATCGAGGTCGACTGGACGGTCGCGGGCAAGAACGGGCGGACGGTCCTGGACGACAGCGGCGCCGGGTACCCGGCGAGCGCGGCGGCGCCCGGCCTGCCGGCGTACGAGCTCACCGGCCCCGGCCTTCAGCTGACGGCGACGACCTTCCAGAAGCTGTTCCCGTAGCCGCGGGCGCACGGGTCACCCCTGCGGGATCGGGCCGAGGTAGGTGCCGCCGGAGGCGTCGACGGTCTGGCCGGTGATCCAGCGGCCCTGGGGGGAGGCGAGAAAGCCAACCACGTCCGCGACGTCCTCCGGGAGGCCGATCCGGCCCAGGGCGGTGATCGAGGCCAGGCCGGCCAGCGCCTGGGGGTCGCCCGTCCAGTCGGAGGTCATGTCGGTGCGGATCACCCCGGGGTTGACGGTGTTCACGGTGATCCCGCGCCGGCCGAGGCCGTTGGCGAGGGGGGCGGCCAGGCCCAGCAGTGCCGTCTTGCTCACGGTGTAGCCGATCTGGACGGGCGAGCCGACCCGGGTGGCCGCCGAGGCGACGTTCACGATCCGGCCGCCGTCGCGCAGCAGCGGCAGGGCCCGCTGGATCACGAAGACCGGCGTGCGCACGTTGACCGCCATCGCCCGGTCGAACTCCTCCTCGGTGATCTGCTCGATCGAACCGGTCAGGTGGATACCGGCGTTGTTGACCAGGACGTCCAGACCGTCCTCGCCGTGCGCGGCCAGCCCGGCGGTGAGCCCCTCGAACAGCTGGTCCAGCGCGCCCTCCTCGCCGAACCGGGCCCGAACCGCGAACGCCCGGCCGCCCGCCTTCGCGATCGACTCCACGGTCTCCGCGGCCGCCTCCTCGTTGCCGCCGTAGTGCACCGCGACCAGCGCCCCGTCGGCGGCGAGCCGCAGCGCGACGGCCCGCCCGATCCCGCGCGAGCCGCCCGTCACCAGGGCCGTCCTGCTGTGCCGCATGCTCCTAACCCTCCAGGGTCCGCAGGAAGTCGAGCAGGGCCGCGTTCACCTCGGCCGGGCGCTCCTGCTGGGTCCAGTGGCCGGTCTCCGGGAGGCGGAGGTGGCGGTGCAGCTTCGGCAGGCGGCCGAGCAGGTGGGCCAGTGCCTCCGGCGGGACCATCGCGTTGACCAGGTCCTGCTCGCCCGCCGCGTACAGAGCGGGGACTTCGACCGTCAACCCGGCGAAGGGGGCGAGGAGCTCGGCGTTCCGGTCCAGGTTGCGGTACCAGTTGAGGCCTCCGGTGAAGGCGCGGTCGCCGTGCCGGGCGTAGTCGGCGGCGAAGGCGTCGAGATCCGCTTCGGTGAGCCAGTGCGGGAGTTGCTCGGGCTCGGGGACGGTGTCGAGCAGCTTGCCGCCCTCGGGGACGATCCACGGGCGCGGCACGCCGTCGGGCTGCACCCCGCACAGGATGCGCCGCAGGCTCGAGGTCACGTCGGCTGCCAACTCGCCGTCCGCGCGACCCGGTTCCTGGAAGTAGGCCTGGTAGAAGCCCTCCCCGTACGCCTGCCGCAGGGCCCGCAGCGGCGGCGGCCCGCCGACCGGGAACGGCGGCACGCTCAGCCCGGCCACCCCGCGCACCAAGTCCGGCCGCAGCGCCGCCGTCGCCCAGGCGACGATCGCACCCCAGTCGTGCCCGACCACCACCGCCTGCTCGGCGCCCAACTCCCGGATCAGGGCCGTCACATCGCCCACCAGGTGCAGCAGCGTGTACGCGCCCACCGCCTCCGGCTGCGCACTGCGGGCGTACCCGCGCTGGTCCGGCGCGACCACCCGGTACCCGGCCGACGCCAGCGGCGCGAACTGGTGCCGCCAGGAGTACCAGCTCTCCGGGAACCCGTGCAGCAGCAGGACCAGCGGGCCCTCCCCCTGCTCCGCCAGGTGCAGCCGCACCCCGTTCACCTCGACCTGCCTGTGCTCGACCGCGTCGTTCAACTCACGCTCCCCGTCCGTGCGATGGTCCCGACACTCACCGAACGACCGGGTAACCGCTCCGAGTTCCGCAGACCTCTCGGCTCAGGCCTTCCCGCCGAACGCCGGGTAGCCCGGCAGTTCAGGGGCGTCCCAGGTGGCGGCGGTCTCGGCCAGCAGCAGCCGCACGGTGGCGGTGAAGGCCGGGTAGCCGGTCAGTTCGGCGGCGGCGTGGGACCAGCGGTGGCGCAGCACCTGGCGGCGGGTGGGGACGGGGCGGCGGGTGCGGTGCATCGGGCCGTCCTCGGGGAGGGCGCGGCGCAGCAGATGGAGGGTCGAGTCGACCGTCCAGACCACCGTGGCCTGGGCCATGCCGGCCTGCCAGAGGGTGTCCTCGGCCAGATCCCGGTACTGCGTCACCACCTCGGCGCGGTAGGTCTCCTCGATCCGGCGGGCGAGGCCGGCGGGCAGCCGGTAGACGCACCAGCAGCTGGAGAACGGCATCCGGCAGTAGGCGGCGGTCAGGAAGACGGACTCGTAGCAGGCCGCCTCGAAGTCGATCAGCCGCAGGCCGTCCGGGGTGATCAGGTTGTTGTCGGGGCAGGTGTCGCCCGGGGTGAAGCCGGGGTAGCGCTCGCCGCCGGCGGTGCCGACCAGCGTGAGCTCCTCGGCGAGCCCCGGCGGGGCGGTCAGGCCCAGCTCGGCGAGCAGGTCGAGGAAGCCGTCGATGTTCCGCAGGCTCCACGGGTCGTCGCCCCAGCTCGGCAGGCCCTGGTCGTGCCGCCGCCAGAGCTCGGCGAACTCGGCCCGCCGGGACACCGAACCGGCCGCCAGCCGGCCGAGGCCCACGGCCCATTCCAGCAGGCCGCGCTCGGCCGCCTCGGGGTCCTGGCCGAGCAGCAGGTCGGCCAGGGTCGGCGCGGTGCCGAGATCGGCCATCACCAGCAGTCGCTGCACGGGGTCGGCGGCGAGCAGCTCCGGCCCGGCCAGGCCGAGCGAGAGCCCGGCGGCTTCGCCGGAGTAGGCCCGCCGGGCGTCCTCGTCGTCGGCGAAGGACTTGACCACCACGCTGCCGCCCTCGGCCGTCCGGCAGCGCAGCACGCTGCTGCGCGGGCTGCCGCCCAGGTCGACCGGGTCCCGGAGGGGCTGACCCAGCAGGGCACCTGCGGCGCGGATGATCTCGTCCATCCGGGCATCCTGGCAGCCGGCCCGCCCATGGTCATCCGATTTAACGGATCATCAGTCATCGGTGGTGACGAGCAGCAGCGTCCCGCCGCTGCCCGGTGCCACCGCGTGCCGCACCCCGGCCGGGACCACGTACAGCTCGCCCGGCCGCACCGTCACCGCCTCGCCCGCCACCACCAGCTCCAACCGCCCGTCCAGCACCAGCAGCGCCTCGGCCTCGGCGTGCTCCTCCTCCACCACGGGCAGCTCGTCCATCCGCAGCACCTTCAGCCGGGCCGTCCCGAACTCCCCGAGCAACCGGGAACGCCAGGCCTGCGGCAACTCGGCCGCCGTCTCGAACACGTTGATCAGGCTCATGTCCGAGGACGCTACCGACCGCGCGGCGGCAGTTGGTCGACCGTTCGGCAAAATCTCGCGCCCGGCCGCCCCGGGCTCAGGACGCGGAGTTCAGCAGTGCCAGCGCCGCAGCGGTGGGGGTGTGGAGCGCGGTGTTCCGCTGACGCAGGGTGGTGATCAGGCCGGCGGCCCGCAGGATCGTGGCGTGCTGGCTGGCACCGGAAGGACCGACGTGCAGGCCGTCGGCGAGCTCGCCGGTCGTGCATCCCGGGTGTCGTGCGACGAACTCCAGGACCGCGGCCCGGGTCCGTCCCAGCAGCGCGACGAGCGGGCCCGGCACGCCGTCGGCGGGCGTCCGGGGGGCGAAGGCCGACAACGGGTCGGTGGTCTCGCTCCAGCGGGCGGCGTAGGTGACCACGGGCTGTGGCTCGGCGTCCGGTGCGATCAGCGGGTAGGTGGCGGCGAAGAACGACTACGGCAACATCTGGTACTTCGGCCGGATCTCGGGCACCGACACGACAGGCTGGATGTCCGACGCCAACCTCACCGGCTGGGGCGGGAACTTCGGCTACGAGAACTGCTGACCGGCTGCGGGGACCAGGGCCCGACCTCCGAACCACGGCGAGCGGTGTGTTCTGATGAGTCGTCAGAACACACCTGCCCACCAGGGGGAGTCACCATGGCCGAGCAGTTGCCCGCGAACGCGGTCGTCCGCATCTCGCCTGCCACCTTCGATCCGGGCCGGTTCGCCGAGGCCGACGCCGCGAACCTGCGGACCGCGGTGTACCTGGAGCCGGCGATCAAGCAGCTGCCGGGGCTGCTGCACTACTACGTCGGCGTCTCGCCCGAGGGGTCGATGGTGCACGTCAGTGTCTGGGACACCGACGAGCACGCCTCACAGCTGAGCCACCTGAAGGAGATGACCGTGGTGGCGCGGGCGGAGATGGAGGCGGCCGGGGTGACGTTCGGCCGGATCATCAACCACCCCGTCAGCTGGACCTTGTGAGTCGCCCCGTCAGCGGGGTGCCCGGATACCGTCGATGATGCGGGTCCAGCTGTCGCCGCCGTGGCCGTGCTCGATGGCGTGGTGGTAGTGCGACCGCACGGCCAGCGGGAGGGTGGGGTCCAGGCCGAGCGAGGTGCAGGTCTCGAGGATGTGGTCGGCAGTCGCTCCCATCATGGTGACCGTGCTGAGCTCGCCGGGGTGTTCGCCGGCGTCGAGCGCGGTGCCGGGGGCGGCTTCGCCGGCCCGCAGCACCGCGCCGATGGAGTCGGCGGCGAAGAGCAGTTCGGGCATTGCGGCGGCGGCCTTCATCCCGGCGGTGCCGAGCATCGCGGTGGCCTGCATCAGGCCGGACAAGGTGGTGAGGAACACCGTGAGGTGGGCCTGGTACATCAGCTGGGCCAGGCCCGGGTCCTCCCCCAGCCGCTTCGGTGTGCCCAGCAGCGCCAGCGCCGCCCGGTGGCTCTCCGGGAGCCGGTCGCGGCCGCTGTAGTAGACGGAGGACGCCGCCGTGCCGACCACCGGGGCGGGGACCATGACGCCCCCGGTGCGGAAGGCCGCGCCGTGGGACGCCGCCCAGGCCGCGGCCTCGCGTGAGCGGTCGGGGGTGTCGGAGCTGAGGTTGACCAGGGTCCGCCCGGCCAGCGAGGCCGTGGCGCTGCCGAGGATGTCGTACATCGCCCGGTAGTCGGTGAGGCTGAGGATCACGAGCTCGCTCGCCTCGACCGCCTCCGCGGGGGTCGCGGCGACTGTCGCGCCCGCGGCGACCACGCTCTCGGCGCGGGCTGCGGTGCGGTTCCAGACGGTGACGGGGTGGCCGGCGCCGAGCAGGGTGCGGGTGATCGCCCGGCCCATCGGGCCGAGGCCGATCACGGTGACGGCGAGGTGCGGGTGGCTGCTGGAGTTCTGTCGTTCGTTCACCCCTTCATCCTGGGAGCCGGCGGCTAGGCTCGGAAGTACCCACTGTTTTCTGCGGTACTTACCTTTTCGTACGGGGGTCAGCGATGTCCAAGGCGCCGAGGAGCGGGCCCTACATCTGCGGTATCGACGCCGCGCTCGACGTGGTGAGCGGCAAGTGGAAGGGCCTGATCCTGTGGGAGCTCGCCACCCACGGTGTCCGCCGCTTCGCCGAACTCCGCCGCGCCCTGCCGGGCGTGAGCGAGAAGATGCTGACCCAGCACCTGCGCGAACTCGAGGCGGACGGTCTCGTCCACCGGGAGGTCCACGCCGAAGTCCCGCCGCGGGTGGAGTACTCCCTGACCGAGCACGGCCGCACCCTCAACCAGGCGCTGGCACCCCTGGGCGCCTGGGGCAGTGCGCGGATCCGCCGCGAGGGCCACGGGACCGCAGGTCCGGTCGGGTGACGGCCGGTGCGGCGGGGCGGGCCGCAGACCTGCCCGGCGGTAGCGTCGTCAGGTGACGGGAACCCAAGCCGACCGCTCGTGGTCGGAGTCCATGCCGGCGGCCTACGACCGGTACCTGGTGCCGGTGGTCTTCCGGCCGTTCGCCGAGGACCTGACCACCCGGGCGGCGGCGCTGCGGCCCCGGCGGATTCTCGAACTGGCGGCGGGGACGGGTGTGCTGACCTCCGGCCTGCTCGCGGCGGCGCCCTCGGCGGAGGTGACGGCCACCGACCTGAACGAGGCGATGGTCACCCTCGGGTCGGCCCAGGCCCCCGGCGCCGCGTGGCGGCAGGCCGACGCCCAGCGCCTGCCGTTCCCGGACGGGTCCTTCGACCTGGTGGTCTGCCAGTTCGGCGTGATGTTCTTCCCCGACCGCATCGGGGCCTACGCCGAAGTCCGCCGGGTGCTGACGCCCGGCGGCCGGTTCCTGTTCAACACCTGGGCGCCGCTGGAGACCCACGGCTTCGAGGTGGCGCTGCAGGCCGGGTTGGACCGGGCGTTCCCTGCGGACCCGCCGCCGTTCTTCCGGGCGTTCCCGCACGGGTACGCCGACCCGACGGTGGTGGCCGCCGACCTCACGGCCGCCGGGTTCACGGTCGAGGAGGTACGGGAGGTGACGGTCCACGGCCGGGCCGAGTCCGTCGCCGACCTCGCCACCGGCTACCTCACCGGCACGCCGGTGCGCGCGGCGGTCGAGGAGCGCGGCGGCGGGCCGCAGGCGCGGGCGGTCGTCACCGAGGAGATGACGGCCCGCCTCGGCCCGGGCCCGGTCACCGCGCCGATGTCGGCGTACGTGTTCAGCGCCGTGGCCTGATGCGGACCGGGCCGCCCCGTACGGACGGGGCGGCCCGGTACGGGCACTACGGCACCAGGCGGGCCATGGTGCCCGAGATGACGCCGATCACGCGGGTGGCGTGCTGCTCGAGGTAGAAGTGGCCGCCGTCGAAGGTGTGGAGCTCGCTGGGGCCGGTGGTGTGCTGGTCCCAGGCGCGGGCCTCCTCGACGGTGGTGCGCGGGTCGTCGTCGGCGGTCAGGACGATCACCGGGGAGCCGATCTTGGCCTCGGTGCCCCGGCTGTAGCGCTCGACGGCGCGGTAGTCGTTGCGGATCGCCGGCAGCACCATGTCCAGCAGCTCCGGGTCGGCGAGGACCCGGGAGTCGGTGCCGCCGAGCTTGCTCATCTCCTTGACGATGCCCGCGTCGTCGCGCAGGTGGACGTTCTCCTCCCGCACCTTGTGCGGCGCGCGACGGCCGGAGGCGAACAGGGCCGCCGGGCTGATGCCGTCGCGCTCCTCGAGGCGGCGGGCCACCTCGAAGGAGAGGACGGAGCCCATGCTGTGGCCGAAGAAGGCGAACGGGCGGCCGTCGCGCACCAGCGGCGCGAGCGCCAGGTGGATCACGTCGGCCAGCTCGTCGATGGTGTCGATGAACGGGTCGGCCCGGCGGTCCTGCCGGCCCGGGTACTGGACGGCGAAGACGTCCAGGTCGGGCGAGAGTGCGGCGGAGACCGGGAAGTAGTAGCTGGCCGAACCGCCGGCGTGCGGGAAGCAGATCAGGCGGGCCCGGCCCTGCGGCGCCGGGTGGTAGTTGCGGAGCCAGAGGCTGCTGTCCACCACGGGAGTCGTCATCTTCGTTACCTCTCTAGCGAATTCGGGGTCAGTGGACGGCGGTCGTGAGCCGGTCGTGGACCAGGCGCGCGGTCTCGGCGGCATCGGCGCCGAGGATCTCCAGCGGATCGCCGGTCAGCTCGGTGGAGCGGTGCTCCCCCGGCCAGGCGGGGCGCTCGGCCCCGGCGGGGCCGGTCAGCGCCGGGCCGGCGGGGGTGAGCAGCAGGGTGGGGGTGGCGGTGAGGGCGGCGGGCCGCCAGTCGGGCAGGATCCGCCGGTAACCACCGGTCGCGAGCAGGCGGTTGTCGTCACCGACCAGCGGGTCACCGGTCACCAGACCGCCCACCAGCTCGGCGGTCAGCACCTCCGCGAGGTCGGTGCCGGGGGCGGGAGCGTCGATCAGGACGAGACTGCCCGCGGGCGTCCCGCGCTCCTCCAGCGCCTTGGCCAGGTGGTAGGCCACCACACTACCGGTCCCGGCACCGAGCAGCGAGACCGGCCCGCCGGTGATCATACCGTCCAGCGCAACGATCTGACGACTGATCAGCTCCGCGAAGGAGACCGGCAGTGCCTCCCCCGCCACGAACCCGGGCACGGGCAGGAAGGCGGTCTCCCGCTCCCCCTCCAGCGCGGCGGCGAACCGCAGGTACCGCCCGGGCCCGGCCACGGCGGTCAGCGCCGAGCAGCACACCAGCGTCTCCCCGGCCGGCCCGGTGGCCAGCCGCACGGGGTTCACCGGCGAGGGCCGGGAGCCGCCGTCGCGGATCGCGGCGGCGGCGCTCAGCAGGTCCAGCAGCTCGCCGGTACGGCCGTTGCCACAGGCCCCGGTGAGCAGGGACGCGAAGCTCCCGAGTGCCGGGACGAGCGCGGGCGCCGCCATCGGGGCGGGCTCCACCACCGGGATCTCCACCACGGGGATCTCCACGACCGGGATCTCCACGGCCGGGATCTCCACGGCCGGGGCCCCCACGAGGGCCTGCGGCTCGGCCGGCTGCTCGAGGACGCCCGCCAGGTAGTCCGCGAGCTGCACCGGCGTCGGGTAGTCGTACACCACTGCGACCGGCAGGGCCTGCCCGGCCATCGCGCCCAGGCGGTCCCGGAGTTCGACGGCGCTGAGCGAGGCGAAGCCCTGGTCCAGGAACTCGCGGGTCGGCTCGACCGTGTCCGCCGAGGTGTGGCCGAGCACGTCGGCCGCCTGGGTCAGCACGATCCGCAGCAGCAGCTCCCGCTGCTCCTCGGCGGACTTCCCGGCGAGCCGGTCCGCCAGCGTGAGCTGGTCACCGGCAGGCTCGGCGGCCTCCGGGGCGACCAGGCCGAGCTGCTCCCGGCTGCGCCGCACCCAGCCGGCCAGCACCGGCAGGGCCGGGGCCAGCGCCGCCAGCTCCTCCTCGCCGCCGTCCAGGGCCAGCGCCAGCTCCGCCAGGTCCGCCCGCTCGACGGCCTCCCAGAACCGGGCGTCCGGCGAACCGGCCTGCACCACCGGGGTGTTGGCGGCCTCCCGCAGCCAGTACCGCTCCCGCTGGAAGGCGTAGGTCGGCAGGTCGACCCGCTGCGCGCCCGCACCGGCGAAGTACGCGGCCCAGTCGACGGCCACACCCCGCACGTGCAGGCGGGCGAGCGCGGCGGTCAGGGCCCGCGGTTCGGCGCGGTCGCCGCGCTGGGCGGGGATGAACGCGCCGCCGTCGCCGAGGGCGGCGAGCACGCCGTCGGGGCCGAGCTCCAGGAAGGTGGTGACGCCCTGCTCGCGCAGGGCCTGCAGGCCGTCGGCGAAGCGGACGGCCTCCCGGACGTGCCGCACCCAGTACTCCGGATCGCCCAGCTCCTCGATCCGGCCGGTCAGGGCGGAGACCACCGGAATGCGCGGCTCGGCGTAGTCCAGCGACTCGGCCACGGCGCGGAACTCGGCCAGCATCGGCTCCATCAGGCGCGAATGGAAGGCGTGGCTGACGGTGAGCCGCTTGACCTTGCGGCCCTGCGCGCGCCAGGCGGCCTCGGCCTCGGCGATCGCGGCCTCGGCACCCGAAACCACCACCGCCTCGGGCCCGTTGACGGCCGCGACGTCCAACTCGGCGGGCAGCGCGGCCCGCACTTCCTCCTCCGAGGCCTGGACGGCGAGCATCGCTCCGCCGCTCGGCAGCGCCTCCATCAGCCGGCCGCGGGCGGCGACGAGACGGCAGGCGTCCGCCAATGACCAGACCCCGGCCACGTGGGCGGCGGCCAGCTCGCCGATCGAGTGCCCGGCCAGGAAGTCGGCGTTCACTCCCCAGGACTCGACCAGGCGGTGGAGGGCCACCTCGACGGCGAACAGCCCGGCCTGGGTGTACACCGTCCGGTCGAGCAGCTCGGCGTCGGTGCCGAACAGCACCTCGGCCAGCGGCTTGGGCAGCAGCGGGTCGAGGTGCTCGCACACGCTGTCCAGCGCGGCGGCGAACACCGGGTAAGCGGCGTACAGTTCGCGGCCCATGCCGAGCCGCTGGCTGCCCTGGCCGGAGAACAGGAAGGCCACCCGGGCCTCGGCGGTCAGGCCCTGCACGGTGCCGACGGCAGGCTCACCGGCGGCCAACCCCGCCAGCGCGCCGAGCAGTTCGCCCCGGTCGCCCCCGGGCAGTACGGCCCGGTACTCCAGGGCCGATCGGCTGGTGGCCAGCGAGTAGGCGATGTCCGCGAGGTCCGCCTCGGGCTGCTGCGCGAGGTGGGCGGCGAGGCGCTCGGCCTGGCCGCGCAGCGCACCGGCCGAGCGGCCGGAGAGCAGCACCGGGAGGCCGCCGGGCAGTTCGGCCCGCTCGACGGTGGCCTCGGCGGCCACCGGCGCCTGCTCGACGATCAGGTGGGCGTTGGTGCCGCTGACGCCGAAGGAGGAGACACCCGCCCGCCGGGGCCGCCCGGTCTCCGGCCAGGCCACGGTCTCGGTGGCCAGCCGGACCGCGCCCGCCGACCACTCGACGTGCGGGGTGGGCTCGTCCACGTGCAGGGTGCGGGGCACCACGCCGTGGCGGATCGCCTGCACCATCTTGATCACGCCTGCCACACCGGCGGCCGCCTGGGTGTGGCCGATGTTGGACTTGACCGAGCCGAGCAGCAGCGGACGCTCCTCCGCCCGGCCCTGGCCGTAGGTGGCCAGCAGGGCCTGCGCCTCGATCGGGTCGCCGAGAGTGGTGCCGGTGCCGTGCGCCTCCACCACGTCGACCTGGTCGGCCGTCAGCCGGGCGGCGGACAGCGCTTGGCGGATCACCCGCTGCTGGGCCGGGCCGTTCGGGGCGGTCAGACCGTTCGACGCACCGTCCTGGTTGACCGCCGAACCACGGATCACCGCAAGGACGTTGTGGCCCAGGCGCTGCGCGTCGCCGAGGCGCTCCAGGAGCAGCATGCCCGCGCCCTCGCCCCAGCCGGTGCCGTCGGCGGCGGCGGCGAAGGGCTTGCAGCGGCCGTCGGCGGCCATGCCGCGCTGGCGGCTGAAGTCGATGAACACGCCGGGGGTGGAGAGGATGGTGACACCACCGGCCAGCGCCATGGTGCACTCACCGGCCCGCAGCGCCTGGACGGCCAGGTGGAGCGCGACCAGCGAGGAGGAGCAGGCGGTGTCGACACTGACCGCCGGGCCCTCCAGGCCCAGGGTGTAGGCGATCCGGCCGCTGGCCACGCTGCCCGAGCTGCCGGTTCCGAGGAAGGCGTCCACGCCCTCGGGGAAGGAGCGCAGCCGGGAGGCGTAGTCGTGGTACATCACCCCGGCGAAGACGCCGGTGCGGCTGCCGCGCAGCGCCTGCGGGTCCAGGCCCGCCCGCTCGAAGGCCTCCCAGGAGGTCTCGAGCAGCAGGCGCTGCTGCGGGTCCATGGCGAGGGCCTCGCGCGGCGAGATGCCGAAGAAGGCCGGGTCGAAGGCGTCGGCGTCGTGCACGAAGGCGCCGTTGCGGGCGTAGCTGCGGCCGGGCAGACCGGGCTCGGGGTCGTACAGCGCCTCGATGTCCCAGTCACGGTTGCCCGGCAGCTCGCCGATCGCGTCGGTCTCACCGAGCACCAGCTCCCAGAGCTGCTCGGGCGAGCGGACCTCGCCCGGGTAGCGGCAGGCCATGCCGACGATCGCGATCGGCTCGCTCAGCGCGGTGACCGAAGCCGTCGACGTGGCACGCGTGTCGGACGGACCGGCGGCGCCGAGCAGGCTCTCGCCGAGGCGGCCGGCCAGCGCGGCGGGCGTCGGGTAGTCGAAGACCAGGGTGGCGGGCAGCCGGACCCCGGTCGCGGCGGCGAGCCGGTTGCGCAGCTCGACGGCCATCAGCGAGTCGAAGCCGAGCTCCTTGAACGCCTGTCCGGCACCCACGAGTTCGGTGCTCTCGTGGCCGAGCACGGTGGCGGCCTGGGTGCGGACCAGCTCGAGCAGGGCACGCTCGCGCTCCACCGGGGTGAGCCGGGCCAGCCGGCCGGCCAGGTCGGGGGTGTTGTCGCTGCCCGCGGCGGCCACCCGGCGCGCCCGGTACGGCACCAGGGCGCGCAGCAGCGGCGGCAGGCCGACGGAGGCCGCCCGGGCGCGCAGCGCGCGCAGGTCGAGGCGGATCGGCACTGTGAGCGCCTCGCCGCTGCCCACCGCGACGTCGAACAGGGCCATGCCGTCCTGGTTGGAGAGCGGCAGCACGCCCTGGCGGGCCATCCGGCGGCGGTCGTCGGCGCCCAGGTGGGCGGACATCGCGCTGCTCTGCTCCCAGAAGCCCCAGGCCTGCGAGGTGGCGGGCAGGCCCTCGGCCCGGCGCAGCGCGGCCAGCGCGTCGAGGAAGGTGTTCCCGGCCGCGTACCCGGCCTGGCCGGCGCTGCCGACGATGCCGGAGAAGGAGGAGAAGAGCACGAAGGCGCTCAACTCCAGTCCCGACGTGGCCCGGTGCAGGTTCCAGGCCGCGTCCACCTTCGGGCGCAGCACGGCGCTCAGGCGCTCGGGGGTGAGCGAGTCCAGCATGCCGTCGTCCAGCACACCGGCGACGTGCACCACGCCACTCAGCTGCGGGCCCAGCTCGGCGATCAGCGCGGCCAGTTGGCCGTAGTCGGCCGCGTCGCAGGCGCGCACCTCGGCGGCGGCGCCCAACTCCGCGAGCTCGGCAACCAGTTCGGCCGCGCCCTCGGCGGCGGGGCCGCTGCGCCCGGCGAGCACCAGCTTGGTGACGCCGTGCTCACCGGCCAGGTGCCGCGCCACCAGCGAGCCGAGCAGGCCGGTGCCGCCGACCACCAGGACGGTGCCGTCCTGGCTCCAGGCGGGCGGTTCGGCGCTCTCCACGGCGGCCCGGGCCAGGCGCGGGACGCGGATCTCACCCTCGCGCAGCAGCGCCTGGCTCTCGTCGGAGGCGAGCACGCGAGCCAGTGCGGCCCAGGAGCTGCCGGTGCGGTCGAGGTCGGCCAGCACCAGGCGGCCGGGGTTCTCGGTCTGCGCGGTTCGGGCCAGCCCCCAGACGGTGGCGGCGGCCAGATCGGCGGGCGAACGGCCGCCCAGCGGTGCGCCGTTGGCGGTGAGCAGGACCAGCCGGGTCTCGGCCAGCCGCTCGGCGGCCAGCCACTGCCGCAGCTCGCCGAGCACGGCGGCGGTGGTCGCGTGGACGGCGGCGGCCAGCTCCTGCTCCGCCACCTCCGGCGTGGCGACCTCGACCAGCAGCACCTCGGGTGCCTCTCCACCGGCCGCGACCAGGGCCGCGACATCGGAGTGGCTGGTCAGCTCGACACCGAGCGCCGCCACCGCGTCGCCGGTGCGGGCGGCGTGGGAGCCGACCAGCGCCCAGCGCTGACCGGCGGGGTCGGCCTCGGGCAGGGTGCGCTCGGCCCACTCGACCCGGTAGAGGTCGTCGGCCGCGCTCGGCGCGGCGGACTCGGCGGACATCGGGCGCAGCAGCAGCGGCTCGATGACGGCCACCGGTGCGCCCTCGGCGTCGGCGACCAGGATCTCCACCGCGTCCGGGCCGGTGCGGCGCAGCCGGGCGCGCAGGACGGACGCGCCGGTGGCGTGCAGGGTGACCTGGTTGAAGGAGAACGGCAGCCGGCCGGGGCTCGCCGGGTCGTCGTCGAACAGGCCGCCCACGGCGATCGCGTGCAGGGCGGAGTCGAGCAGTGCCGGGTGCAGGGCGAAGCCGGCGGCCTGGCCGCGGAACTCGGCGGGCAGCGCGACCTCGGCGAACACCTCGTCGCCCCGGCGCCAGGCGGCCCGCAGGCCCTGGAAGGACGGGCCGTAGCCGTAGCCGCGGGCGGCCATCGCGGGGTAGAGCCCGGCGGCGTCCAGCTCGGCGGCCTCGGCCGGGGGCCACTCGGTGAGCGGCTCGGCGGTGTCGGGGGCCGGGGTGAGCGTCAGGAAGCCGGCCGCGTGCCTGGTCCACGGCTGGTCGGTCGGCGCGAACGCGTCGTCGCCCTCGTCGGCCTGCGCGTGCACGGTGACGGCCCGGCGGCCCGCCGCGTCCACGGCGCCGACCCGGACCTGGACCCGTACGCCGCCGCGCTCGGGCACCACCAGCGGGGCCTCGACGGTGAGCTCCTCCACCCCGGCACACTGCAGCTGCTCGGCGGCGTGCAGGGCGAGCTCCAGGAAGCCCGTACCGGCCAGGATGACGGTGCCGTTCAGCGTGTGGTCGGCCAGCCAGGGCTGGGCCTTCACGGAGAGGCGGCCGGTGAGCACCAGGCCGTCGTCCTCGGCGAGGCTGACGGCGGCGCCGAGCAGGCCGTGCTGCACCCCGCGCAGGCCGAGCCCGGCCGGGTCACCCGCAGCGGACCGGCGGGCCGGGGGCCAGTGCTCGTGGCGCTGGAAGGCGTAGGTCGGCAGCTCGTGCGGCTGCCCGGCGGCCACCAGCTTGGTCCAGTCGACCTCCACCCCGCTGGTGAAGGCCTGGGCGAGCGAACGGAGGAAGCGGTCGGCGCCGCCTTCGTCGCGCCGCAGGGTGCCCACGGCCGTGCCGGGCAGGCCGAGTTCGGCCAGGGTGTCCTCGATGGCGGGGACGACCACGGGGTGGGCACTGACCTCGATGAAGGTCCGGTGCCCGGCCTTCGCCAGCTTCTCCACCGCGTCCTGGAACAGCACCGGGTACCGCAGGTTCTCGTACCAGTACTCCGCATCCAGCTCCGGCCCGGAGAACCACTCACCCCGGATCGTCGACAGCAACGGCACCGAACCCGTGCGCGGCGTCACACACGCCAGCGCCGCCTTCACCTCCGCCTCCACCGGCTCCACCTCCGGCGAGTGCGACGGGAACGCCGCCGCGATCCGCCGCGCCCGCACCCCCTCCACCTCGCACAACGCCAACAACTCGTCCAACCTGGCGAACTCGCCCGACACCGCCACCGTCGCCGGACCGTTCACCGCCGCCACGTACAACCGCCCCCCGACCCGGGCCACCAACTCCTCCGCCTCGGCCCGGGAGGCGAACAACGACACCATGCTGCCCACATGCGCGATCTGGTCCATCACCCGCGCCCGCAGCACACTGATCCGCGCCGCGTCCTCCAACGACAGCACACCCGCCACATGCGCCGCCGCCACCTCACCCTGCGAATGCCCGATCACCGCCGCCGGCTCCACCCCCACCGACCGCCACAACGCCGCCAGCGACACCATCACCGCGAACAGCACCGGCTGCAGCACCTGCACCCCGGCGAACTCCGCACCGTCCCCCGCCAGCACCTCCGCCAGCGACCAGTCCACCAACCCGCCCAGCGCCGCCTCGCACGCCGCGATCGACCCCGCGAACACCGGCGAGGAAGCCATCAACTCCCGCGCCATCCCCACCCACTGCGTCCCCTGACCCGGGAACACGAACACCGGACGCCCACCACCACCAGCAACACCCCGAACCAGCCCCGGCGACTCCACACCCGCCGCCAACGCCTCCACACCCGCCAACAACTCCGGCAGCCCACCCCCCAGCACCACCGCCCGGTGCTCGAACACCGAGCGGCCGATCAGAGCACCGGCCACGGCGGCGCGGTCGTACCCACCGGCCACCGCCGCCAGCCGACCAGCCTGGCCGGACAGCGCGGCCGAGCCACGGCCGGACAGCACCCAGGGGGTGACGGGGAGTTCACCGAGCGGGCCGGCCGTGGGCTCGACCTCCGGCTCCTCGGACTCGGGCGCCTGCTCGATGATGGTGTGCGCGTTGGTGCCGCTGACGCCGAAGGAGGAGACACCGGCCCGGCGGGGCTCGCCGGTCTCCGGCCAGGCCACCGTGTCGGTGAGCAGCTCGACGCCGCCCACGGACCAGTCGATCTGCGAGCTGGGCGCGTCCACGTGCAGGGTCTTGGGAAGTACGCCGTGCTGCATGGCCAGCACCATCTTGATCACACCGGCCACGCCCGCGGCGGCCTGGGTGTGGCCGAGGTTGGACTTCACCGAGCCGAGCCGCAGCGGACGGCCGTCCGCGCGGTCGCGGCCGTAGGTGTTCAGCAGGGCCTGCGCCTCGATCGGGTCACCGAGCTTGGTGCCGGTGCCGTGCGCCTCCACCACGTCGATCTGACGGCTCGTCAGTCGGGCGCTGTCGAGGGCCTGCTGGATCACGCGCTGCTGCGAGGGGCCGTTGGGGGCGGTCAGACCGTTCGAGGCACCGTCCTGGTTGACGGCGCTGCCCCGGACCACCGCGAGGATCCGGTGGCCGTTGCGCTGCGCGTCGCTCAGCCGCTCGACCAGGAGCACGCCCACGCCCTCGCCCCAGCCGGTGCCGTCCGCCGCCTCGGCGAAGGCCTTGCACCGGCCGTCCGCCGAGAGGGCGCCCTGGCGGCTGAGGTCCACGAACACACCCGGCGTGCACATCACCGAGACGCCGCCCGCCAGGGCCAGCGAGCACTCGCCGGCCCGCAGCGCCTGCACGGCGAGGTGCAGCGAGACCAGCGAGGAGGAGCAGGCGGTGTCGACGGTGACCGCCGGGCCCTCCAGGCCGAGCGCGAAGGAGATCCGGCCGGAGAGCACGCTGGCCGCGTTGCCGGTGCCGACGTAGCCCTCGGCGCCCTCGACGTTGCCGATCAGCAGGCCCGCGTAGTCCTGGCCGTTGGAGCCCATGAAGACACCGGTCCGGCTGCCGCGCAGCGCCTGCGGGTCCAGGCCCGCCCGCTCGAAGGCCTCCCAGGAGGTCTCGAGGAGCAGGCGCTGCTGCGGGTCCATCGAGAGCGCCTCGCGCGGGGCGATGCCGAAGAAGCCGTGGTCGAACTCGGCGATGCTGTCCAGGAAGGAGCCGGTGCGCACGTACGAGGTGCCCAGCTTGTCCGGGTCCGGGTCGTAGAGGGTCTCCAAGTCCCAGCCCCGGTCCTCGGGGAAGGGCGTCAGGGTGTCGCGTCCGGCCGCGAGCAGCTCCCAGAGCTGCTCGGGGGTGCGGACGCCGCCCGGGAACCGGCAGCTCATCCCGATGATGGCCACGGGCTCGGGAGCGCCGCTCTCCACCTCGTGCAGCCGCTGCCGCGTCTGGTGCAGATCGGCGGTCACCCGCTTCAGGAAGTACCGGAGCTTGTCCTCGTTTGCGGTAGCCATGGTCTGTTCTCACCTCGGGAAGTCACGGGAAGTCGTGGGGGCAGGGCCGGTGCCCGTGCCGGTACTACGGGGATTGCGGGGGCGATGAACTGCTCAGGAGATGCCGAACTCCTTGCCGATGAAGTCGAAGACCTCGTCGTCGCTCGCCCCCTCCAGCACGTCGGGGACCGCCTCGGCCTCCGGCCCGGTCCGGGCGTCGTCCAAGCTGGAGAGCAGGGTGCGCAGGCGCGCGCCGATCGCCTCGCGCCGGTCCCGGTCGCCGCCCAGGGTGGCGAGCGCGGACTCCAGCGCGTCCAGCTCCCGCAGCCCGTGCTCGGCCTCGGCGTCGGCCTCGGGCGAGAGCTCCAGGTACAGGTGCTCGGTCAGCGCGAGCGGGGTCGGGTAGTCGAAGACCAGCGTCGAGGTGAGCCGCGAACCGGTCGACTTGCTCAGCCGGTTGCGCAGCTCGACGGCGGTCAGCGAGTCGAAGCCCATGTCACGGAAGGCCCGCTGCGGGTCGATCGCCCCCGCCGAGCTGTGGCCCAGGACCAGCGCCACCTCGGTGCAGACCAGCTCCTGCAGCAGCCGGCGGCGCTCGGCCACCGAGGCCGCGGCGAGCCGCCCGAGCAGCGCGGGTGCCGCGCTCGCGGTCTCCACGGCGGCCGCCGTGACGGCCTCGCGGGCCGCCGGGATGCCGGCCAGCAGGGCACTGCGCCGGACGGCGGTGTAGCCGGGGGCGAAGCGCTGCCAGTCGACGTCGACCACGGCCAGCAGGGTGTCGTCGACCCGGACGGCCTGCTCCAGCGCGGCCACCGCCCGGTCCGCCGCCATGGCGGGGAGCCCGCCACGGCTGGTCCGGCCCTCGACCAGCGCGCTGTCGGCCACCATGCCGCCCTCGGCCCACGGGCCCCAGGCGATCGAGGTGGCCACCAGGCCCTGGGCGCGGCGCCACTCGGCGAACGCGTCCAGGTAGGCGTTGGCGGCGGCGTAGTTGCCCTGGCCGGGGCCGGCCAGGGTGCCCGCGATCGAGGAGAACAGCACGAACGCGGTCAGCGGGTGGTCCTGCGTCAGCTCGTGCAGGTGCCGGGCGGCCGCGGCCTTGGCGGCCAGGACGGTGCCGAACCGGTCGGGCGTCAGGCCGTCCAGTACGCCGTCGTCCAGCACACCGGCCGTGTGCACCACGGCGGTCAGTTCGAGCCCTTCGACGGCCTTGGCCAGCCCCTCGCGGTCGGCCGCGTCGCAGGCGGCCACCGTCACCTCGGTGCCGTGGGCGGACAGCTCCGCCACCAGCTCGGCCGCGCCCGGCGCCTCGGCGCCGCGACGGCTGAGCAGCAGCAGGTGCTCGGCGCCGTTGGCGGCCAGCGAGCGGGCCACCTGCGCGCCCAGCGCACCGGTACCACCGGTGATCAGCACCGTGCCCTCCGGCCGCCACGGCGTACCGGAGTCGGCCACCGGCGAGACGGCGGCGGGCGCGTGGCTCAGGCGAGCCGCGAAGGTGCCCGAGGCCCGCAGGGCGAGCTGGTCCTCCTCCCGCTGCACGAGCACCGAGCGCAGGCGGGCGCCGGTCCGGCCGTCCAGCTGCTCGGGCAGGTCGACCAGACCGCCCCAGCTCTCCGGCCGCTCCTGCGCGGCCACCCGGCCGAGCCCCCAGACCATGGCCTGCTCCGGCCGCCGGACGGTGTCCAGCTCACCGACCGCCACCGCGCCCTGGGTGAGCGCCCAGAGCGGCGCCTCGAGGTCCAGCTCGCCGAGCGCCTGGATCAGCGCCGCGGTGGCCGGCAGACCGGCCGGGGTGACCTCACTGCCCGGCAGCGGGGTGGTGACGAGGGCGAGCGCCGAGACCACGCCGCTGACCTGGAACAGTGCGTCCAGCGCGTCGATGTCCGAGAGCGCGTTCTCCTCCAGCGCCGCCCGCAACTGCTCCGCGTACGCGACCCGGTCGGGATTCGCGGCGTCCAGCTCGGCGCGGACCACGGTGGCCCCGCCGTCGGTGAGCTGGCGCGCCAGCTCCTCGGACAGCCGCTCCTCGGTGCCCCGGGCCGTGACCAGCAGCCAGCTGCCGCTCAGCACAGTCGCCGGCTCCGGGACCGCCGGCTCCCAGGTCACCCGGTAGCGCCAGGCGTCCAGCGCCGACTGAGCACTACGGCGGCGGTGCCAGGTGGAGAGGGCGGGCAGGACCTGGGCGAGGGCATCCTCACTGGGCAGGTCGAGCGTGGTGGCGAGGTCGGCCAGGTCCTCCTGCTCGACGGCCGCCCAGAAGCGGGCATCGAGGTCGTTGGCGGGAGCGGGGGTCACTGCCTGGACAGTGGGCCAGAAGCGGGTCCGCTGGAAGGCGTACGTCGGCAGGTCGAGCGCGCGAGCGCCGGTGCCCGCGAAGGACGCGGCCCAGTCGATGCCCACCCCCTGCACGTGCAGGGTGGCCACGGCGGTGGCCAGTGCCTGGACCTGCGGACGACCCGCCCGCTGCGCCGGGACACACCCGGTCTCGGCGGCCGTCGCGGCGAGCACGGCATCGGGGCCGAGCTCCAGAAGGGAGGTGACGCCCTGCGCCTGCAGGGTGGCGATCCCGTCGGCGAAGCGGACGGTCTCGCGGACGTGGCGCACCCAGTGCTCGGGGGTGGAGAGCGCGGCGTCCGCCAGATTGGAGACGACCGGGATGCGCGGGGCGGCATAGCCGAGGGACTCGGCCACGGAGCGGAACTCCGCGAGCATCGGGTCCATCAGTCGGGAGTGGAAGGCGTGGCTGACGGTGAGCCGCTTGACCTTGCGGCCCTCCGCCCGCCAGGCCGCCTCCAGTGCGGTGATGTCCGTGTCGGGGCCGGAGACGACGACCGAGTCCGCGCCGTTGACGGCGGCGATGTCGACACCCTCGGTGAGCGCGGCCCGGACCTCAGCCTCGGTGGCCTGGACGGCCAGCATCGTACCGCCGGCCGGCAGCGCCTGTATCAGACGGCCCCGGGCGGCGACCAGCTTGCAGGCGTCGGCCAGGGAGAACACACCCGCGACGTGCGCGGCGGCGATCTCACCGATCGAGTGGCCGGTCAGCAGGTTGGGGGTGACACCCCAGGACTCAAGGAGGCGGAAGAGAGCCACCTCGAAGGCGAACAGGGCGGTCTGGGTGTACGCGGTCTGGTCGAGCAGGTCGCTCGACCCGTCGAACATCACCTCGCGCAGCGGACGGTCCAGCTCGGCGTCCAGCTGGGCGCAGACCGCGTCCAGCGCATCGGCGAACACCGGGTACGCGGCGTACAGTTCACGCCCCATTCCGGCCCGCTGGCTGCCCTGGCCGGAGAACAGCAGGGCCAGCTTCGGCTCCTCCGTCGCCGTGCCCGTGACCACGCCCGGGGCCTCCCGGCCCTCGGCGAGAGCGGCCAGCCCGGCCAGCAGCGCCTCCCGGTCACCACCGACCACCACCGCCCGGCGCTCCAACACGGCGCGCTGCGTCGCCAACGAGTAGCCGACGTCCACCGGTTCGGCCGTCGGGGCCGCCGACAGCAGGCGGGCGGCCTGCTGACGCAGAGCAGCCTCACTCCGGGCGGAGAGCGGCCAGCTGACCACCTCGGGCGGCGTGGCCGCCGTCAACTCAGCGCCCTGCAGCTCGACTTCGAGGATGGCGTGAGCATTGGTGCCGCTCACCCCGAAGGAGGAGACGCCCGCGCGGCGCGGGCCCTCGTGCTGCGGCCAGGCCTGCTTCTCGGTCGCCAGCTCGACCGCACCCGCCGCCCAGTCGATCTGCGGCGACGGCTCGTCCACATGCAGGGTCTGCGGAACGACACCGTGCCGCATCGCCAGCACCATCTTGATCACACCCGCGACACCGGCAGCAGCCTGGGTGTGGCCGATGTTCGACTTCACCGAACCCAGCAGCAGCGGACGCTCACGGTCCTGGCCGTACGTGGCCAGCAGCGCCTCCGCCTCGATCGGGTCACCGAGCGCCGTGCCCGTGCCGTGCGCCTCCACCACGTCGACCTGATCGGCCGACAGACCCGCGGTGCTCAGCGCCTGCCGGATCACCCGCTGCTGCGACGGACCGTTCGGAGCGGTCAGACCGTTGGACGCACCGTCCTGGTTCACCGCCGTACCACGCACGGTCGCCAGCACCCGGTGCCCGAGCCGCTCAGCGTCACTGCGGCGCTCGACCAGCAGCAGACCGACACCCTCACCCCACACCGTTCCGTCCGCCGCCCCGGCGAAAGCCTTGCAGCGGCCGTCCGCCGCGAGGCCGCCCTGGCGGCCGAACTCGGCGAAGAGCCCCGGCGTGGACATCACGGTGGCGCCACCGGCCACGGCGAGCGAGCACTCGCCGTTGCGTACGGCCTGAACGGCCAGGTGCAGAGCCACCAAGGAGGACGAGCAGGCCGTGTCGACGGTGACCGCCGGGCCCTCGAAACCGAAGGTGTAGGAGAGCCGGCCCGAAACCACGCTCGCCGCATTGCCGGTGAGCAGGTGGCCCTCCAGGCCCTCGGCCGCCGCCGTCGCGCTCAGCAGGGCCGGGTAGTCCTGGCCGTTGCTGCCCACGAACACACCGGTCTGGGTGCCGCGCAGGCCCGGCAGGTCGATCCCCGCCTGCTCGAACAACTCCCAGGAGGTCTCCAGCAGCAGCCGCTGCTGCGGGTCCATCGCCAACGCCTCACGTGGCGAGATCCCGAAGAAGTCCGCGTCGAACTCCCCCGCCTCGTACAGGAACGCGCCGCGCGGCGTGTACGTGGTCGAAGAACCGATCTGCCAACCACGGTCGTTGGGGAACTCCGCCACCGTGTCGGTGCCCGACTCCAGCACCTCCCACAGCGCCTCCGGCGAGGAAGCGCCGCCGGGGAACCGGCAGGCCATGCCGACGATCACGATCGGGTCGTCCTGAACCGCCGCCACCGCCACGGGAGAAGCGAGTTCGGCCTGGGCGCCGGAGAGCTTGCCGAGCAGGAACTCGCCCAGCACGCGCGGCGTCGGGTAGTCGAAGACCAGCCCGGCCGGGAGCCGCTGGCCGGACAGCTTGGCCAGGCGGTTGCGCAGCTCGACCGCCGTCAGCGAATCGAAGCCCAGGTCGCGGAAAGCCCGGCCGGCCGCCACCGCGTCCGCCGAGCCGTAGCCCAGCACCGACGCCGCCTCGGCACACACCCAACCGACCACCGCCGACAGCTGCTCCGCCGCCGACATACCGGCCAACTGACCGGCCCAGCCGGCCACCATCTGCGGCACCGCCTCCACCGGAGCACCGGAGGAGAGACCCGCGATGACATCGGCGAGCAGTGCGGACGGGCGGACCGACACGAAGGAGGGCGCGAAGCGCTCCCAGGCCACATCGGCCACCGCCAGCGTGGTGTCACCGGATGCCAACACCCTTCCGAGAGCGACCAGTCCGGCCGCCGGGGCCATGCCCGGCAGGCCGCTGCGCCGCATCCGGGCACCGACCACCTCACTCTCGGCCGCGAGACCGTCCTCGGCCCACGGGCCCCAGGCGATCGAGGTGGCGGCGAGTCCCTCGGAGCGGCGGTACTCGGCGAGCGCGTCCAAGTAGGCATTCGCAGAAGCGTAGTTACCCTGCCCGGCGGCACCGAGGGTCCCGGCCAGCGAGGAGAAGAGCACGAACGCGTCGAGATCCTGGCCCCGCGTGAGCTCGTGCAGGTGCCACGCGGACTCCGCCTTCGTCGCGAGCACGCCGCGCAGCCGCTCGGGGGTCAGGCTCGTGAGCACGCCGTCGTCCAACACACCGGCGGCGTGCACCACGGCGGACAGTTCGAGGCCCTCGATGACCTGGGCCAGTGCGTCCCGGTCCGCCACGTCGCAGGCGATGACGTCCACCCGGGCGCCCAACGAGCGGATCTCCTCGGCGAGTTCGGCAGCGCCCGGAGCCTGCGGGCCACGACGGCTCAGCAGCACCAGATGCTCAGCACCCTGCCCCACCAGCCACCGCGCCACCTGCGCACCCAGACCACCCGTACCACCGGTCACCAGGACGGAACCCGAGACCG
>NZ_JBEOWY010000038.1:0-76626 GCF_040296285.1 Kitasatospora sp. NPDC002227
CACTGGTCACCGCGACGGCGACGAACCGCGCTGCGCGCCGGCTCCTCGCTCCCGGTCTCCTCATCTCGGACAAGGTTCTGAAACTGGACATGACGGTCTTTTCGTCCTCCGCGCGCAAGTCCGCGCTCGTGCGGACGTTCGACGGGAACGATGAAGCCTCGTGTAGGGCTAGTCAAATCCGCTGTGACTTATACCGACATGGGCGATATCTCAGCTCATCAGGCGTGAGCGATCTGTGTGGATCGGCCCGGATGGGCCCGTTGTAGGGAGCGCATCAGGTCCGCGCTAGGGTCCTCCCTCGGCAGTCGCCGAGACAGCTGACTGTCTGTCGACAAATCCATTTGGAGAACCTCATGAGGGCTTGGCGTACCCAGACGCCGCTCGCGAGATGGCTGAGAGGAAGACACCCTTGGGTGTCCCTCATAGCCTTCTTGTCCGTTCTGACCACGTTGCTCGTGGCGCCGTCGGTGGAGGCGTGGGCCGCGGCCCGGCCGCACGGCAAGGTGTGGTCGCCGAAGACGCCGTTGACCAGTCAGAAGTCGGTCAAGGGCAAGGATGTGAAGCCGGGTAAGCTCCCGGCGCCGAAGTACCAGGTGCCGGGCGAGTGGAAGCCTTCCGCTCCGGCTGCGCCGGTCGCGGCGGGTGCCGCGACGGTGGCGCTGCCGGACGCCGCTCCGGTGCAGGCCGGTCTGCTGCCGGTGAAGGTGGCGCAGGGCGACCGTGATTCGGTGCGTTCGGTGCGGGTCGAGGTGTCGGGTGCGGAGAAGGGCAAGGCCGCCGGTGTCACCGGTCCGGTCGTGGCGCTGACCGATGCTGACACGTCGTCCGCGAAGCGCAGCGTGAAGGTGGCGCTGGACCTGAAGACGCTTCAGGGTGCCGGCTGGGCGGACCGTGCCAAGCTGGTGGAGCTGCCGGCCTGTGCGCTGACCACGCCGGACCAGGCGGAGTGTCAGAAGCAGACGCCGGTGGCGTCGAGCGTGGACCCGAAGACGGGTGTGCTGACCGCGCAGGTGTCCCTGGCCGGCGCTTCGGCTCCGGCTTCGGCTCCGGTCAAGAGCTCGCTCCAGGACGCGAGCGGCGGCCACGTGGTGCAGGCGTCGTTCGTCCAGGCGGCGACCGCCTCGACCGCGACCGTGCTGGCGGCGACGAGCACCTCGAGTGGCCCGATGGGTGGCTACTCGGCCTCGCCGCTGTCGCCCTCGATGGCCTGGGGCGCCGGCGCGAACGTGGGTAACTTCACCTACTCGTACCCGGTCCAGACCCCGCCGGCCCTGGGCGGGCCCGGTGCGTCGGTCGGGCTGGCGTACGACTCCTCGACCGTGGACGGGAAGACGTCCGCGCAGAACTCGCAGGCCTCCTGGGTCGGTGAGGGCTGGGACTACCAGCCGGGCTTCATCGAGCGCTCCTACCGCTCCTGCGACAAGGACGGCATCACCGGCTCCGGTGACCAGTGCTGGTCCGGCCAGAACGCCTCGCTCAGCCTGGCCGGCCACTCCGGCCGACTGGTCCGTGACGACACGAGCGGTACCTGGCGCCTGCAGGGTGACGACGGTTCGAAGGTCGAGCAGCTGACCGGTGCGGCCAACGAGGCCCGGGGCGGTGAGTACTGGCGCGTGACGACGTCCGACGGTGTTCAGTACTACTTCGGCCAGAACCACCTGCCGGGCGGCAACCACAGCGACCCGGCGACCAACTCGGTGGAGTACGCCCCGGTGTACTCGCCGAAGAGCGGCGACGACTGCTACAACTCCGGTACGGGTAACGGATCCTGGTGCCAGGAGGGCTGGCGGTGGAACCTCGACTACGTCGTGGACCCGCACCAGAACCTGGTCACCTACTCCTACCAGCAGGACCTGAACTACTACTCGCGCGGCGGCGGGCAGAACGGCGGCAGCGGCACGCTGACGCCGTACGTGCGTTCCGCCGAGGTGACGCAGATCGCCTACGGTCAGCGTCTGCCGGAGCAGGTCGCGGCGAACGGCACCGTGAAGCCGGCCGCCAAGGTCCTCTTCTCCACGGTCGAGCGCTGCACCGCCTCGGGTTCGGTGACCTGCACCACCGCGCAGCGTGTGGTGGCGAACCAGTCGAACTGGCCGGACACCCCGCTGGACCAGGCCTGTGCCTCGACGGGTACCTGCACCAACTACTCGCCGTCGTTCTGGTCGCCGCTGATGCTGTCGCAGATCAGCACCCAGGTGCTGGTCGGCTCGGCCTACACCACGGTCGACTCGTGGGCGCTGAACCACAGTTTCCCGGATCCGGGTGACGGGACGAAGCCCTCGCTGTGGCTGTCCTCGATCGTGCGCACGGCCACCAACGGTCAGCCGGCGATCGCGCTTCCGGCGGTCTCCTTCACGGCGCGTGAGCTGGCGAACCGCGTGGACGGGATGGTGCCGGCCGAGCCGGCGTTCAACCGCCCGCGCATCCAGCAGATCACCACCGAGACCGGTGGCAAGATCAATGTGAACTACGCGGACCCGGAGTGTTCGCGGGTCAACAACCACATGCCGTCCTCGGAGGACGGCAACTCGATGGCCTGCATGCCGGTGCACTGGTACCTGCCGGGCTCGTCGTCGCCGGACCCGGTGAACGACTGGTTCAACAAGTACCTGGTCACCTCGGTCACCGAGCAGGACGCCGTCACGGGTTCCACGCTGGTCAAGGCGACCAACTACACGTACGGCGGCGGGGCCGCGTGGCACCGCAACGACGGTGAGTTCACCGACCCCAAGGTGCGTACCTGGGACGACTTCCGGGGCTACCAGACGGTCACCACGACCACCGGTAGCGCCTTCACCGGCGAGGCCCCCAAGACCCAGCAGGTCAACACCTTCCTGCGCGGCATGAACGGCGACGTCCTCGCCAACGGCAGCACGCGCAGCGTCTCCGTCTCCTTCACCCCGTACCCGGGCGCGAGCGCGGTCACCGTCACCGACGACCCGTGGCGCTCGGGCACCTCGCTCGGCGGCCAGACCTACGACCAGGCGGGCGGAAGCGTGCAGAGCGCGTCCTCCACGGTCGGGTCGAGCGACGTGGTGACGGCCACGCACCACCAGCAGAACAGCATGCCGGACCTGGTGGCCCGCTACGGGAGCACCAGTACCACGACGACGGCCTGGTCGAAGCTGTCGAACGGGACGTGGCGGACCGTCACCTCCGTGGCGACCTCCGACTCGGCCCACGCGAACCGTCCGATCCAGGTGGACGACAAGGGCGACGGCACCGCCGCCACCCCGGAGACCTGCGACACGACCAGCTACGCGACCAGCACCAACCCGCTGATGCTCACGCTGGTCTCGGAGGACCGGTCGGTCGTCGGTGCCTGCGGCACCACGCCGAACGCGACCAACACCGTCAAGGACAACCTGACGTTCTACGACGGCAAGGCGTTCGGTCAGGCCGGTGCGACGGCCGATGTGACGAGCACTCAGGCGATCGACTCGTACGACGGCAGCGGCAACGCGCACTTCACGCTGCTGACCACCGAGTCGTTCGACGTCTACGGCCGTCCGACCACGATCGCGGGCCCGGACGGTGCGGCCACCACCACGGTGTTCACCCCGGTAACCGGTGCCCTGCCCACCAAGTCCACGATCACCGGCCCGATGGGCGCGACCTGGACCACCACGCAGACCTTCGACCCCGGTCGTAACCTGCCGCTGGTCTCGACCGACCCGAACGGGCGCTTCACGACCAAGCAGTACGACGCCCTCGGGCGGCTGACCGCGGTGTGGCAGCCGGACCGCGCGACCAACCTGAGCGCGAACTACAAGTTCTCGTACGCGGTCAACGGCGTGACCGGCCCCTCGACGGTGACTTCCCAGGCCATCAACGAGGACGGCTCGTACCAGACCAAGAACGAGCTCTACGACGGTCTGGGCCGTCTGCGCCAGACGCAGACCACCCCCGCGACCGGCGGCGCCGGGCGTCTGGTCACCGACCAGGTGTACGACTCGCACGGCTGGGTGATCAAGACCGCCGCGCCGTACTACGACGCCGCGAACCAGCCGAACGGGACGATCTACGGTCCGCAGGACTCGCAGGTCCCCGCGCAGGACTGGATCACCTACGACGGCATGGGCCGCAAGGTGACGGACGCGTTCATGTCCTACGCCCAGCAGCAGTGGGTCTCCACCACCGCCTACCCGGGCGCGGACCGGGTCGACGCCACCCCGCCGCAGGGCGGCGCGCCGACCACCACCTTCACCGACGCCCGTGGCCGCACCACCCAGCGGTGGCAGTACCACGGCAGCACCCCGACCGGTGTCGCCGCTGACGCGGACATCACCACGTACGGATACACGGCCACCGGGAAGCCGGCGACCCGCAAGGACTCCTCGGGCAACACGTGGTCGTACACCTACGACCTGCGGGACCGTCAGACCTCGGTGACCGACCCGGACTCGGGCATCAGCAGCACCACGTACGACGTGGACTCGCGGGTCGCGACGACCACGGACGCCAAGAACAACACGCTGGCGTACTCGTACGACGTGCTGGGCCGCAAGACGGGTCTGTACACCGGGAGCGTCTCCACGGCGAACCAGCTCGCGGGCTGGACGTACGACTCGGTGGCGAGCGGCAAGGGTCAGCTGGCCTCCTCGACCCGCTACGTGGGCGGTGCGAGTGGCAAGGCGTACACCCAGTCGGTGACCGGGTACGACGCGATGTACCGGGTGCTGGGCACCAGCGTGGTCATCCCCGGTGGTACCGGCGGTGAGGGCGCTCTCGCCAACACCTACACCACGAGCAACGTCTACACGCCGGTGCTCGGTTCGCTGGACCACACCAACCTGCCGGCCGTGGGCGGTCTGCCCGCGGAGGAGGTCGACTACCTCTACTCCACCACCGGCCTGCTGATGGCCTCGGGTGGCAACAGCACCCTGGTCACGGACGTCCAGTACGACGCCGTGGGCCGCCCGACCCGCACGACCGTGGGTGACTACGGCACGCAGGTCGTCTCGACCCAGCAGTACGACTGGGCCACCGGGCGGGTCACCAACTCGTTCCTGGACCGCCAGACCGGCACCACCTCGCTCGACCAGACCAGCTACACCTACAACCCGGCCGGTCAGATCACCTCGGTGAAGGACCTGCAGAACGCCTCGGCGACCGACCTGCAGTGCTTCACCTACGACTACCTCGGCCGGGTCACGACCGCCTGGACCGACACCGCGGGCACCTCCACCCGGTCGGCCCCGTCCGTCCCGGGCATCGGCGGCTGCAACAACGCGAACGGTCCGACGACTGCCGTCCCGCCGAGCGTCGGCGGCCCGGCACCGTACTGGCAGTCCTACGGCTACGACGCCACCGGCAACCGGACCTCGCTGGTGCAGCACGACGTCACCGGCAACACCGCCAACGACAGCACCACCACCCAGACCTTCAACCCGGCGGGCACGGTCAACACCACGACCAACCTGCCGAACACGGGTGGCGGCACCGGCGGCCCGCACGCACTGATGTCGACCTCCACCAAGTCGGCCTCCGGCACCGCGGTCACCAGCTACCAGTACGACCAGCTGGGCAACACCACCAAGGTCACCGACACCACCGGTACCGTCACTCTCGCCTGGAACGGCGAGGACAGGCTCGACTCCGTCACCAAGAGCGGCCAGACCCCGGGCACGTCGTACCTGTACGACGCGGACGGCAACCAGCTGCTGCGCAAGGACCCGGGCAAGACCACGCTCAACCTCGGCGCGGACGAGCTCACCCTCGACACCTCGGTGCCGAACGGCTCGATGACCGATGTCCGCTACTACGGTTCGCCGGGCGGCATCTCCATCACCCGGGTCACCACCGCCACCGGCGGCGGCAGCCTGGTCTACCAGTGCGCCGACCCGCACGGCACCAACGGTGTGCAGATCGGCACCGACGCCGCGCAGACGGTGACCCGCCGGGCCACCGACCCGTTCGGCAACCCGCGCGGCACCCAGCCCGCGGCCGGGAGCTGGTCGGGTGACAAGGGCTTCGTCGGCGGCACCAAGGACGACGCCACCGGGCTGACCAACCTCGGTGCCCGCGAGTACGACCCCGCCCACGGCCGCTTCCTCAACCCCGATCCACTGCTCGTCGAGGGCGACCCGCAGCAGTGGAACGGCTACGCCTACAGCGACAACAACCCGATCAACAGCAGCGACCCGGCCGGCACCTACCCGGTCGCCGACAGCAGCGGCGGCGACTCGGCGGCAGCCAACCGCGATGCGGCCTGCAGCCCGTTCGCCCGCTCCTGCAACAGCGGTGGCGGCGGCGGTGGTGGCGGCGGTGGCGACTCCACCGGGTGCGCGGGCATCAACTACGCGCCCCCGTGCCTCCCGCCGGCGACCACCACCACCAACGGTGCCGGCTCCGGCGGAAACACCGGCAAGGCCAACACCGGCAACTCCCGTGGCACCAAGAAGTGCGGGGACTGGACCTCATGGGACGGTCTCAGCTGCCACACCAGCAACGGACTCAAGCGGACGCAGAACTTCACCACCGACCACCCGGTCGTGCGTGAGGTCATCGTCTCGGCCGCCGCGTTCGGTACCGGTCTGATGTGTTACGGGGGCGGGGCGGCCGGTGCGATCGAGACCGGCGGCGCCAGTGCCGTAGCGGCGGTGGCCGGTTGTGGTGCCGCGGTCGGTGCGGTCAGCTCCGGTCTGAACAACATGCTCGACGGGAACGCCGACCACTCCGCAAAGGGGCAGTTGGCCGCCGAGGTCAACGGAGCTGTCCAGGGCGCCAGCCAGGCGGTCATGGACATGGTCGCCCCTGAGGCGGCGCTGGTTGCCGGTGGTGGATGCAACAGCTTCCCGGCCGGCACGCTCGTCCTGCTCGCAGATGGCACGACCAAGGCCATCGACCAGCTGACCACCAACGACGAGGTCACGGCCACCGACCCGCAGACCGGTGCAACTGCCGCGAAGCAGATCGTTGCGACCGTCGTCGGCCACCATGACGAGGAGTTCACCAACCTCACGCTCGCCGACGTCTCGGCGGGGTCATCGCCGGGATCTGACGAGCATGCGACGCCCGGCTATCTGACGGTCACCCAGCACCACCCGTTCTGGGAGGTCAAGTCCCACCGTTGGGTGGATGCCGCAGACCTGAAGGCCGGTGACCAGCTCCGTCTGCCCGACGGCAGCACGGTCACTGTCGGGTCGGTCCACAACTACACGACCGCCCCGCAGAGTGCGTACAACCTCACCGTTGACCAGCTCCACACGTACTACGTGCTGGCGGGGGCCACACCGGTACTCGTCCACAACGGCTGCCCGACTCAGATCCCGTACAACAGCACGGAGCTGGGCAACATGGCGTACAAGGCACGCACGGCGGCGGGCATCAGCACTGGGCGAAACGTCGCTGTTGCTCGCGTCCCCGGATGGAACAGTCCGAGGACGGGCGACCTGGTGGTCGGCTTCAGCAAGGGTGACGGATATCATTCCGAGAATCATATCTTTGATCAACTTGCGGCCAAGGGATTCAATCCCTCTCACATCACGGAGCTCTACAGTGAGCGGTCTCCGTGTGACGTGTGCCAGCCCATGCTGAATGAGCACCTGACCCCTGGTACGCCTGTGACATACTCGGTGCCGCATGGCCCCGGGTCCGGTGACCTGCTCTGGGCTCTTATCCAGAGAGTTCGCGGCTACTAGAACAATGAACTGACACGGGGCCGCGGGCGGGCGGCCGTGCGCGGCCCCGTGTTGTCGTCCGGTCTAGATGTTTGGGGATGCCGAGTGTTTGACTTTCTTCGGGCTTCTGATGAGGTAATTGATCAGCGTCGCCAGCTGGCAGCGCAGGTGTGCGAGGCGCTTGGCCTGGCCGGCGTGCCGTCCCGTGTCGCATCGGACGGCGCGGGCAGGCCGGCCGGTGCCGAGGTCGAGGTCGACGGGGCTGCTGACGAGGCGGGTGGCGTCTATGTGAACTGGAGGCCGGATCCCAAGCTCTCCGAAGCCGTTATGGAGTCTGCCCTGGCAGGTCGGACCACGGATCCCGCAGTTCGACTTTCCGAAGCTTTTTCCGGATTCATGCGCGATGCGATGGTCGGCATCCTTCGGGAGTCCGGCTTCGCGGTGGAACCCTTCAACGATCCCGATATGCGACCGCCGGCGGTTCGAGTCCTGGGCCGAGAAGTTCCGTAGGTCTTGCATTGTGGAGAAGTGAACCGCGGGGCCCCGTCGGCATAGTGCCTGACGGGGCCCCGCGGTCTTTGTCGGATCGGAATCCGCTTCTCGAGCCGGCTGCAGCCCAGGGGCTGTTGGCTGTCTGGGCTCAGCCCTTGAGGAGGGTGGCCACGACTGCGGCGACGGCGAGGTAGACGACGGCGGTGGTCAGGACGACGCCCGCCATGAGGGTGGCCTTGAGGGGGGTGGCGAAGGGGGCCTTGGCGACCTTGACGTTGGCGAGCAGGCCGAGGGCGCCGAAGACGCCGCCGATCGCTCCGCCGATGAAGAGGAGGGCCAGCGGGAGCAGGGCGAGGAGCATCTGCCAGGGGGCGAGCCCGTCGAGGATGTTCTTGCGGGGCTGCTTGAGCGGCGTGACCGGCGAGGGCTTGGGCATGATCGTCCTTCGGCGGCGTGGCGGTGAGCTTGCGGGAAGCCGCGCTGCCGACACGCTGTGGTGGTTCGGGGGGACTCCGGGGAGTGTGCTCGTACGAGCGTGCGGGAGTCTAGCCCGGCGGGAACTGGCTTGAAACAGTCGGTGATGGCCGAAACCGAACCGTGTCCGGCATGGCGCGGCACCCGGGCGCCGGCGAGAGGCCGTGGCAGCATGCAAGCCGGTGCCGACGGTCAGGGAGGAAGCCGATGTCACAGGCCATCGAGGGGATCGATCCGGCCGTGCCGCCCAGCGGGCCGGGCTGTGCGGAGTGCGAGGCGGTGCAGGGCTGGTGGGTGCATCTGCGCCGTTGCGCCCAGTGCGGGCACGTCGGCTGCTGTGACACCTCGCCGGCGCAGCACGCCTCCCGGCACTTCGCCGAGACGGGGCACCCGTTCATCCGTAGCTACGAGCCGGGCGAGGACTGGTACTGGGACTACCGCACCGAGGAGATGTACGGCGAGGGGCCGGAGCTGGCGGAGCCTCAGCACCACCCGGAGGAGCAGCCGACGCCCGGCCCGCGCGGGCGGGTCCCGCTCGACTGGCGGGACCACATCCACTGACGGGACTGGATCAGGCAGCGGGGAAGTCGAAGGTGTAGCCCTGGGCGACGAGCCAGGGGAGGAGCTGCTTCAGGGCGGCCACGGTCTGCGAGCGGTCGCCGCCGCCGTCGTGCATCAGGACCACGCCGCCGGGGTGGAGTTGGTGCTGGACGGCCGTGACGATGGCGGGCACGCCGGGGCGGGACCAGTCGCGCGGGTCGACGGTCCAGCCGAGCGGCCGCATGCCGTCCTGAGCGGAGATCAGGTCGCTCTCGGTGCTGAAGTCCCCGCCGGGGGCGCGGAACCAGGTGACCTTGGTGCCCGGCCCGCCCGCCTGGACGATCATGTCCTTGGCAGCGTCGATCTCGTACGTCTGCTTGTCGTGCGGCAGGGTGTGCAGCGGCTGCGGGTGGTGCACGGTGTGGTCGCAGAGGCGGTGGCCGCCGGCCAGGATGCGCTGCACCAGGGCGGGGTTGGCGCTCGCCTGGGTGCCGATCTCGCAGAAGGTGGCGTGCACGCCGTACTGGGCGAGCAGGTCGAGGACCTGTCCGGTGGCCGGGCCGGGGCCGTCGTCGAAGGTGAGCGCCACGGTGCGGCCGCCGGAGGCGGTGGAGTGCACCACCGAGGTGGGTACACCGGGCGGCGGGCCCTGGGGCGGGGTCTGGGACGGGGTCTGCGACGCCCCGGCGGGGGAGCTCGGGGCGGAGGGCGTGGTGGGGCGCGCGGCCGAGTGGTCGGCGGAGGGCGACGGCCGGTGCGAGGGGGTGCCGCTCGGGGAGGCGGCGTCCTGGTCCGGGACGGCGGCGGAGGAGGAGGCGGCGGCGGAGCTCGGGGAGCTCGAACTGCTGGAGGCGCTCGGCGAGCTGGGGGAGGAGGAGGCGAGCACCGATCCCTGGGCCGCCCCGCAGCCCACCACCAGTGCGGGCGCGAGCACCGCGGCCAACCCGCCCAGCACGGCTCGGCCCAGCGGGGATCGGTGGGGGCGTATCGGCATCGCTGCTGCTCCTGACGGTATGGGGCCGACCGGTCTTCTGCTGGGTGAGACGCGGCCGTCGGGGCGCCGGTTCCGTACAGCAGTACGGGCCCCGGCCACTGCCAAGGGTTGCGGAGAACGCCCCACCCGGGCAAGGAGATCCACACCACTCGCCGGGTCAGAACGGGTACCAGCGGACTTCGGTGGCGCCCTCGCGCAGCGAGCCGACCCGGCGGGCGAACTCCGCTCCGGCCGCCGGGTTGCCCGGCGCCTGCTGGGCGACCCAGCAGGCGCTGGCCGTCTCCCGGGCCCCGCGCAGCACGGCGAAGCCGGGCCACTCGCGCACGTCCCACCCGTACGCCGCCGTGAAGGCCGCGTACTCCTCGGCGGGTACGCCGTAGCGGTCCTGGCTGAGGGCGAGGACGACCAGGTCGTGCTCGCGCAGGTCGTCGGCGACGGTCTCGAGGTCCAGCAGGACGGGCCCGTCGGGGCCGAGGTGCACGTTGCGCGGCAGAGCGTCGCCGTGGATCACGCCGGGCGGCAGGGCCGGGGTGAGCTCGGCCAGCGCGGCGGCGTACTCGGTGCGGCGGGCGCGCAGGAAGGCGGTGTCGGCCGGGTCGAGGTGGCCCTCGGCGCTCGCCAGCCAGCGGTCGACCGGGGCGAGCAGGTCGCGGCGGCCGAGCGCGAACGGCGGCGCCGGCAGCCGGTGCAGGGCCCGCAGGAGGGGCGCCAGGTCGGCGGACTTCGCGGGGCGGACGGCCACGGGCAGCCGGTGCCAGAAGGTGACGGGGTGCCCCTCGACGGTGCGGGGCTCCGGTCGGTACGGTCGAGGGGCCGGTACGCCCTGCCCGGCCAGCCAGTGCGCCACCGCGAGCTCCCGCCCGGCCCGCCCGGCGACCTCCGGCCCCCGGCCGATCTTGACCACCACGGCCGGATCGCCCAGGTCGAGCACGGCGTTCTCCCCGAGCGCGAGCAGCCGGGCCCCGGCGGGCTCGGGCAGCTCCGCAGCCCTGCAGGCCGCGGCCAGCAGGGCCCGGGCGCGGGTCTCGTCGAAGATCCGGGGCGGGGTGGGGTGCGCGTTGCTCATGATCAGCATCATGGCAGCGGTCCGGGCGCAGGGGCGGCGGCGTAGCGGGCGCGGCGCGGTGGCGCGGTGCGGTGGCTCGGTGCGCGCGGCGTGGCGGCTCGGGCACGGGTCGTACGGGTTCATAGGGGTCGTAGGGGCTTTCCCCGATGCCGTCCCACCTCGTCTCCTTCTCGTAGGAGAGGTCGGATCCACCCTGAGGGGGAGGCGTCTCCACCCGGAGTACGAGGCGCCGAGCGCGGTGCCCGGGTCAGGATGGTCCCGGGCCCGTCAAGGGTCTTCGGGGGCGTCCCCGCCGGGCCGGAAGGCCCGGCGGGCTCGAGTGTCCGAGGTGCGGGGGTAGCTTGCCGGGCGGCAAGCAAGTTCCGGATAGGATGCTCACACTTACTTACCTGCCGACCGGCTAAGGGGCTGCACAGCCCTGCCCCGGTCCAGCCGTAGCCCGGCTTTCCCGTCCCCCCAGGGCCGCGGTGAACCATGCCCAGGAGGCACAACGAGCATGTTCCACCGAATCGGACACTTCGTCGTCAAGCGCGCCTGGTGGGTGATCATCGCCTGGGTGGTCGCCGCCATAGCCATCATCGGCAGTGCGCCCACGCTGACCGCGCAGACGGACGAGAGCAGCTTCCTGCCCCGGCACTACGAGTCGATCCAGGCCTCGATGGTGCAGGAGAAGGCCTTCCCGGCCAGCTTCACGCCCGCCGCGATCCTCGAGTTCGAGCGCACCGACGGCGGCAAGCTGACCGCCGCCGACCAGGCCGACATGAACAAGGTCGTCCAGGGCCTGACCGACAAGCACATCGCGAAGGTCGAGAAGATCCTTCCGGTCGGCCCGCAGTCGATCTCCAAGGACGGCAAGTACGCGCTCTCCATGATCGGCATGGAGAAGGGCTCCGTGCAGAAGCCCGAGGCGGCCGACACCGCCAAGGCGCTGCGCGAGGGTGCCAAGGAGCTGGCCCAGGGCACTGCGCTCAAGGCCCAGCTCGGCGGCCAGGTCGCGCAGAACCTCGACCAGCAGGACTCCTCCAAGCTGGCCAACGCGCTCATCGGCATCGGCACCATCGTCATCATCCTGCTGACGCTCGGGATCATCTTCCGCAGCCCGATCATCGCGCTGCTGCCGATCCTCTCGATCTTCGTCTACTCGATGGTGGCCAACGGCCTGATCGCGGACGCCTCCAAGGCCTTCGGCCTCAAGGCCGACAACTCGGTCTCGGCGATCCTGATCATCGTGCTGTTCGGTGTCGGCACCGACTACTTCCTCTTCCTGATGTTCCGCTACCGCGAGCGGCTGCGCGCCGGTGACGACCGTAAGACCGCGGTGGTCAACGCCGTCGGCCGGGTCGGCGAGGCGATCACCTCCGCCGCCGGTGCCGTCATCGTGGCCTTCAGCGTGCTGATCCTCTCCAGCCTCGGCATGTTCAAGGCGCTCGGCCCCTCGCTGGCCATCGCCGTCGGCGTCACCGCGATCGCCTCGGTCACGCTGGTGCCCGCGATCCTCTCCCTGATCCCCGAGAAGGTGCTGTTCTGGCCGTCCAAGGCCTGGCAGCGCGAGCCGAAGAACGCCCGGTTCGCCGCGCTCGGCCGCGCCGTGGAGCGCAAGCCGGCGCTGGTCGCGCTCGTCTCCGGCGGGCTGCTGGTGGTCTTCTCGCTGGGTGCGCTCGGCTACCAGGGCACTTTCGACCTGGCCTCCGGCTCGATGCCGAAGACCAAGGAGTCGATGGTCGTCCAGAACACCCTGATGGACGCCTTCTCGGCGGGTGCGGCCGACCCGAGCCACGTCTACGTCGCCACCACGCAGGACGGTGCCAAGCTCGACCCGGCGGCCCTGAGCGGGTACATCGCCGAGCTGGGCAAGGTGGACGGCGTCGCCCAGGTCGCGCCCAAGCCGACCATGAGCGCCGACGGCACCACGGCCGACATCACCGTGATGCTCAAGGACGCCCCGGCCACCAACGCGGCCATCGACACCATCGACGGTCTGCGCAAGGTCGCGCACGGCTCGGCGCCCGAGGGCACCAAGGCGTACGTCGGCGGCATCACGTCCATCTACAAGGACATCAACACCGCGATGGCCCGGGACTACTCGGTGGTCTTCCCGATCGCGGCCCTGCTGATCATGGTCATCCTCGGCCTGCTGCTGCGCAGCGTCGTCGCCCCCTGGTACCTGATGGCGGCCGTCGGCCTCGGCTTCGGCGCCACCGTGGGTGCGACCAGCCTGCTGTTCCAGCACGTGCAGCACGAGGCCGGTCTGATGTTCATGCTGCCGATGTTCATCTACCTCTTCGTGGTGGCGATCGGCACCGACTACAACATCCTGATGATCGCCCGGCTCCGCGAGGAGGCGGCCGAGGGCCGCAGCCCGCGCGAGGCGGCCAGCCTGGCCGTCCGGCACGGCGGTCCGACCGTCGCGGCGGCGGGCTCCATCCTGGCCGCGACCTTCGGCACCATGCTCCTGGCCGGCAACTCGCTGTTCAGCGAGATCGGCTTCTCGGTGGCCTTCGGCATCGCCGTCTCGGCCTTCGTGATGTCGCTCTTCTTCACCCCGGCGCTCACCGCGCTGCTCGGCCGCGCCGCCTGGTGGCCCGGCCACGGTGACGTCGCCGGTCACGACGGGGTGCCCGCACCGAAGGCCGTCCAGGACGACCGGCTGGAGCCGGCCGGCCGCGGCTGACGCAGGCTGACCCGAACGGGGGCACACGGTGAATTCGCCGTGTGCCCCCTTCGGCGCTCCGGTAAACCGGCCCGGGCCAGATGTGGTGAGTGAAACTTTTCCGATCACTGGCGGCGCCGCCGTGCTACAGTCGAGTCAGTTGCAGTTTTGGTTCCCATGAACGTACGTGTGCGCCTGCTGGTACCAACCAACAGGCGCATTTGTTTTGTCCGGTGTTTTGTCTCCGGATGGGGATCGCGGCTACTTGGGGTCCACGAGGTGTGGGCACCATGCCCCTGAGAAGGAGACGGTTATGGCTACCGGCGTCGTGAAGTGGTTCAACAGCGAAAAGGGCTTCGGCTTCATCGAGCAGGAGGGTGGCGGCCCGGACGTCTTCGCCCACTACTCGAACATCAACGCTCAGGGCTTCCGTGAGCTCGTTGAGGGCCAGCACGTCGAGTTCGACGTCACCCAGGGCCAGAAGGGCCCGCAGGCCGAGAACATCCGCGTCATCTGAGTCCAGCTTCCCAGCTGACTCACGTCGCGTAGCGAGGGCCCGTACCGCACGGTGCGGGCCCTCGCCCATGCCGCCGCACGGCCGAGGCGGCACCTCCTCCTGTCGGCCGACCCCGCCCCCAGCCACCGCTCGGGGCTCCCTTGGTCCATCGCCACCGCAGTCCGGTGGCCGTCGGCCGATCAGGAAAGAGATTTCTGCATGTCAGATCAGGCACGCCCGCAGCGCGACCGTTCCGCAGGCCGTGGCCAGAGTGCCGGTGGCCGCACCGGCGGAGGCCAGGCAGGCAGCAGCCAGGGTGGCCGTGGCCGCGCCCGCTCCGGTGCCGCGAGCAGCAACGGCGGCTTCAGTGACGCCCAGCGCCGCAGTGGCACCAGCAAGGGCGGCCTGCGCAGCGCCGGTGGCGCCCGTGGCCGCTCCCCGCGTGAGCGCGCCGTCGAGGCGCCCGAGGACTTCACCGTCGTCGAGGGCACCCCGCCCCGGCCGCCGGCCGCGACCTTCGCCGAGCTGGAGATGCCCAAGGGCCTGCTCTCCGCGCTGACCCGCGAGGGCGTCACCGAGCCGTTCCCGATCCAGTCGGCCACCCTGCCGGACTCGATCGCCGGACGCGACGTGCTCGGCCGTGGCCGGACCGGCTCGGGCAAGACGCTGGCCTTCGGCCTCTCGGTGCTCACCCGCACGGCCGGCAAGCGCGCCGACGCGCGGCGCCCGCTGGCGCTCGTCCTGGTGCCGACCCGCGAGCTGGCCCAGCAGGTCACCGAGGCGCTGACCCCGTACGCGACCGCCGTGAACCTGCGGATCGCCACCGTGGTCGGCGGTATGTCGATCACCCGGCAGGCCAACGCCGTGCGCCGCGGCGCCGAGGTGCTGGTGGCCACCCCGGGCCGGCTGGACGACCTGATCGGCCGGGGCGACGTGCACCTGGACCAGGTGCAGATCACCGTCCTGGACGAGGCCGACCAGATGGCCGACATGGGCTTCCTGCCGCAGGTCACCAAGCTGCTCGAGCAGGTCGCCGAGGGCGGGCAGCGGATGCTGTTCTCCGCCACCCTGGACAAGAACGTGGACCGCCTGGTGCGGCGCTTCCTGACCGACCCGGTCACCCACTCGGTGGACCCGTCGGCCGGTGCGGTGACCACCATGGACCACCACGTGCTCCAGCTCGACCCGGCCGACAAGGCTTCGGCCACGGCGCACATCGCCTCCCGTGACGGGCGCCTGATCATGTTCGTGCACACCAAGCACGGCGCCGACCGCCTGGCCAAGCAGCTGCTGGCCGCGGGCGTACGCGCGGCGGCGCTGCACGGCGGCAAGTCGCAGCCGCAGCGCAACCGGGTGCTCGACCAGTTCCGCGACGGGCAGGTCACCGCGCTGATCGCCACGAACGTCGCGGCCCGCGGCATCCACATCGACGGCCTGGACATGGTCGTCAACGTGGACCCGCCGATCGACCACAAGGACTACCTGCACCGCGGCGGCCGCACGGCCCGCGCCGGGGAGTCGGGCACCGTGGTCACCCTGGTGCTGCCGGAGCAGCGCCGTGAGGTCAGCCGCCTGATGACGGTGGCGGGCATCCGCCCGACCACCACCAAGATCCGCCCGGGCGACGCCGAGCTGTCCCGGATCACCGGCGCCCGTACGCCCTCGGGCGTCGCCGTGACCATCGCCCTGCCGCCGGCCCCGCCGGCGCCGGCCGCCGCCGAGGGGGCGCCCAAGCGCCGCCGCCCGGCCAAGCGCTCGGGCCTGCCCACCGACGTGGACATGAACGGCAACCCGCGCCGCCCCCGCCCCAAGCAGCGGATCGGCGGCGGCAGCGGCGAGGGCGGTGGCCGCCGGACGGCCGCCGGCTTCATCGGCAAGTCCGCGGGTGGTGCCAAGCCGGGCTCGGGCTCGCGCAGCGGTTCCAACTACGGCACCGGGCGCCAGCGCCGCAAGGCCGACTGAGACGCTGTCAGCTCCTGGAATTCACCGGGGCGTCGGATCTTCGTGATCCGGCGCCCCGGTGGCGTTTTCGGAGCCGTTCGCCGAGGCGGCGATCCGGCGAACTGGCAATCGAATTGACTCTTTGCCAAGTCATGGGTTTCATATGACCTGACCATTGGCAAGGGGAGGATGCATGGCGGGGGAGTACCGGGTCGATCCGGAGGCGCTGCGGCGCTACGGCCGGACCTCGGCCGACCGGGCCGAGCGGCTGCGGCAGTCGCGGGCGGAGCTCGGCGGGCACCGGCTGCCCGCCGATGCCTTCGGCAAGCTGCCCGAGGCGCAGGAGATCGGCCAGGAGTACCAGCGGCGCACCGACGCCGCCCTGGACAACCTGACCTCGGCCGCCGACACCATGGAGCAGATCGGCGAGCACACCGGGCAGGTGGCCCGCTCCTACGAGCGGGCCGAGCAGGAGACGGTCGACGCGCTGACCGCCGTGGCTGCCGGGCTTGCCCCGTGAGCGGGCCGCTGACCGGCGCGGTGGACGCGTACACGAAGGTCAACGACTGGCTGAGCCCGCTGAGCGGTGCGGTGGACGAGCTGATGCGCCCGCTGGTCGAGCCGCTCGCCGAGCCGCTGGAGTTCGTCACCGGTGACCCGGAGGGCCTGGCCGAGGCGGCCGAGCTGTGGCGCCGGCACGCCGGGGTGCTGCGCGAGGTGGTGGCTGACCAGCGCCGCGACCGGGCGGGCCTCGGGCACGACTGGCAGGGCCCGGCGGCCGACGCGTTCCAGGCCGAACTCGCTCAGTACGAGGTGGCGTTGGAGGAGGAGGCGGACGACCTGGAGGCCACCGCCGCGCTCCTGGACGAAGCCGCCGCCCAGTGCCGGCTGGCCCAGGACCTGGTCGAGACGGTGATCCGCGAGCTGATCGAGTGGGCGATCATCACGCTCGCCGCCTCGCTGGCGTTCAGCCTGGTGACCGCCGGGGTCTCGATGGCCGCCGGAGCCGCGACGGCCGCCGCCGAGGCGGGTATCGCCTCGGCCCGGATCGCCTCGCTGGTACGGAAGTTGGCCAGTGCGTTGAAGAAGATCGAGAAGGCGCTGACGAAGCTCAAGGAGGTGGCCGACCGCCCCCACCTCAACCCGAAGAAGCCCTGGACCTGGAAGCAGCCGATCGACCCGGCGGCCTACTTCGCGAAGAAGGGCACCAAGATGATCGGCAAGGGCGCACTCGGCGCCGTCGGCCTCACCGGTGACCCGGTCGGCCAGACCGCCCAGGAGGCGCTGCAGGGAGGGCTCGGCCTGGCCGCCCAGCGGGCCGAGGAGGAGGCCCGGCGCCGCCGGATCGAGGCGGCGTTCGGATGATCTCCCGTACCGTGAAGGGGCGTTGACGTGCTGCAGCAGGAGCGGAAGGTCATCGAGCCGTTGCTCGATCCGGGCGAGCGGCTGGCCGAGGCGGCCTCGGTCAGCCTGGCCCCCGGCATCACGCGTCCGCCGGAGGAACTGCTGACCCCGCGCCGGCCCAGCCGGCTGGAGGAGCGGATCGGCTCCTCCTTCGGGGTGCTGCGCAAGGCCTACGCCGTGCTCAACCCGCTGCAGTCGGCCGTCGGGGCGCTGGAGGACCGGGTGCAGGACGTCACCTCCGGCTCCGTGGTGCACGGCAAGGGCATGGACGGCGGCTGGAGCAGCGCCGCCGGGCGGTTCGTGGTGCGGATGTACGACCAGGGGGCTTACGCGCACGGGCTGTTCGCCGTGACGGACCGGCGGGTGCTGATGGTGGTCGACCGCGCCAAGATCTGGCAGCTGGGCACCGAGGACCACACCCTGCACTGGTCCCAGCCGTACGCCGCCCTCGCCGGGCTGCGGCGTCACCCGAAGGGGGTCATCCAGCGGGGGCGGCTCGACCTGGTGTTCGCGGACGGCTCCTGGGCCGGAGTCGTCACCGGCCTGCCGCGCAACGCCGAGCCGCTCGCTGCGGCCTTCGCCCGCCGGGGGCGGTGACCCCGGCGGGCCGGCCGGGGGCCTCACTCGTTGTGCAGCACCTCCGCGATGGTCAGCCGGGCCGCCCGCGAGGCCGGCAGCAGGGCGCCGAGCACCGCGATCGCCAGGCCCGCCGCACCGAGGCCGAGCAGCAGCGGGGCGGAGAACACCCGCAGCATCGAGGCCGGGATGATCGCGTGCGCGGCGGTCGCGGTCAGGTCGGCCAGCAGGTGGTGGCAGAGCACACCGAGCGGGACGCCGACCAGGCTGCCGGCCAGACCGAGGGTGGCCATCGAGGACACCGTCATGACGACCACCTGGCGGGGCGTCATCCCGATCGACTTGAGCATGCCCAAGTCCCGCCGCCGCTCACGGGTGTTGAGCACGACCGTGTTGAAGATGCCCATCCCCGCGACCGTGCCGAGCAGCAGCGAGAGCAGCGTGGCGGTGCCGCTCATCACCACGACCGAGGACTGGGTGACGTCGGTGTCGGTGAAGGCGAGGAAGCCCGGATCGGCGGCCCGGACCCGCTCCACCAGCGACTGGGCGTCCGTGCCGGGGGCGAGCTTGACCTCGTAGGTGTCGGCCCGCTTGGCCGGGTCGAGCTGCTGGAGGGTCTCCCAGTTGGAGTAGATCCGGTCGATGCCGGTGGCCAGCAGCTCGCCCGCGATCACCACCGGCACCTGGCGGTCGCCCTTGGCCAACGTGATGGTGTCACCCACCCGCAGGCCGCGCTTGTAGAGGAAGTCGCCGTTCACCTCGACCTGGCCGGGCCCGTCCAGCCACGTGCCCTTGAGCACCGGCCAGGGTGAGTCCTTGCTGTCCGAGCGCCGGAAGTCGACCATCAGACTCTGGCCCTGCCCGGTGATCTGCACCTCCTCGGCCGCCATGGCGCTCAGGCCGGTCACCCCCGGCAGGCCGCGGATCAGCCGCTCGGTGGCGGCGGGCGACATGCTGACGGCGACGGAACCGGGCGGGCCGTACCCGTCGCGGGCGATCACCGAGAGCTGTTAGGAGCCCCGGCGGGTGGCGGCCCGCGAGTAGTTGTCGAGGGTCAGGGTGAAGCCGACCGAGGCGGTGATGCTCAGCACGCCGAGCAGGACGGCGCCGAGCGTCATCGCGCTGCGGGCCGGGCGGGCGAAGGCCATCCCGATGCCCAGGCTCACCGAGCGCGGCATCCGGGTGCCGCTCAGGCGGCGCTGGATGCGCAGGCCGCGCCCGGCGCGCGGGGCGCTGCCCGCGCTGATCGCCTCGGTGGCGGACAGCCGCCGGGCCCGCAGGGCCGGCAGCAGCGCGGCCAGCACCGCGATCGCGGGCATACCGAGCAGCGCCATGACGTCCACCCAGGCGCTGACGGTGGTGTCGGCCGAGCCGAAGCCGGCGAAGGCCTCGGAGAGGATCGGCCGGGCCAGCAGGTTGCCGAGCACGGTGCCGAGCAGGCTCCCGGCCACCGCCGGTACGGAGATCATCGTCAGGTAGACCGCGACCACCTGCCCCGGGGTGAAGCCCAGCGCCTTCAGCACCCCGATGTGCCGGAAGCCCGAGACCACCGCGCCGCTGACCACGTTGCCCACGATCAGCACCGCCACCAGCAGGCCGAGAATCCCGAACATCACCAGGAACGGCACGAAGGTGGTCGACCCGGCGGCGGCGTTCTTCAGCACCAGGTACGGCTGCGAGCCGGTCAGCGCCCCGGCCGGCAGCGCGGCCGTCAGGTCGGCGGTGTCCGAGCGCAGCTGGGTGTCGGTGGTGTGCGCGGCGAAGCGGTAGAGCATCTGGCGGCCCGCCGGGTGCAACGCGGGCAGCTGCGCCGGCGCCACCCAGGCGTCGGCCGACCAGCTCACCGAGGAGGCGAAGCCGACCACGGTGAGGGCAGGCTCCCGGCTCGGGTGGAGCGTGCTGCCGAGCGCGAACGGCGGCTGTCCGGGTACGGCGCGCAGCACGATCTGGCCCGGCCCGGTGGGCCAGTGGCCGGCCCAGACGTCGACCCGGTCCACGTCACCGCCCGGGTCGGCCCGGCCGACCGTGGCCAGCGTGCGCGGCGGGAAGTTGCCGAAGCCGGGCAGTTCGGTCTCCAGCATGGCCAGCCCGAACGGCCCGGCGGCGGCCTCGACGCCCGGCAGGTGCGCGGTGGCCGCGAGCTGGGTGTCGGTGGCCTTGGCGGCGTCGAAGGCGGCCACGAGGTGGGCGCCGCGCTGCTTCGCGAAGGCCTGGTCGAAGGGCCCGGAGGCAGCGGCCAGCAGGCCGAGCGCCACCACCAGGGTCGCGGTGGAGACCAGCACCACGAAGCCGGTCACCACGGTCTGCAGGCGGCGGCGCCGGACGGCCGCGCGGGCGGCGCGCCAGACGGCGCCCCCGGTGAAGGCGGCGCTCACGGCTGCCGCTCCAGGGTGCGCTCGCGGGCGATCCGGCCGTCGGCGAACTCGACCACGCGGCTCGCGCAGCGCTGCGCCAGGCGCTCGTCGTGGGTGACGATCAGCAGGTCCATCACCTGCTCGCCCGCGCGGCTGTCCAGCGCGCCGGTCGGCTCGTCCGCCAGCAGCAGGGCCGGACGGTTCATCAGGGCCCGGGCCACCGCCACCCGCTGGCGCTCGCCACCGGAGAGCACGGCCGGATAGGCGTTGCGGCGGTCGGCCACGCCGAGCTCGTCGAGCAGCTCGAGGGCCCGCCGGCGGGCCTGGTCGGCCGGGGTGCCGGTCAGCTGGGCGGCCAGCGCCACGTTGTCCAGCGCCGGGAGGTCGTCGATCAGGTTGAAGAACTGGAAGATCATGCCGATCTTCCGCCGTCGGAAGACGGCCAGGCCCTTCTCCTTCATCCGGCCCAAGTCATCACCCTGGACGAGCACTTGGCCCGAGGTCGGGCGGTCCAGGCCCGCCACCATGTTGAGCAGCGTCGACTTGCCGCTGCCCGAGGGCCCCATCACCGCCACGGCCTCACCGGCCCGGATCTCCAGCGAGACCCCGTCGAGCGCCGTCGCCTCGCCGTACTCCTTGCGGACGGCCGTGAGTGCCACGACCACCTGCCCTGCCCCGTCTTCACTCGTCATGCCCCAGACGTTAGAGCCGTCCAGGAGGGGGCGGCATCGGCCCGTGGGTCTAAGGTGGCACGCGGGTCATCCTGGGGATGTACCGGGCTGCGACCGGGGGTGGACGCAGCCGAGAGCCTCGGGGTGGGAGGGTGTGGCCATGGGGGAAGCCGGTTGGGCGGTGGCCGCTGTGGCGGTGGCCGCCGTGGCGGTGGTCGCGGTGTTCGGCCTGGTGCTCGCGCTGGGCCGGGCGCGGCGCAGGCACCGGGCGGCGCTGGAGGAGCGCGGCTGGCTGCTCGAACGCGAGCGGGAGAGCGCGGCGCGCCAGGCCGTCGCGGCCGAACACGCCAGGATCGCCCGGGAGTTGCACGACATCGTCAGCCACAACGTGAGCGTGATGGTGATCCAGGCCGGAGCGGCCCGGCAGGTGCTCGCCACCCAGCCCGAGGAGGCCGCCGCCGCGTTGCTCGCCGTCGAGGGCGCCGGGCGGGACACCATGACCGAGCTGCGCACCCTGCTCGGCGTGCTCGCGCCCTCGCAGAGCGGCGAGGACGAGCCGTACGAGGAGGCCGACGCGCTCGCCCCGCAGCCGAGCCTGACCCGGCTCAGCCCGCTGATCGACCGGATCGCCTTCGCGGGCCTGCCGGTCGAGGTCAAGGTCTCCGGCGAGCCGAGGCCGCTGCCCGCCGGGGTGGACGTGACGGCGTACCGGATCATCCAGGAGGCGCTGACCAATGCGCTCAAGCACGGACAGGACGGGGTGAAGGCCGAGGTGACGGTGCGTTACGCGGAGCGCTACCTGCGGGTGGAGGTGCTCAACGGCGGGCCGAGCGTGCTCTCCGGCACGCCTGCGCCCGCGCGGGAGGCGGACGGTGCTGGGCGCGGGCTGATCGGGCTGCGCGAACGGGTCGGGGTGTACGGCGGGGAGCTGGACGCCCGGCGGCGGCTCGGCGGGGGTTACCGCGTCCGGGCCCGGCTGCCGCTCGATCGGCCCGCCCGGTGAGCGGCGGGCCCCGCGTCCTGATCGCGGACGACCAGGTGCTGGTGCGGACGGGCTTCAAGCTGATCCTCGGCGCGGCCGGCATCGAGGTGGTGGGCGAGGCGGGCGACGGCCGCCAAGCCGTGGCGCTGGCCGCGGAGTTGGCGCCTGAGGTGGTGCTGATGGACATCCGGATGCCGGGCCTGGACGGGCTGGACGCCACCCGGCGGATCCTGGCCGCCGATCCGGCCTGCCGGGTGCTCATCCTCACCACCTTCGACCTCGACCGCTACGTGTACGCGGCGCTCGGCGCCGGGGCGAGCGGCTTCCTGCTCAAGGACGTCACCCCCGAGCACCTGGTCGCCGCCGTCCGCCTGGTCAACACCGGGGACGCCCTGCTCGCCCCCTCCATCACCCGCCGCCTGGTCGAGCGCTACGCCACCGAGCCGGTGCCCGCGGAGCCGGCCACCCGGGTCCACCGCGACCTGGCGCCGCTCACCCCGAGGGAGTTGGAGGTGCTCGGCCTGCTGGCCCGAGGCCTGTCCAACGCCGAACTGGCCGAGCGGCTGGTCCTCAGCGAGGCGACGGTCAAGACCCACGTGGCCCGGATCTTCTCCAAGCTGGACCTGCGGGACCGGGCCCAGGCCGTGGTGCTCGCCTACGAGACGGGCCTGGTCGCGCCGGGCGGTTAGGCTGGGCGGCATGGATCTCGACGCCCAGGAAGCCGCCCTCGACGCCCTGCTGGCGGCGGCCGGGGTGGCCTTCGAGGAGGAGCCCGACCCCCGGGTGGAGCGGCTGGCTGCCGCCCAGCCGCTCTACCCGCAGTACCACCGGATCGGGCACAAGCGGCAGGCGGCCGTTCAGGCGCTGGCCGGAGACCGCGAGCTGGCCTCGCGCTGCTACCCGCTGGCGCTACGGGCCCTGTTGGCGGACGAGGACGTCAACTCCCCCCGACACCTGGTCGAAGCCCTGGCCCGGACGGTCGGCACCCGCCGCCTGGCCGCCGACCTGGCCGCCGTGCCGGAAGCCGAACGGGCTGCGGCGGCACGGGCGTTGCACTGGCTGTGAGACGGACGGCGGGCAGGAGACCTGCGGGCCGCCGAGGTTTTCCCAGGCGGTCTTCGCCCTCGCCGGGCCGCCGAGGGGCCGGTACTCAGGCGGCGCGCAGGTGGCGGGTGGTGCGGGTGGCGTCGTAGCGCTGGAGGACCAGGCCGGCCACCTCGGGAGCGGCGCCGAGGACGGCGGCCGTGAGGTCGGCGCCGGCGGCCTCGGCGGCGGTGGTGATGCGGTCGGGGAGCAGCCCGGGGGCCAGCAGGTACGGGGCGACGGCGACCTGGCGGGCGCCGGTGCGGCGCAGGGTGGCGACGGCGTCGGGCAGGGTCGGGCCGGTGCCGGAGGCGTGGGCCACCTCGACGGCGGCCCAGCCCCGGGTGCGCTGCCAGTCGGCGGCGACGGCGAGGGTGGCGGCGTTGGCCGCCCGGTCGGAGGAGCCCGCCGCCGCGAGGACCACACCGGTACGGGCCCGGACCGTCGGGTCGGTGATGTCGAGACCGGCCTCGGCCAGGCGGCGGTCGAGCGTGTCGAGCAGCAGCGGAGAGGGACCGAGCACGTCCGCGAGCGGGAGATCCGCCCCGGCGTCGCGCAGGGCGGCCGGGATGTCGCTGCGGGCGTGGAAGGCCCGCCCCAGCAGCAGGGGCACGGCCACCGCCGGTGCCCCGGCGAGCCGGCCCACCACCTGCGAGACCCGGGGGGCGCAGTGGTCGAGGTACGCCGTGACCGTCTCCACGCCCGGCCGCCGCTCCCGCAGGAGCACGGCCAGGGCCTCGACGGTCGCGGCGTGCCGGGGGTCCCGGCTCCCGTGTGCGATCAGCACCAGCGCGGGGGCCTGGGGTCTGCGCAGGACGGTGGTCATGGCCGGTGCCTCAGCGGTTGTGGGCCAGGAGGCCGCGGTTGCGCAGGACGCGGCGCTCGACGGGGGAGAAGACCAGGAGGTCGATGGCGATGCCGACGAAGAGGATCAGCACGATGCCGAGCATGACGCCGGGCATGTCGATCGACTCGCGCTGGTTCTCCAGGTAGCGGCCGAGGCCGATGCCGAGGTCCGGCGAGGAGGCGATCAGTTCGGCGGCCATCAGGGAGCGCCACGAGAAGGCCCAGCCCTGCTTGAGGCCGGCCAGGTAGCCGGGGAGGGCGGCGGGCAGCAGGACGTGGCGGGCCCCGGCGAGGCCGGTGGCGCCCATGGTGCGGCCGGCCCGCAGGAAGATCGGCGGCACCTGGTCGATACCGGAGATCAGGCCGTTGGCGATCGAGGGCACGGCGCCGAGCAGGATCACCGCGTACATGGCCTGGTCGTTGACGCCGAGCCAGATCACGGCGGCCGGCACCCAGGCGACCGAGGGCAGCGACTGCAGGCCGGAGAGGATCGGGCCGACGGCCGCGCGGACGGGCTTGACCTGGGCGACCAGCAGGCCGATCGGGGTGCCGATGATCACCGAGGCGATGAAGCCGGAGCCGCCGCGCCAGAGGCTGGTCCAGATGATCGAGAAGAGCGTGCCCTGGTACCAGAGGTCCTTGAGCGAGTCGAGGACCATCCCGGGGCTCGGCAGCTTGTAGCTGTCGGCCAGCTTGAGCGAGAAGGCGACCTGCCAGAGCACCAGGACCAGCACGACGGCCAGCGCCGGCGGCAGCACCTTCTGGCGCAGCGTCTGGGTGAAGGGCGTGCGCTGGACGACCACGGTGTCCAGGGCGTCGAGCCCGGCCTCGAGGTCGTCGGTGGCCCGGCTCTTGGTCAGCAGGGGAGCGGTGTCAGTGCTGGACATGGCGACGGATCTCCCCACGCAGTTCTTCGGTGATCTCGATGGACAGGTCCGCGACGCCGGAGGACTCGATCCGGCGCGGCTGCGGCAGGTCGATCCGCCACTCCTTGCGGACCCGGCCGGGCCGGGAGGAGAGCAGCACGACCCGCTGGGCGAGCCGGACGGCCTCGCGGACGTTGTGCGTGACGAACAGGATGGTCAGCCGGCGCTCCTGCCAGATCCGGGTGATCTCGTCGTGCAGCACGTCCCGGGTGATGGCGTCGAGCGCGGCGAACGGCTCGTCCATCAGCAGCACGTTGGAGCCCTGGGCGAGCGAGCGGGCCAGCGCCACGCGCTGGCGCATGCCGCCGGAGAGCTCGTGCACCCGCTTGCCGCAGGCGCCGCCGAGGCGGACCAGCTCGAGCAGGCGCTTGGCCTCGGCGGCCCGCTCGGCGCGCGGCACACCGGCCAGGCGCAGCGCGAGCTCGACGTTCTTGCCCGCGGTGAGCCAGGGGAAGAGCGCGTGCTCCTGGAACATCAGGGCGGGGCGGGCGCCCGGCACCTCGATGGTGCCCTGGGTGGGCTTGTCGAGACCGGCGACCATGTTGAGCAGGGTGGACTTGCCGCAGCCGGAGGCCCCGAGCAGGGTGACGAACTCGCCGGGGGCGACGTCCAGGCAGATGTCGTCGATGACGTGGTTGACCGCGCCCGGGCGGCCGAAGGACTTGTGCACGTGCGAGATGCGGACGGCGGACGGGTGGTCGGTCGTCTGGACGGCGTCGTCCGCGAGGGTCAGCGTCTGGGACATCTGGGCACCTCCTGCGTGAGGGGGTCGGCTGGGAGCCGAGGTCCGGCCCCCGCCGCGCCCGGTGACTGGGCATCGACGGGGCGGTGGCGGGGGCCAGGACCGCGGAGTATCTGGTGACCTGCGGTGGTACTGAGCTGGTTACTTGGTGCCGAGGCCGGCGTCCGCCACGGCGGGCTGGCCCTGGGCCCCCAGCACCTTGTCGAGCAGGGACAGGTCGTAGATCCCAGCCAGGTCCGGCTTCTTGAGCAGGCCGGCGGTGACGGCGTGGTCGGCCTCGGCCTGCAGGGTGCCCGCGAGCGGGTCGTCGATGAAGTCGATGTCCTGCCAGGCCGGGTCGAGGACGGCGGCGTCCAGCGAGGCGGTGCCGGCATCCTTGAGCGCGGCGTTGGCGTCGGCCTTGGCCTTCTCGGGGTTGGCCTTGATGAAGGCGTTGGTCTTCACCGAGCCGCGCAGCACGGCCTCGACCACGTCCGGGTGCTCCTTGAGGAACTTCTGCGAGACGATCAGGTTGGTGATCACGAACTTCTTGTCCGGCCACAGCTCCTTCTCGTTCACGAGCACCTTGGCGCCGAGCGAGACCAGCTTGGAGGCGGTCGGCTCGGGCACCCAGGCGCCGTCGATGGAGCCGGACTTGTACGCGTCGGGGGTGACCTTGTTGTCGGTGCGCAGCACCGAGACGTCGCCCTTGCCGGACTGCGGGTCGACCTTGAAGCCCTTGCCGGCCAGGTAGTTGAGCAGCGCCACGTCCTGGGTGTTGCCCAGCTGCGGGGTGGCGATCTTCTTGCCCTTGAGGTCCGCCTCGCTGGTCACCTTCGCGGGGTTGACCACCAGCTTGACGCCGCCGGAGGCGGAGCCCGCGATGATCCGCAGGTCCTTGCCCTGGGACTTCACGTAGCCGTTGATGGCGGGCGAGGGGCCGATCCAACCGATGTCGATGGAGCCCGAGTTGAGCGCCTCGATCTCGGTCGGGCCGGCGTTGAAGACCTGCGGCTTGATCTGGGTGGCGCCCAGCTCCTTCTGGAGCAGGCCTTCCTTGAGGCCGACCAGGGCGGTGCCGTGGGTCAGGTTGGCGAAGTAGCCGATCTTCACGCTGTCGGCGGAGAGCTTGGCGCCGCCGGCAGCGGTGGCGGCGACGGGCTCGGCCTTGTCGGCGGACTTGGAGCCGTATCCGCAGGCGCTCAGCAGGCTGACCGCGGTGAGGCCCGCGACCAGCGCGGCGGCGGAGCGTCGCAGCCGGGCCGAGCGCAATCGGACGGCGGAGTGCAGAGCAGGCTTGGGTGCCATTACGAGGCGTCCTCATTCATGGTGGGCCCGCAACGAGCGGGCCGAGCAGGGAAGTTCAGATGTGGTGCGGTGACACGTGTGGCGTGCCTTCCGGGCCCGGGGCGCCCGCCGCCTGGCAGGCGGCCCCGGTGACAGGGGTCAGCGCCCCTGTCCGCCCGCACATCGCATCAGTCCGCCCTGGCCGCTGCCGAGGGCGCCGCTGCCGATGCGGCCGCCTTCCTTGTCCATGTCCGAGAACGCCTCGCGCGCCATCAGACCCAGTCCTCCTCGTCGGCCTCGGCCGCCACGGCGGGAGCGGTGGAGAACGACTCGCCCGCCATCCCGGCGGTGAGGGTGGTGCCGTCGGCCGGGTCGATCAAGAGGAACGAGCCGGTGCGGCGGTTGGTGCGGTAGTCGTCGAGCGCCAGCGGCTCGGAGGTGCGCAGCACCACGCGGCCGATGTCGTTGACGTTCAACCCCTCGGCGGCGGGCCGCTGTTCGAGGGTGTCGATGTCGATCCGGTAGGAGATCTCCTTGACCAGGGCGCGCACCGTGCGGGTGGTGTGCTTGAGCAGCAGCTTGTCGCCGACCTTGAGCGGGCGCTCGTGCAGGTGGCTGACGGTGGCGACGACGTCCTTGGTGGGCTCGGCGAAGGCGCCGGCCGCGATCAGGTCGCCGCGCGAGACGTCGATGTCCTCGGCCAGGCGGACGGTGACGGACTGCGGTGCCCAGGCGATGTCGGTCTCGGTGCCGAGCACGTCGATCCCGGCCACGGTGGTGGTGTGCCCGCTGGGGAGCACCGTCACGGTGTCGCCGGTGCGCAGCACGCCGGAGGCCAGCTGTCCGGCGTAGCCGCGGTAGTCGTGGTGCTCCTCGCTCTGCGGGCGGATCACGTACTGGACCGGGAAGCGCGCGGGCTCCTCGCTCGGGTCGCTGCCGACCGGGACGGTCTCCAGGTACTCGAGCAGGGTCGGGCCGCCGTACCAGTCCATGTGCGCGGAGGGCTCGACCACGTTGTCGCCGGCCAGCGCCGAGATCGGCACCGCGACGATGTCCGTGACGCCGAGCGAGGCCGCGTAGGAGGTGAACTCCTCGGCGATGGCCGCGAAGACGGACTCCTCGTAGCCGACCAGGTCCATCTTGTTGACCGCGAGCACCACGTGCGGCACCCGCAGAAGGGCGGTGACGGCGGCGTGGCGGCGGGTCTGCTCGACCACGCCGTTGCGGGCGTCGACCAGGACCACGGCCAGCTCGGCGGTCGAGGCGCCGGTCACCATGTTCCGGGTGTACTGCACGTGCCCGGGGGTGTCGGCGAGGATGAACCGCCGCCGGGGGGTGGCGAAGTAGCGGTAGGCGACGTCGATGGTGATGCCCTGCTCGCGCTCGGCCCGCAGGCCGTCGGTGAGCAGTGCGAGGTCCGGCGCCTCCTGGCCCCGGTTCTGGCTGGCACGCTCGACGGCCTCCAACTGGTCGGCCAGCACGGACTTGGAGTCGTGCAGCAGGCGGCCGACCAGGGTGGACTTGCCGTCGTCGACGGAGCCCGCGGTCGCGAAGCGCAGCAGCGCGGTGGCGGCGGCCTCGCCGAACACGGCGTCGGTGGAGTGGAGTTCGGTCGTCATGGTTAGAAGTACCCCTCGCGCTTGCGGTCCTCCATGGCGGCCTCGGACATCTTGTCGTCGGCGCGGGTGGCGCCGCGCTCGGTGAGGCGGCTGGCGGCGATCTCGGCGATCACGTCGGTGATGGCGACGGCGTCGGAGTCGACGGCCCCGGTGCAGGACATGTCGCCGACCGTGCGGTAGCGCACCAGCCGGGTCTCGACCGGCTCGCTCTCCTTCGGGCCGCCCCACTCACCGGCGGTGAGCCACATGCCGTTGCGGGAGAACACCTCGCGCTCGTGGGCGAAGTAGATCTCGGGGAGCTCGATCTTCTCCCGCTCGATGTACTGCCAGACGTCCAGCTCGGTCCAGTTGGAGAGCGGGAAGACCCGGACGTGCTCGCCGACGGCGTGGCGGCCGTTGTAGAGCGACCACAGCTCGGGGCGCTGGCGGCGCGGGTCCCAGGCGCCGAACTCGTCGCGCAGGGAGAAGACGCGCTCCTTGGCGCGGGCCTTCTCCTCGTCGCGGCGGCCGCCGCCGAAGACGGCGTCGAAGCGGCCCGTCTCGATGCCGTCGAGCAGCGGGACGGTCTGCAGCGGGTTGCGCAGCCCGTCGGGGCGCTCGCGCAGCCGGCCGTCGTCGATGTAGTCCTGCACCAGCGCGACGTGCAGGCGCAAGGAGTGCTGGGCCACGGCGCGGTCGCGGTAGGCCAGTACCTCGGGGAAGTTGTGGCCGGTGTCCACGTGCAGCAGCGAGAAGGGGATCGGCGCCGGGTGGAAGGCCTTGAGCGCCAGGTGCAGCATGACGATCGAGTCCTTGCCGCCGGAGAACAGGATCACCGGCCGCTCGAACTCGCCCGCCACCTCGCGGAAGATGTGCACCGACTCGGCCTCGAGCGCGTCCAGGTGGGACAGCGCGTACTCGTTGGCCGCGGCCGGGGTGTGGGTCACGGTCGTCATGCCAGGCCCCTCGTGGTCAGGAAGGTGTGCAGCTCGGCGGCGGATTCGGCCACCGACTGCTGCTGGGTCTCGATGCGCAGGTCCGGGGTCTCGGGCGCCTCGTACGGGTCGTCCACCCCGGTGAGGTGGGCGATCTCGCCGGCCGCCTGCTTGGCGTACAGGCCCTTGACGTCCCGGACGGAGCAGACGTCCACCGGGGTGGCCACGTGGATCTCCAGGAACTCGGTGCCGCTCTTGTCGTGCTGCGCGCGGACGGCGGCTCGGGAGGCGGCGTACGGGGCGATCACCGGGGCGAGGACCTTCACACCGTGCGAGGCGAGCTTCTCGGCCACGAAGCCGATCCGGGTCACGTTGGTGTGCCGGTCCTCCTGGCTGAATCCGAGGCCCTTGGAGAGGAACTCCCGGATCTCGTCGCCGTCGAGCACCTCGACCTTGTGGCCCTCGGCGCGCAGCCGCTCGGCCAGGGCGAAGGCCAGGGTGGTCTTCCCGGCGCTCGGCAGCCCGGTCAGCCACACGGTGGCGCCGCGCTCGGTCACTGTGGCTGTGGTCACGGTGAAGTCTCCTGCTCCGAAGGGTTGTTGGGGATGTGTGGAGGGACGGCGGCGATCAGAGATGGATGCCGCACTCGGTCTTGCCCGACCCGGCCCAGCGGCCGGCCCGGCCCGCCTCGCCCTCGCCGGGCTTGGCGGTGCAGGAGAGCGGGGAGCAGCCGATCGAGGTGTAGCCCTCCCAGAGCAGGGGGTTGAGCAGCACGCCGTTGGCGGCGACGTAGGCGTCCACGTCCTCCTGCGTCCAGCGCGCGATCGGGGCGATCTTGACCTTGCCGCGCTTGGCGTCCCAGGCCACCACCGGGGTGTTGGCGCGGGACGGCGACTCGTCGCGGCGCAGGCCGGTCGCCCAGGCGTCGTAGGCGCCGAGGCCCCGGTTCAGCGGCTCGACCTTGCGGAGCGAGCAGCACAGGTCCGGGTCGCGGTCGTGCAGGTTCGGCCCGTACTGGGCGTCCTGCTCGGCCACGGTCTGCAGCGGCTTGAGGGTGATGACGTTGACCGGCATCACGGCGGCCACGGCGTCCCGGGTGCCGATGGTCTCGGCGAAGTGGTAGCCGGTGTCCAGGAAGACCACGTCCACGCCGGGGAAGACCGAGGAGGCCAGGTGCGCGACCACGGCGTCCTCCATCGAGGAGGTGACGCAGAAGCGCTTGCCGAAGGTGTCGGCGGCCCACCGCAGGATCTCCTGCGGGGTCGCCTCCTCCAGCTCGGCGGCCGCCTCGGCGGCCACCGCCGCCAGGTCAGTGCTGGTGCTCATGTGCCGTACCCCCGTTGGTCGACGTTCCGGTCAGCAGGCCGAGGAACCTCAGCTGGAAGGCGCGCCGGCAGGAGGCGCACTCCCAGGCCCCGTGGCCGCCCTCGGCGGAGGGCCGCAGGTCCTCGTCCCCGCAGTACGGGCAGTGGAACGGTGCCGCTCGCTCGCTCATGACAGGTCCGCCTCGCTGGCCCGGGCCGTCCACTGGGCGAACCGCTCGCCCTCGGTGCGCTGCTCCTGGAAGCGGGTCAGCACGCGCTCGACGTAGTCCGGCAGGCCGGCCTTGGTGACCTTCAGGCCGCGGACCTTGCGGCCGAAGCCGGCCTCCAGGCCCAGCGCGCCGCCCAGGTGCACCTGGTAGCCCTCGACCTGCTCGCCGCTGTCGTCCGTCACCAGCTGGCCCTTGAGGCCGATGTCGGCGACCTGGATGCGGGCGCAGGCGTTGGGGCAGCCGTTGATGTTGATGGTGATCGGCTCGGCGAACTCCGGGAGGCGGGCCTCCAGGTCGTCGATCAGCGAGCGGCCGACCTCCTTGGTCTCCACGATGGCGAGCTTGCAGTACTCGATGCCGGTGCAGGCCATCGTGCCGCGGCGGAAGGGGGAGGGGTTGACCCGCAGGTCCAGCTCCTCCAGGCCCGCCACCAGCGAGGCGACCTGGTCCTCGGCGATGTCGAGGATGATCATCTTCTGCTCGGCGGTGGTGCGCAGCCGGTCCGAGCCGTGCGCGGCGGCGAGGTCGGCGACCTGGCCGAGCAGCTTGCCGTCCATCCGGCCGACCCGCGGCGCGAAGCCGACGTAGAAGTTGCCGTCCTGCTGCCGGTGCACGCCGACGTGGTCGCGCCAGACGCCCGAGGGCTCCTTGGGCGCCGGGCCGTCGATCAGCTCGTACTTGAGGTACTCGTCCTGCAGCACCTGGCGGAACTTCTCCGGGCCCCAGTCGGCGACCAGGAACTTGAGCCGCGCGCGGTTGCGCAGGCGGCGGTAGCCGTAGTCGCGGAAGATGCCGATCACACCGCCGTAGACGTCCGCGACCTCCTCCAGCGGCACCCAGGCGCCGAGCCGCACGCCCAGCTTGGGGTTGGTGGAGAGGCCGCCGCCGACCCAGAGGTCGAAGCCGGGGCCGTGCTCGGGGTGGACCACGCCGACGAAGGCGATGTCGTTGATCTCGTGCGCGATGTCGAGCAGCGGGGAGCCGGAGATGGCGGACTTGAACTTGCGCGGCAGGTTCGAGTACTCCGGGTTGCCGATGAAGCGGCGCTGGATCTCGGCGATGGCGGGGGTGCCGTCGATGATCTCGTCCTCGGCGACGCCGGCCACCGGGGAGCCGAGGATGACACGCGGGGTGTCGCCGCAGGCCTCGGTGGTGGACAGGCCGACGCCCTCCAGCTTCTGCCAGATCGCGGGCATGTCCTCGACCCGGATCCAGTGGTACTGGACGTTCTGCCGGTCGGTCAGGTCGGCGGTGCCGCGGCCGTACTCCTCGGAGACCTCGGCGATCGCCTTGAGCTGCGCCACCGTGAGCTGGCCGCCGTCGATGCGCACGCGCAGCATGAAGAACTCGGCGTCGAGCTCGTGCGGCTCCAGGATGCCGGTCTTGCCGCCGTCGATGCCCTCCTTGCGCTGGGTGTACAGACCCCACCAGCGCATCCGGCCGCGGAGGTCGGACGGGTCGATCGAGGAGAAGCCGTTCTTCGCGTAGATCGTCTCAATGCGTGTCCGCACATTGAGACCGTCGTCGTCCCGCTTGAACTGCTCGTTGGCGTTCAGCGGGGAGAAGTGGCCCATGCCCCACTGACCCTCGCCACGGTGGCGGGTCACCTTGCGGGCGGCGGCGGGACGGCGCACGGCGGCGCTGTCGGCCTGGGGCTCGACCGGTTCGGGCGTGGGTGCCATGAGTCGTCCTTCATCAGCGGTCTGGGGTGGCGGCGGTCGCGGCGGCGCTGGGCAGGGAACGGCCTTGACCTGGGGTTTCACGGTGGTGCCGGGCAGAGCTGGGATGCAGTGACCAGCCCGAGGGGCGCGCGTACGTCCGCGTCGGCGGGTGGGGATGGCGGTGCGAGGGCCGAGTGCGGTGGTGGTAGCGGGGTGGGGCTCAGGTCACCGGACAGATGGCGCTGGCCACGCGCAGGAGGTCGACGTGAAGTCGACCTACGAGGGTGGTTCCGGCGCTTGGCATGGCAAGAGATTCGCACGGCGGGCGACTGGCGGTCCACTAACGTCCGAACTGTGGACATAACTGTTTCGCCCTCTGAGACGCGACGGTTCCGTCGCAGTACAGGAGCGTGGACCGAGCTGGTGGCGGTGCGAGTGGCGCTTCGTGCGGGCAGCCTGGCCGAGCCGGACTGTCGTGCTCCGCGGCCGTGAAAGGCCTTCGATACGGAGGTGGGGCCGGGATCCGGACCCCAGGGATATGACACATCGTCGACCGGTACGACGGCAAGTACCCCCGGAGGTGATAAAGCGTCGCGGCTTCCGGCGGGCGTCGAGGCCGGCGTTCCGGAATGTGGACACCCGGCCCGCAGGGTGGCCCGACCGCTCCCGCCGCCCCGGCCGGTCGCGGGTGGCCGGGCCGCTAACGTAGGGGGGTGCAACCAGCAGGGGAAACGACCAGGAAGGCCGCCACCGAGCGGCCCTCGCGCCGCCGGGGCAGAGGCACCCGCCGGGCGGCCAAGCGCGCCACCTGGCGCACGACCATCTGGGCGCTCCTCAAGGACACCACCAACACCTGCGTCGAGTACCGCGTCACCGGCCTCGCGGCCGAGGCGGCCTTCTTCACCCTGCTCTCCATCCCGCCCCTGCTGCTCTGCCTGGCGGGCACCCTCGGCTACCTCGACGACATCCTCGGCGCCGGCACCATCAACCGCCTCAAGGACGACATCGTCACGGCCTCCGGGACGGTGCTCTCCCCGAGCTCGGTGGACCAGATCGTCCAGCCGCTGCTGAGCTCCGTCTTCGACCACACCCGGCCCGACCTGATCTCGATCGGCTTCCTGCTCTCGCTCTGGTCCGGCTCGCGCGCGCTCTACATCTTCATCGACACCATCACCGTGATGTACGGCCTGGACGGCAAGCGCGGCATCGTCAAGACCCGCCTGGCCTCGCTGGGCCTCTACCTCGGCGCGCTGGTGATCGGCTCCCTGGTGCTGCCGCTGCTGGTGGCCGGGCCCGGCCTGGTGGCCAACGCGCTCGGGCCCTCCTCGCAGGACGTGCTCCAGGCGCTCTACTGGCCGGTGGCGATCCTGCTCCTGGTGGTCTTCCTCACCACCCTCTACCACGTGGCCGTCCCGGTAAGCACGCCCTGGCGGGAGGACATCCCCGGCGCGCTGGTCGCCCTCGGGGTGCTGGTGGTGTGCAGCGCGCTGCTCCGTCTCTACCTGGTGAGCTCGGTCGAGGGCCACTCGGTGTACGGGCAGCTGGCCGCGCCGGTGGCCGTGCTGCTGTGGATCGGCGTGGTCGCGCTGGCCGTGCTGATCGGCGCCGCGATGAACGCCGCGATAGACCGCCGCTGGCCCACCGTCGAGACGGCCGACGCCCGCGCCGAGAACGAGCGCGCCAGCGAGGAGGCCGCGGCGGCCGTGGTCCGCGAGGTCTCCGCCCGCCGGGCCGTGGAGCGGGCCCGGCTGGCCCGCGAGCTCGGCCTGGCCGAGGGCGTCGAGGAGGACGAGTACCTCGACGAGGACGACGCCGACCCGCCCTCCGAGTACCCCGAGCGCTGGGCCGACCTGCTGCCCCCGGCCAACCTGCGCGGCCGCCTCCGCCCCCGCGGCGTCCACCGGCGCCAGCCCCCGCCGCCGGACTCCGACCGTCCCGGTGGTTAGGGCGCGGGTCGCCGGCCCGCCCTTCCTGCTCTCGCTGGTGCTCGGGCTGTGGGGGATCACCCGGCAGGGGAGCATCTGGCGGGACGAGGTGGTCACGGTGCAGGTGGCACACCGCTCGCTGCCCGAGCTGTGGCGGCTGCTCGGCGGGATCGACGCCGTGCACGGCCTCTACTACCTGCTGCTGCACGGGGTGTTCGCGCTCTGGGACGGCGGCCTGGTGGCGCTGCGGCTGCCCTCGGTGCTCGCCACCGCCCTGGCCGCCGCGCTGCTCGCCGACCTCGGCCGCCGCCTGGCGGGCGCCGCCGCGGGGCTGGCCGCCGGGCTGGTCTTCGCCCTGCTGCCCGCGATCCAGCAGTACGCCCAGGAGGGGCGCTCGTACGCGCTGGTCACGGCGGCCGTGGTGCTGGCCGGCTGGCAGCTGGTCCGCGCCCGGCAGCGGCCGGGCGGGTGGGCCTGGGCGGGGTACGGGCTCGCGGTGCTGCTCGGCGGCTTGCTGCACGAGTTCGCGGTGCTCGCGGTGGCCGCGCACGGGGTGTCCATGCTGTGGGCCCGCGCGGGCCGGCGGGTGCTGCTCGGCTGGGCCCTCGCGGTGGCCGGGGCGGCGGCGGGGCTCGCGCCGCTGGCCGTGCTGAGCGGCCGCCAGGCGGACCAGGTCGGGTGGATCACCACCCCGGGGTTGGCCGACGTGTGGGCACCGGCGCTGACCTCCGCGGTGGGCGCGCTGTGCTGGTGGCTGCTGGGGCGGGGCCCGGCGGCCGCTCTCGCGGTGGTCGGGCTACCGTGGCTGGTGGTGCCGCCGGCGGTGCTGATCCTGGTCTCCTACCTCGATCCGCTGTACGTGGACCGGTACGTGGTGTTCAGCTACGCCGGGCTGGCGCTGCTGGTGGGCGGGGTGCTCGCGCGGGGGCTCCAGGCGTTGCCCGGGCGGGCGCGGCGGGTGGTGGCGGTGCTCGCCGTGCCGGCCGCGGTGGCCGCGCTGCTGCCGGTGGAGCTCGGCCTGCGGGCGCCCGGGGCCCGGCCCAACGACGTGGCCGCCGCCGCCCGGGCCGTCCAGGAGCTGGCGCGGCCGGGGGACGCCGTCCTGTTCCTCCCCGGGGCCCGGCGCGAGGCCGCGCTGTACGACCCGGCGGCCTTCGCGGGCCTGCACGACCTCGCGCTGGCCGAGGCCGGCGCCGACTCCGGCACCATCAACGGGGTCGAGGCCGAACCGGCCGCGATCACGGCGGCGCTGCGCGGGGCCACGGGCGTGGTGCTGGTCACCGACCCGCGCCCCCGCCCCGCCCCCAACGCCCGGGACCGGGCCAAGGCCGCCGCGCTCGCCAAGAGCTTCGCGCCGTGCCGGGCGGTGCTGGTGCGCGGGCTGAAGGTGGTCCGCTACGCCCGGCCGGGGGAGTGCCCGGCGGGGGCCGCGGGAGGGTGAAACCGCAGGTCAAAAATGTCTTGCGGGATTTTCGGCGAAGATCCTAGACTCGTCGCAGACAACGGATCGTCAGGTCCTGGCCGCCTGCACGGCGGAGCCCGGGCCGAGTTTGGAAAGCGGAGGTGAGCCTCGTGGCTGTCACTGTCGTCACGGCTGCCCAGAGCAGCACTCGCACCCACCTCTCCCTCCCGGCCGCCGGCTGCTGACACACGACGAGACCCTTTCTCGCGCAGCCGTAGACCCGCCGGGATCGCATTCCTCCCGAAGGGCCCCACTGCGTTGTCTTACGCAACTCTGAGCACCACCTTCTCTTCTTCCGCTACTTCTGAGTACACCTTCACCGGTCTCGGCTGGACGGCCGAGCTGGACGCCGACTTCGCGCCGCTCGCCGAAGCCGGTCTCACCCCTGCCCGCATCATCCGGGTCGACCGCGGCCAGTGCGACGTCGTGCTGGCCGACCCGGAGACCGGCGAGCTGCGCACCGTCCGGGCCGACTCGCGCCCGGTCGGCGATCCCGACCCGATCAACTGCCCCTGCACGGGCGACTGGGTCGCGGTCGACCTCGCGGCCTCGCCGATGCCGAGCATCGCGGCGCTGCTGCCGCGCGGCACGGCGATCATCCGCAAGAGCGCGGGCTCCCGCTCCGACGGACAGGTCCTCGCGGCGAACGTGGACACCGTGCTGATCGCGGTCTCGCTCGCCGCCGACCCGGACCTCGGCCGGATCGAGCGCTTCCTGGCCCTGGCCTGGGAGAGCGGCGCCGAGCCCATCGTCGTCCTCACCAAGGCCGACCTGGTCTCCGACGCCGACTTCGTCCGCCAGGACGTCGAGGGCATCGCCCCCGGCGTCACCGTCCTGGTGGTCAGCGCCGAGACGGGCGAGGGCATCGACGTGCTGCGGGCCTGCGCCCCCGGCTCCAGCGCCCTGATCGGCCAGTCCGGCGCGGGCAAGTCGACGTTGACCAACGCCCTGGTCGGCACCGATGTCATGACGGTCCAGCAGACGCGCGCCGTCGACGAGAAGGGCCGCCACACCACGACCACCCGTGAGCTCATCGCACTGCCCGGCGGCGGCGTGGTGATCGACACCCCCGGTCTGCGTGGCGTCGGCCTCTACGGCGGCGAGGGCCTCGCCCACGCCTTCTCCGACATCGAGGCACTCGCCGAGGACTGCCGCTTCCACGACTGCAGCCACCGCTCCGAGCCGGGCTGCGCCGTGGCCGCCGCCCTCCTGGACGGCACCCTCCCGCAGCGCCGGATGGACAGCTACCTCAAGCTCCAGCGGGAGAACGAGTGGATCGCCTCCCGCAGCGACGCCCGGCTGGCCGCCGAGCGCCTCAAGAAGTGGAAGGCCATCACCCGCTCGGTCAAGGCCCGCCCGTAGCGCAGGTCACCGGCTGCTCGCCGCCTCCTCGGCGGTGAGCAGCCGAAAGCGCCACAGCACCACCGCCTGCCATTCGGCCGACCGTTTTCGGGGCGCGACCGAATTCCGCGCGAAGGCGGCCGGGTCCGCGCGCCCGGGCTCCCGGGGCTGGACTCCCCGCCTGGGCTACCGTCCGGCGCGCCGCGCGCTCTCACCACGGCCTGCTGATAGTGATGGACCGGCTACCCGTGGTGATCGGGTGGCCGCTCCGGACCGAGAGGCGGCCGTCGTGACGATTCTCAACGAGAACCTGGGCAGGCCCCGGCCGCCCGCGCCGCCGAAGCGCCCGCCGAAACCGCCCCGGGCCCGGGTGTTGGTGCTCTGGCTGACCACCACCGATCACAAGAAGATCGGCACGCTCTACATGGTGACGTCCTTCGTCTTCTTCCTCCTCGCGGGCCTGATGGCGATGCTGATGCGCGCGGAGCTGGCCCGGCCTGGGCTGCAACTGCTCTCCAACGAGCAGTTCAACCAGCTGTTCACCATGCACGGCACGGCGATGCTGCTGATGTTCGCGACACCGCTGTTCGCCGGCTTCGCCAACTGGATCATGCCGCTGCAGATCGGCTCCCCCGATGTGGCCTTCCCCCGGCTGAACATGGTCGCGTACTGGTTCTACCTGTTCGGTTCGCTGATCGCGATGGGCTCGTTCCTGACGCCCGACGGCGCACCGGACTTCGGCTGGTTCGCCTACACGCCCCTGAGCGGGGCCGGGCACAGCCCGGGCATCGGCGGCGACATGTGGATCATGGGCCTGGCGCTCTCCGGCCTGGGCACCATCCTCGGCTCGGTCAACTTCGTCACGACCATCGTCTGCATGCGCGCCCCCGGCATGACCCTGTTCCGGATGCCGATCTTCGTCTGGAACATCCTGCTCACCAGCATCCTGGTGCTCTTCGCCTTTCCCGTGCTGGCGGCCGCGCTCTTCGCCCTGGAGGCCGACCGCAAGTTCGGCGCGCACGTCTTCGACCCGGCCAACGGCGGTGTGATGCTCTGGCAGCACCTGTTCTGGTTCTTCGGCCACCCCGAGGTGTACATCATCGCGCTGCCGTTCTTCGGCATCGTCACCGAGGTGATCCCGGTCTTCGCCCGTAAGCCGATCTTCGGTTACACCAGCCTGGTCGCCGCCACCATCGCCATCACGGGGCTGAGCATCACCGTCTGGGCGCACCACATGTTCGTCACGGGCCAGGTGCTGCTGCCGTTCTTCTCCGTCATGACGCTGCTCATCGCGGTGCCGACGGGCGTGAAGTTCTTCAACTGGATCGGCACGATGTGGCAGGGCAGTCTGAGCTTCGAGGCGCCGATGCTCTGGACGATCGGCTTCCTGGCGACCTTCCTCTTCGGCGGCCTGACCGGCGTGCTGCTCGCCTCACCGCCGATCGACTTCCACGTCTCCGACTCGTACTTCGTCGTCGCGCACTTCCACTACGTGGTCTTCGGCACCGTCGTCTTCGCGATGTTCGCCGGCTTCCACTTCTGGTGGCCGAAGATGACGGGCAAGATGCTCGACGAGCGGCTGGGGCGGCTGCACTTCTGGACGCTGTTCGTCGGCTTCCACACCACCTTCCTCGTCCAGCACTGGCTGGGCGCGGAGGGCATGCCCCGCCGGTACGCCGACTACCTGGCCTCGGACGGCTTCACCGCGCTGAACACCGTCTCGACCATCGGCTCCTTCCTGCTCGGCGCCTCCACCCTGCCCTTCCTCTACAACGTCTGGCACACGGCCCGGCACGGCGAGCAGGTCGGCGTGGACGACCCCTGGGGCTACGGCCGCTCCCTGGAGTGGGCCACCTCCTGCCCGCCGCCCCGGCACAACTTCACCACCCTGCCCCGAGTCCGCTCCGAGTGCCCGGCCTTCGACCTGCACCACCCGGACATCGCCAAACTGGACCGGCAGCAGAACCAGCCGGCCCACGACTAGAGCACACCCTGCTCCGACGGCTGAAGCCGGAATTCCGTGGCGGGCCGGAGCCGGTCCGAGGACCATGTCGGGATGACGGTCATTCGAACTGCCTCGACACCGGAGGACCTCGCGCAGGTGGCGCGGCTCAGTCTGCTGGTGCACGGCGAGCACGCCCGGCACCGGCCGGACCTCTTCGTGACGGATCCGGGCCCCGACTCCGTAGCGGCCATGCTGGCCGGGCGGCTGGCGGCGCCGGAGGTGAGCTGCCTGTTGGCGCAGGCGCCGGACGGCACGGTGGTCGGGTACGCGCTCACGCGGGTCGTCTCCGGCGAGGCGAACACGCTCCTCCGGGCGAACCGGACGCTGGTCCTCGACCAGATCGGCGTCGACCCGGCGGCGGCGCGCAGCGGCGTGGGCTCGGCCCTGCTCGACGCCGTCCGGGAGCTCGGCCGGGCGGCCGGGTGCCGGCGGCTGGGGACTCAGGTCTGGGAGTTCAACGAGGGCGCGCGGGAGTTCTACCTGGCCGCCGGCCTGCGGCCGATGACCAGGATGCTCGACCAGGAGCTCTGATCCGCCGGGTTCCGTCCGGCGGATCACGTGGCTGTCAGGACGGCTTGGCTGACGTCGTCACAGGTCGAGCGCGTCGACCCACACCACGGGGTGTGCCGGATCGGTGTTGTCCACCGCCACGGAGCGTGGGTTCTTCTCCATGCCGCTGCCGGGGCCGTCCTGGCTGTAGACCATGGTGGGTCTGACCGGCGGGGTCAGGCCGCACGGGCCCTCCGCGGCCCGGACCCGAGCCCCGGGGTAGTAGCTGGACCACCCGCCGTCGGTCACCACTGTGGTCGCGCTCGGTGGATCGAGATGGCTGGCGCTGAGGAAGGTGGCGAGGTCGGCCGGGGTGGTGACGAAGCGCATCGACAGGTCCGTCTCGCCTCTCAGACCGCCTCCGTCAGCTGTGAAGACGAGGTCGGTGGCGGCGGACGGGACGGCCAGGCCGAAGTGACCGGTCGCTTCGGCGAAGGAGACGTTGTTGCCGGTGGTCTCCCGGCAGACCCGGGAGTCGGTCGCCGCGACGTGGTTGTCCGGCAGCGGGAACATCGAGGTGAGCGCCGCCTTGGCACCCCAGCCCAGCACGCCCAGCAGTACGGCGGCACTCAGCGAGAGCGCCAGACATCCAGGTCTCTTCAAGGTTCTCTCCACGGGTGACTGGCAGCCAGGCGAACATTCCCGTTCGACCTCGACCATGATCACGCCGTACCGCCCCTGGTCAGTTCGCCGACCCGGGCAACGGAACTGTCACAGGCGCGCCCACGGCCATGTCCGATTTCCGCCAGTCGTGGGGGTGCGGGTGGCGCAGACTGGAGGGCGTGATCGATGACGAGACCAGATATCGGGCGGTGGACAGCCGGGATTCGCGGTTCGACGGGGTGTTCTTCACCGCGGTGCGGACGACCGGGATCTACTGTCGGCCGAGTTGTCCGGCGGTGACGCCGAAGCGGGTGAACTGCACGTTCTACCCGACGGCGGCGGCTGCGCAGGGGGCCGGGTACCGGGCGTGCCGGCGGTGCCGGCCGGATTCGGTGCCGGGGTCGCCCGAGTGGAACCACCGGGCGGATCTGGTCGGGCGGGCGATGCGCCTGATCGGGGACGGGGTGGTGGACCGGGAGGGGGTGGCCGGGCTGGCGGTGCGGCTCGGGTACAGCGCGCGCCAGCTGCAGCGGCAGCTGACGGCCGAGCTGGGCGCCGGGCCGATCGCGCTGGCCCGCGCGCAGCGGGCCCAGACCGCCCGGCTGCTGCTGCAGACCACCGAGCTGCCCGTCACCGAGGTGGCGTTCGCGGCCGGGTTCGCCTCCGTGCGGCAGTTCAACGAGACCGTCCGCGAGGTGTACGACCGCACCCCGAGCGGCCTGCGCGCCGAGGTCGCGGCCGGCCGCCGGATCGCGACCCCCGCCGGGCCGCTCGCGCTGCGGCTCGCCTACCGGGGCCCGCTGGACAGCGCGCACCTGATCGACTTCCTGGCGCTGCGCGCCGTGCCCGGCGTGGAGGAGGTGGTGGAGACCGCCCCCGGCGTGCGCACCTACCGCCGTACGCTCGCGCTGCCGCACGGCCCCGGCATCGCCGAGGTGGACGGGCTCGGCCCGCGCGCCGCCGCCGACCGGGGCTGGCTGGACTGCCGGCTGCAGCTGGCCGACCTGCGGGACCTGACCACCGCCGTGCACCGGCTGCGCGCCCTGTTCGACCTGGACGCCGACCCGGTGGCCGTGGACGGCCGGCTCGGGGCCTGCGGGCTGCTGGCCGCATCGGTGGCGGCCCGCCCGGGCGTCCGTTCGCCCGGGCACGTGGACCCGCACGAGCTGGCGGTACGCGCCGTGCTCGGCCAGCAGATCTCGGTCGCGGCGGCCCGTACCCTGGCCGGGCGGCTCACCGAGCGGTACGGTACCCCGCTGGCCGAGCCGAGCGGCGGGCTGACCAGGCTCTTCCCGAGCGCCGCCGCCCTCGCCGAGGCGGCCGACGCCGACCTGGCGATGCCCGGTGCGCGGCGCCGGGCGCTGCGCGGGCTCTGCACGGCGCTGGCGGCGGGCACCGTACGGCTGGACGGCGGTGTCGACCGTGACCAGGCCGCCGCCGAGCTGCTGGCACTGCCCGGCATCGGCCCCTGGACGGTCGGCTACCTGCGGATGCGGGCGCTGGCCGACCCCGACGTCTTCCTGCCGACCGACGTGGGCGTGCGCCACGGCCTGCGCGCCCTCGGCCACCCGGACACCGACCCGGCGGGCGCCGCGGCCGCCGCCCTGGGGTGGGCACCCTGGCGCTCGTACGCCGTCCACCGGCTCTGGGCCGGACCTCAGACCCCTGATGTACCAAGCGACGCACCAAGCATGGAGCAGCGATGACCACGACCGTCTTCACCACCATGGACAGCCCGCTCGGCACCCTGCTGCTCAGTGGCGTGCGCGAGGGCGACGGCCCGGCGGCGCTGGCCGCCGTGACGGCGCCCGGCCAGAAGGGTGCCCGGGCCGAGCCGGCCGAGGACTGGGTGCCTGACGCCGAGGCGCTGGCTCCCGCCGTCGAGCAGCTGACCGAGTACTTCGCCGGGCGGCGGACGAGCTTCGATCTGCCGCTCGCACCGGTGGGCACCGAGTTCCGGCAGCGGATCTGGGCCGCGCTGGACGAGATCCCGTACGGGGAGACGCTCAGCTACGGCGAGCTGGCGGCCGTGGCCGGGCAGCCGCCGCAGTCGGTGCGGGCCGTCGGCGGGGCGGTGGGGGCCAACCCGCTGCTGGTGGTCCGCCCGTGCCACCGGGTGCTGGGGGCGAACGGTGCGCTCACCGGCTTCGCGGCCGGGGTGGACGCGAAGCGGTGGCTGCTCGAGCTGGAGGGCGTGCTGCCGGAGCAGCAGCTGTTCTGAGCCTCAGGACTCGTCGGCGGGCGGCGGGGTGGTGGCGGCGAGGGCCCGGGCGAGCTGTTCGAGGCCGGGCAGGGCGTTCATCACGGCCTCGCGGTGCGCGGGGGTGAGGCTCTCCAGGGCGTCGGCCAGGCGGCGCTCGTGCGCGCCCTGCCAGTCGCGCAGCTGCTGGTGGCCGGCCGGGGTGAGGGCGATCCGGGCCGTCCGGCGGTCGCCCGGGTCGGGCTGGCGGTCGACGAACCCGGCGTCCAGGAGCTTGCCGACCAGGCCGCTCACGGTGTTCGGCGCGAGCCGCTGGCGGGCGGCCAGCTCGCCGACCCGCAGCGGCGCCGCCGCGAGGGTCTGCAGCAGCTCGACCTGCGCCATCGGGAGCGACTCCCACGGGTAGTCGGTGCGGATGCTGCTGCGCAGCGCCCGGCGCAGCCGGGTGATCACGTCCGTCAGCCGCTGGGCGCGCTCGACCGTGGTCGAACCGGCCTCGGCGGGCGCGGGGACGTGGGGTGTTCCGGGGTTGGGCTGCGACGGCATGGCGGACAGCGTAGCGCCTGGTCACCACAAGGGTCGGCCACTGACCAGTTCGCCGGCCGAGCACATCCCGCAACGATTCGATCGCAGTGCGACATGCTCTTTGGGGGAATAGCTCGGCAGCAGATATATTTCTGCTATGCGATCCACCCTGCTGACCGAGCTGCTCACCGAGCGCTCCCGCCCCCGCGTCGTGGCGCGCTGGCCGCACGCCCACTGGCTCGCGGTCGGCACCGTCTGCCTGGGCGCCTTCCTCGGACAGCTGGACGCGAGCATCGCCTCGCTGGTCTTCCCCACGCTGGAGCGCGAGTTCCAGGCCGGTTTCGCCGCCGTCGAGTGGGTCTCGCTCGCCTACCTGCTGGTGCTGGTCGCGCTGCTCGCCCCCGTCGGGCGCCTCTCCGACCTGGTCGGCCGGAAAACGGTGTACCTGGGCGGGTTCGGGGTCTTCGCCCTCGCCTCGCTCGGCGCCGGGTGCGCCGGCAGCCTGGGCCTGCTGATCGCCTGCCGGGCCGTCCAGGCCGTGGGCGCGGCGATGATGCAGGCCAACAGCGTAGCCCTGGTGGCGCGGGGCGTCCCCACCCGGGCCATGCGCACCGCGCTCGGCATCCAGGCCGCCGCCCAGGCGCTCGGCCTCGCGCTCGGCCCCACCCTCGGCGGCCTGCTGGTGACGCACGCCTCCTGGCGCTGGGTGTTCTGGGTCAACGTCCCGGTCGGGCTGCTCGGCATCGTGGCCGGGCGGTACCTGCTGCCGCGCACCAAGGGCTGCCCCGGGCCGGAGCCCGCCGCGCCGGGCGAGCGGCGCTTCGACCTGCTCGGTCTCGTGCTGCTCGCCGGGGCCTCGACCAGTCTGCTGCTCGGCCTCTCCGCCGCCTCCGGCCTGCCGCTGCCCGGCTGGGCCGTGGCCGCGCTGCTGCTGCTCGCCGCCGGGCTGACCCTCGCCCTGGCCCGGCAGGAGCAGCGCGCCGATCGCCCGATCATCGCCCCCGGCCTGGTCAACACCCCCGGCATCCGGGCCGGGCTCGGCCTCGCGCTGATCGGGTACCTGCTGCTGTTCTGCCCGCTGGTGCTCGGGCCGGTGCTGCTCACCGGGGCCGGACTGCCGGTGGCCGGGGCCGGGATGGTGATCACGGCCCTGCCGGCCGCCTTCGCGGTGGCCGCCACGGCGGGCGGGCTGCTGCTGCCCCGGGCCTGGCCGGACACCGCGCGCTGCCGCCTCGGCGCGGCGGTCGCGGCGCTCGGGCTCGGGCTGCTCGCGGCGCTGCCGGTGGCGCCCTGGTCGTGGGTGCCGGCGCTGGCCGTCACCGGGTACGGGCTCGGGCTGCTGCTGCCGGCGAACAACGCGCTGGTGATGCGGGCGATACCGGCCGGGAGCTCGGCGGTCGGCGGGGGCATGGTGAGCATGGTGCGGAGCCTGGGGACGGCGCTGGGGATCGCGCTGCCGGTGCTCGGGGTGCACCTGGGAGGGCACGGCGGCGGCGGGCGTGGGGTGCTGGTGCTGCTGGTGGGGGTGGCGGCGGGGGCCGCCTGGCTCGCGGATGTGAAGAAGGGGGCGCGAGGGGCTGCGCGCCGTGCGGACGGTGACGGTGGTCGCCTTCCGGACTCGCGCAGTTCCTCGCGCCCCTGACAGTGCAACTGGACGGTCTGCCTAGGCCAGCGGCTTGGCTCCGCGTTCGGCGAGCATCTGGGTGATCAGGTCGATCTCGGCGCGCTGGCCGTTGACCATCGACTCGGCCAGGCGCTTCTCGACCGCGTTGGAGCTGAGGTCGACGTACCCCTGGGCCATCTCGACGCCGCCGGTGTGGTGACGGATCATCAGCTGGAGGTAGAAGATCTCCGCGTCCTTGCCGCTGAGGGTGCGCAGCTTGGCGAGGTCGGTGTTGGTCGCCATGCCCGGCATCAGCGAGCCGTCGTGGGCCTCGTAGGTGTGGTCCATCTTCATCCAGGCCATCGGGGTGGTGCCGTTGCTCTGCGGCAGCCCCCACTGGTCGAGCCAGCCCATCATCATGCCCCGCTGGTTGGCCTGGGTGTTGATGATGTCGAACGCGAGGTTGCGGACCTCTTCGTTCTGGGTCCGGTCCCGGACGATGAACGACATGTCGACCGCCTGCTGGTGGTGGGCCGACATGTCCCGGGCGAACCCGGCCTCGGGCGAGTCGTTGACCGGCACCACGACCGAGCTGCCGGAGGCCGAGGAGCCGCCCGCCACCAGGGCGGGCACGCCCAGGCCGAGCGCCACGGCCGCCGCCAGCGCGGCGGGCCACCAGACCCGGCGGCGCGAACGTACCGGCGCCGCCTCGGCGGTCGCCTCGAGGTCGGCGGTCACATCGTCCCCGTGCTGCAGGAGGCGCCCGGCTCCTGGGTCTGCGGGCCCTGCACGTACTTGGTGAAGAACTCGGCCACCCGCGGGTCGTCGGCCTTGTCCACGACCAGCTGGGTGCCCCAGGCGGAGAGGGTGATGGTGCCCTGCTCGTCCGGGTAGGGGCTCATCAGCGAGTAGGTGGTCTTCTTGACGCGGTCGGAGAGGGTCTTGATGTCCTCCGGGGTCGCCTTCTTGTTGTAGGTGACCCAGACGGCGCCGTGCTCCAGCGAGTGGACGGCGTTCTCGTTCTCGACCGGCTTGTCGTAGACGGTGCCCATGCAGTTCAGCCACTGCGGGTTGTGGTCGCCGCCGACCGGCGGGGTCTGCGGGTAGGTGACCTTGGTCTGCACGTGGTTGCGGGAGAGCTTGTCCCAGGTCTTGACGCCCGGGATCGGCGCGTTGGCGGCGGCGATCTTGGCATCGTGCTTGTCCTTGGCGTCCAGCGCCAGGTAGATGCCGGTTCCGGCCATGCCCGCGACCAGCACGCCGGCGATGCCGAAGGCGAGGAACTTGTTGCGGCGCTCGCGGCGCTGCTCCTCGGCGCGCAGGGCTTCGATTCTGGCCCGACGGTCGTTCTGCGCGGCCTGCTTGCTGCCCGGCTTGGGGGCCTTGTTCGACTGCTTGGCGGCGGAACCCATGAGTAGTGTCCTTGTCCCCGCCGCGGCTTCTGGCGCGGCGGTGTGGCGGGAGGTGCGAGGGGGTGCGGAGCCGTCGGACCGGCCTTCTCGGCACGGTTCGGCGGTGGGTTCCGCTAGATCCGGTGGACCTGCAGCACGTGCAGATCGGGCGCGGGGGCGGCGCCGCGCTGGTGCGAGCCCAGCACCGGGCAGGGCAGGGCCTGGTCCGGCACGAGCAGCGCGGGCGCGGTGGTGGCCGGCTGCGGCGGCGCGTTCGGGAGCTGGGACTCGGAGCCGCAGAAGGGGTGGTCCGAACAGCCGTCGCCGGGGTGGGACGGCAGCTCACCGGCCGCGCAGAGGGTCAGCGGGAGACCGGCGTCGGCCAGGACGTTCGCGAGGTGGCCGCCCTGGAGACTGTGGTGCTTGCCGTCGCTGAGGGCGGAGACGGTCTCGGCTGCGGTCGCGGCTGTGGCTGCGGTCGCGGTCGTGCTGCTAGCGGGGGTGCTCAGGCCGCTGGGGTCGAAGCCGGCTGCGCGGGGCATGGCGGCCGTGTGCCCGGGCTGGGCGGCGGCGCGGCCCGCGCAGGGCAGCAGGGCGAGCAGCCCGACCAGGACCAGGGCCCACAGCCGTCCGGCCGGGCGGCCCGAGTGCAGGGCCCTCCCCGGCTGCGGCGTGGTCGCTCCTGGCACGGTCATGCGCACATATTAATCAGCCGAACGAGTGAAGCGATGCCCCACATGGGCCTTGATTTTCTGGGGTTCTTGCCACGCGGTGGCTGGGAATAGGCGCTGTTCGGCGCGGTTCCCGGGCCTTTCCGGTGCACTTGGGACAGGTCGGACGGGGCAGGCGGCCGGAATGCTGCCCTGGGCGGGTGAGCGGTTGTCCCCGAATCGCGGACAGCGTCGTTCTGCACGGGGAGAATGGCGTCGAGTCCGGCACGGAGCCCGCTCGGCAGACGGCAGACAGAACGAGGAGCCGCCAGATGAGCAACCAGGGTGCACCCCCGCAGCAGCGTCCGGAGGACGGGTGGTGGCAGGCGGTCTACGCGGGCCCGTCCGGCACGCTGCCGGACGCCGGGAGCACCCCGGACGCGGCGGCCGAGGCCGTCACGGTGGACGACTGGTTCGACTCGGCGGCCGGGATGATCGGCGCCCAGCGGGGGCCGGACGAGGCCGGGCCTGAGGCCGAGCTCACGGTGGACGAGTGGTTCGACTCGGCCGTGGGGATGATCGGGGCCCAGCGGGGTCCGGAGATCGCGCTCATCGAGCCGGTCAAGGGCATCAGGGCACAACCGTCGGCGGCTGTGCCCGAAGGGGCGGACCCCGGGCGGCCGGAGCCCGCGGCGGCCGAGCCGGGCGAGGCACCGGGGCCTGACCTCGCGGTCGGCGCCGAGGCCGGGGCGGGCGGCAGCCGGGCGGAGGCTGCGGCGGCTGGGGCTCCTGCTGCGCCCGAGGGGGTGGCCACTGAGCCGCCGCGGCCGGTCGCCGGGGAGCAGCGGGGTGAGGCTGCGGAGGCGGCGGCGTCGGTTGGCGAGGTGCCGGGCGCCGGCGCTTCGGCTTCGGTCGCTGCGGAGCCGCGGAGTGTGGCGGCGGAGGCGGCCGGGGCTGGTGCTGAGGCGGTAGCCGAGGGCGGTGAGGTGACGGGGCCCGGCGCCGGGGCTGCGGCTGCGGTTGCTGCTGCGGTCACTGAGGAGCAGGGGGGTGGCGCGGCTGGGGCAGGTGTCGAGGCGGCGGTTGCGGCCGCTGAGGCAGCTGGTCCGTCCGAGCCCTCCGGGCCGGAGCAGCCCTCCGCGCCGGCCGTGAGGGTGCCGGGCGGGCGGGGCGGCGAGGCGGAGGCGAGTCGGTGGGCGGTGGCTCCGCGGCCGGGGTGGGCGGTGCGGGACGGGGCCGAGGCGGCCGGGGTGCCGGAGGTGGGGCCGGACGGGCTGGCGGCTGTGGTGCCGGACACCGTGATGGACGGGGCCAGGTACGGGCGGAGTACGTTGCGGGCGGTGTCTGCGCGCGGGGAGGCGGCCCGGGAGCTGGGGGAGGGGCGGCGGGACGGGCTGCTGGTGACCCGGTTCGGGGAGGCGGCCGACGGCGGGCTGCTGCTGGCGGTGGTCGCCTCGCCGGGGGCGGCCCAGGCGGCGGCCGGTGAGGCCTGCCGGCAGCTGGCGGCGGCCATCGGCCGGAGCCGGGCCGAGCTGTCGGCCGATCTGCGGGAGGGAGCGCGGGACAGGCTGCGGTACGGGCTCCAGCGCCTCGCCCTCCAGGCGGCGGCCCCCCTGCGGACGGGGCCCGACGGGGAGCCGGGCGGCTCGCTGCACTGCCTGCTGGTGCCGCTCGACCCGGCGGCCACCCACCGGGCGGCCTTCGGGATCGGCCCCGGCGGGCTCTATCTGCTGCGCTCCGGCCACTGGATCGACGCGTACGCCGCCCGGCTGCTCCACCACCCCGACGGCGAGCCGCCGGTCAGCACGCCGCACGGCGTCGGGCCGCTGCCGCGCAGCTTCCGCTTCCGGCTCGTCCCGGCCACCACCGGTGACATCCTGCTGCTCTGCACCCCCGGCCTGGCCGAGCCGATCGCCGAGGAGGCGGCCGTCGCGCACTTCCTGGCCAACCACTGGGCCCACCCGCACCCGCCGAGCACGGTGGACTTCCTGCGCCAACTGCAGGTGCGGGCCCAGGGTTACGCCGAGGACCGCACGGCGGCGGCACTCTGGACCGAGTAGCCAGTTCGGTGTACCGAATCTCAGCGAGCCAGTTGCACTGTCCAGGGGCGCGAGGAACTGCGCGAGTGCGGAAGGCGCAGGCCTGCGGCCTCCCGCTGCGCGCAGTTCCTCGCGCCCCCGAGCGGATAGTGCAACTGTCCCCTCGGTGAGAGGTCACACGCTGAGGAGAGCCCGGGCGACCGAGGTGGCGTGCTGGGTGGCCTGGGCACGGGTGGCGCCGGGAAGGCCGATGGCGACGGGGACGGCGAGGCCGTCGAGGAGGGCGCGGAGCTGGACGGCGCGGTCGGCCGGGGGGCCGGCGGGGTCGGTGGTGAACTCCCCGGCGGCGGCGCCGGATTCGAGGAGGGCGACCAGGTCGGCCTGCCAGGGGGCCTCGATCTCCAGCTGGCCCTGCCGGATCTCGGCGCTGGCGGGCGAGCGGCCCCACACCTCCAGCCACAGGATCCAGCGCGGATCGCCCGGCCCCTCGGGCAGGTACAGCTCGGTGTAGGCCGCGAGCTGCGCCCAGCCGCCGGGCACCTGGAGGGCCGCCCGCCGGCGCTCGCCGAGCTGCTCCTCGCTCCAGCGCAGCGTCTCGAGCAGCAACTGGTCCTTGCTGCCGAAGTAGTAGAGCAGGTGACCGGCACTCATCTGGAGCTGCTTGCCGAGCCCGGCCATGGTCAGCTTGGCCAGCCCGTGGTCGGCGATCGCCGCACGGGCCGCGGCGTACACCTCCTCGCGCGGGCGCGCGGCGCGCCGCGTGCGTGGCTCGGCCATCCCGCTCCCTCTCTCCTGGTACGGCCCACCACGATACGTGCCGGGCCACCGCAGCCTGGGCACTGCGCTGCCGCCCCGCGCGTTCGGCGCCGCCCGGGGTGGGTAGTAATCCCGCCCGAGACCGGTGACGCGAACGCGTCACCAGGCGGACACCCTCCGGTCACCACCGGATCGCCGCCACGCCGCCCGGGCGCGCGACGGTTCTGACCGGCACCACGTCAGATGAGGTCAACGACCTGGCCCTGAAAGGCTCGGCTTGAGGTCAACCATTCGCCCGATGAGTCGCCCCACCGGTGGTCACCTCGTCTCAGCAGCGCTAGGTGCTGCTGGGGCGGTCGACTGCGCCCCGCTTCCACGCATCAGCCGCGCGGTGGCGGATGTTGCGGGAGCCGTTGACGTCCGCGTGCATGGTTGTGCCGCAGGCGCGGCACGCGAACGTTGCTTGATCCACTCGGTTCTGTCTGTGGGTGTGCCAACAGGCGGAGCATTGGCGGGAGGTGTTGGCCGGGTTGACGTGCACGACGGGGACTCCGGCGCGCTGGGCCTTGTACTCCACGAACGCTCCGAGCTGGGCGAAGGCCCAGGAGTGGAAGCGGTACCGCTCCAAGCGACGGCCCGACAGGACGGTGCCGTCGCTGGTGGTGGCGATGTTGACGATTCCGAGGTCCACCCCAAGCCAGTCCGCCGGCTCGGCCACGAGCGGTACCGGGAGCTCGCAGGTGGCGAACAGGTACCAGGCCCCGTCGCGCAGTACCAGGTCCGATTCGCCCTGCCGCTGGTCGGCGATCATCTTCGCTGCACGCTCGGAGCAGACGAACCGGATGCCCTTCAGCCGGCCCGCGGTAGTCCAGATCGACACGGTCCGCTGGTCGGCCTGCCAGCTCAGACAGCGATCATCGAACGCCTGCGCCGCACCCTCGCGGAACACGACTGGCTTCGACTCCGCCTTGTTTCGGCGACTGCCCCCTTTCGGGCCAAGGTTCCCGGCACGGATGTTCGCTCTCAAGGTGGCGTAGGCGTCACAGACCTTCTTCACTACCCGCACCGCAGGCTGAGCCGACAGGTTGAACTCGTCCTTGACATGTCGATACACCATCGGCTGCAACCCGTTGCGGCGCTTCTCGCCCGATTCGAAGGCGACCTCAGAGACGTAGTTCGCCGCTCGGTTGCACGCACGCAGCGTCGCTGCGAGCGCGTCGGCCTGGTAGGCCGACGGCTCGAGCTTCACCCGCACTGTGATCTTCACCACAGTGAAAATAGTCCAAGCAAACCCACGCATCAAAGCCGGAGGTCAGAACACATGCGCTGAGCACTCCGCCGCTTCGAGTCATGGACCCATTTCCGCCGGGGCTGAAGCCCCGGGCCCTCGGGAGAAATCAGGTGAAGGAGCGCCATGCCGACCGCACCACCCGCCACCAGGGCCGCCCGCCGCTGGGGTGAACGGACCCTCGCCTGGGCCTTCCTGACGCCCTCGCTGGCCGTCTTCGCGCTGTTCATCGGCTACCCGCTGGGCCGCACGTTCTACCTCTCCGCCCACGCCAACGACCTGTTCGGCGCGCCGTCCCGCTACGTCGGGCTCCGGCACTACACCGACCTGCTCGGCTCCGCCGAGTTCCACCGCACGCTGCTGACCACCGCGCTCTTCGTCCTGCTCACGGTGGTGCCCGGGGTGCTCGGCGCGCTCGCGGTGGTGCTGCTCCTGGAGAGCCGGATCCGGGGGGTGCGGGCGCTGCGCTCGGCCTTCGCGCTGCCGTTCGCCTTCTCGGTGGCCAGCGCCTCGGTGGTCTTCTCGGTCTTCTACAACCCGGCCGGGGGCGTCCTCAACGGGGTGCTCGCCCAGCTCGGCCTCGGGCCGGTCGGCTGGCTCACCGACTCCCGGTACGCGCTGGTCTCGGTGGCCCTCACCTCGGTCTGGATGAACCTCGGCTACAACGTCCTGGTGCTCTCCGCCGGGGTCGGCTCGATCGCGCCCGAGCTCACCGAGGCGGCCCGCCTCGACGGCGCGGCCGGCTGGCGGCTGGCCCGCTCGATCACCGTGCCGCTGCTCGGTCCGCACCTGTTCTTCCTGGTGGTGGTCTCCACCATCAACGCGCTGCAGAGTTTCGGCCAGATCCACATCCTCACCCGCGGCGGCCCGGACGGTGCCACCCGCACGCTCGTCTACTCGGTCTACGAGCGGGCCTTCGCCTACGGCTCGAGCGACTTCGGCACCGCCAGCGCCCAGGCCGTCGTGCTGCTCGTGGTCGTCCTCGCCTGCGCGGCCGTGCAGTTCGGCGTGCTCGACCGGAAGGTGCACTACGCATGAGGCCCACCCCCGGCCGAATACTCACCTACGCCGTGCTGGCGGTGGCCGTGCTGACGGTCGTCCTCCCGGTCTACTACGTGATCGCGGGCGCCTTCATGACGCCCGCCGAACTCACCGGCTACCCGCCCTCGTTGCTGCCGCACCAGCTCACCGGGCACAACTTCACGGCCGCCTTCCAGGCTGTGCCGCTGGGCCGGCAGTACCTCAACTCCGCTGTCACAGCAGGGGTGATCATGCTCGCCCAGCTGATCACCTCGGTGCTCGCCGCGTACGCCTTCGTCTTCCTCCCGCTGCGGTGGCGCGGCCTGGTGTTCGGGGTCTTCCTGGCCACCCTGATGGTGCCGTGGGAGGCCGTCATCATCCCCAACTACCTGACGCTGTCGGGCTGGGGGCTCGGCAACACCTACGCCGGGCTGGTGCTGCCCTTCCTCGCCTCGGGCTTCGGCACCTTCATGCTGCGGCAGTCCTTCAAGCAGTTCCCGGCCGAACTGCGGGACGCCGCGAGGATCGACGGCGCCGGGCACTGGCGGTTCCTGTGGCGGGTGCTGGTGCCGCTCAACAAGCCCTCGCTGGCGGCGATCGCGATCTACGTCTTCCTGTCGGCCTGGAACCAGTACTTCTGGCCGCTGATCATCACCCGCACCGCGCAGATGCAGACCCTGCAGATCGGGCTGGCCTCGCTGCGGGACGCCGAGGTCGCCGACCCGGGGCTGACCCTGGCCGGGGTGGTGCTCTCGGTGCTGCCGACGCTGCTGCTCGTGGTCTTCGGCCAGCGTTTCATCGTGCGGGGCCTGACGGCCGGTGCCGTCCGCTGACCTGATTCTCGTCAACCCATCGGAGAAGGAGAACAGTTGTGACCAGCAGAGGATGGGCCCTGCGGCTGGCGGCCACGGTGGCCACGGCCGGCCTCGCCCTCACGGCGTGCAGCTCCAGCGGCTCCTCGGACGGCGGTGACACCTCGGCCGCCCCGGCCGCGAGTGCGCTGGACCAGGCCAAGGGGGTGACCACGGTGACCTTCTGGCACTCGATGACCGGCCAGAACGCGACCGTACTGAACTCCCTGGTGTCCTCGTTCAACACCGCGCACCAGGGCAAGATCGAGGTCAAGGCGCTCTTCCAGGGCACCTACGACGACGTGGTGACCAAGTACAAGGCCTCGGTGCAGCAGAAGGCGACGCCCTCGCTGGTGCAGGTCTACGACGTGGGCACCCGGTTCATGATCGACTCCAAGCAGACGGTGCCCGCACAGGCCTTCGTGGACCGGGACAAGTACTCCCTGGACGACCTCGAGCCGAACATCCGCAACTACTACACCGTCGGCGGCAAGCTGGCCTCGATGCCGTTCAACTCCTCGATGCCGCTGCTGTACCTGAACGCCGACGCCTTCAAGGCGGCCGGGCTGGACCCGGCCCAGCCGCCGAAGACGCTCGGCGAGATCGCCGACCTGGCCAAGAAGCTGACCGTCAAGGACGCGAGCGGGCAGACCACCCGGTACGGCTTCGGCGCCGCGATCTACGGCTGGTTCGTCGAGCAGCTGATCGCCGAGGCCGGCCAGCCCTACTGCGACCAGGGCAACGGGCGTGACGGCAAGGCGGCCAAGGTGCTGTTCGACTCGGCGCAGGGCGCGCAGGTGCTGCAGACCTGGGCCGACCTGGTCAAGGGCGGCTACGCCGTCAACACCGGCCGGACCACGGCGGATGCGCAGGCGGCCTTCAAGGCCGGGCGGGTGGCGATGCACCTGGAGTCGACCGGCGTGCTGCGCGGGTACACCGAGGCGGCCAAGTTCACCGTGGCCACCGCGCCGTTCCCGCAGCTCGCCGCCGGTGACACCGGCGGCCCGGTGATCGGCGGCGCCTCGCTGTGGATCGACGGGCCGGGGCATTCGGACGCCGAGAAGCGGGCCTCCTGGGAGTTCGCCAAGTACCTGGACGCGCCGGAGCAGCAGGCCGTCTGGCACACCGGCACCGGGTACTTCCCGGTGAACCGCAAGGCGCTGGACGACCCCAAGGACCAGGCCTGGGTCTCGAAGTACCCGCAGTTCAGGACGGCGATCGACGAGCTGCACTCCACCAAGCCGACGGCTGCCACCGCCGGGTGCCTGCTCGGCGTGATGCCGCAGGCCCGCAAGGGGGTGGAGACCGCGCTGGAGCAGGTGATCAGCGGGGCGAAGCCCGCGCAGCAGGCGCTCACCGACGCCGCGAAGGCGCTGCAGCCGGCCATCGACGGCTACAACTCCTCGGTGGGCTGAGGCCCGCGTGGTGCGCGACTCACCGAACCGACGGTGGGTCGCGCACCCGGGCCGCCCGCCCCGGCACACTGGTGATCAGCACCTGACCAGCGCCGAGGAGCCCCCACCATGAGCACCGAAGACGAGACCCGCGACGCCGTCCACCGCATCCTCGGCGACGTCCACCTCGAACTCACCGAGTTCCCCGGCGGCAACATCTCCCTCACCGTCTCCGACGACCACCACTCCGCCACCGTCGACGGCCACCCCGTCAGCGGCTACGGCTGGACGGTCGACCCCGGCGAGGACGACGGCTTCACCGGCCACGACGAGATCGCCCCGACGCTCGAGGACGCCCTGGAGGCGGTGCGGGCCGCCTTCGGCGCCGGCTGAGGCTCAGGATCCGCTCAGACCCTGGGCGCCGGCTCCCCCGGTCTGCCACCCTGGGCACGGCGGTTCGGCCGAACTCTACGGGGGATTCCATGAGGGGGATCGAGGACGACAGACCACCGGTACTGCAGCCGTGTCCGAGCTGCGGCCTGACGGACCAGGTGGTGGGCGTGCCTGCGGTGTACCACGCGGGGCGGGGCAGGGTTCGGATCACGACACCGGTCGGTTTGGGCGAGGCGGCGACCGTCACCCGCTCCGTCACCACCTCGCTGGCCGAGGCGCTGGACCCGGTGCCGAAGGCGCTGCGCGAGTCGTCGGCGGGCGGTGCCTTCGCTGGGGTGGTCCTGGCGGCGGTGTCCGTCGTGGCTTTCATCTGGGGCGCCGCAGCCGGCCACTGGTTCAGCGACGACAGCCCGCAGGCGACGACCGGCTCTCAGTACGACTGGATCTCGGTCCAGGCCGCGCCGCGCCCCGACTACGCCTTCTTGGGCTGGATCTCCGCCCTCGCGCTGGCGACGGCGATCGCGCTGGGCTTCCGTACCCTTACGCGGCGGTCGGACCGCGAGCAGCGCCTGGCGGGGCGTCCGGCGGCCGAGCGGCTGTGGGCCCAGGGGTGGTACTGCCGGCGCTGCGGGACCGTCCACTTCCGCGTGGAGCCGGGCGTGGCAGCGTGTGCGCTCACCCTGCGGGAGTTCCAGGCGATGGTCTGGGATGCCGGTGGTTACGGCGGCGCGCCGTCGGGGGACGGTTCGCGCCCGTGGAGTCCGGGTCGGTGACGTGCCGTCACCGACCCGGAAGGGGAAGGACTCAGCCCGCCTTGGGCTGCTGCTGGGTGATGCAGTGGATCCCGCCGCCGTTGGCGAAGATCTCGCGGGCGTCGACCAGCTCGACGGTGCGGCCGGGGTAGGCCTTCTCCAGGATGGCCTTGGCCTCCTCATCGCGGGGGTCGGCGAAGGCGCAGAGGATGACGGCGCCGTTGGCGACGTAGTGGTTGATGTAGGAGTAGTCGACCGGCTCGCCCTCCTCGTCCAGCAGGACGGTGGGGGCGGGGAGTTCGATGACCTCCAGCGGGCGGCCGGCGGCGTCGGTGGCCGCGCGCAGGATGGCGACGATCTCCTGGCAGACCTGGTGGTCCGGGTGCGAGGGGTCCGGCTGGACGTGGGCGACGACCACGCCGGGGCGGACGAAGGAGGCGACGATGTCGATGTGGCCCCGGGTGCCGAACTCGTCGTAGTCACGGGTGAGTCCGCGCGGCACCCAGATCACCTTGCTGGTGCCGAGGAAGGCGTTGAGCTCGGCCTCGACCTCCTCGCGGGCCCAGTCGGAGTTGCGGCCCTCGCCGAGCTGCACGGTGTCGGTGACGAGCACGGTGCCCTCGCCGTCCACGTGGATGCCGCCGCCTTCGTTGATCAGGCGGGAGGCGAAGCGGCGCACACCGGTGAGCTCGGTGATCTGCTCGGCGATGTGCTGGTCGTTGTCCCAGCGGGCCCAGCTCTGGGCGCCCCAGCCGTTGAAGATCCAGTCGGCGGCGGCGAGTTCGCCGTCCGCGCCGAGCAGGAAGGACGGGCCGATGTCACGCATCCAGGCGTCGTCCAGCGGGCGCTCGACGATCTCCACCTCGGCCGAGACGTAGCGGCGGGCCGCCTCGCCCTCGCCGAGGTTGGTGATCAGCGTCACCGGCTCGTAGCGGACGATGGTGTTGGCCACCTCGGCCCAGGCGGTGCGGGCCGCGTCCAGGTGCTCGGGGGAGTCGAAGGTGGGGTTGTCGGTGGGGAAGGCCATCCAGGTGCGCTCGTGCGGGTGCCACTCGGCGGGCATCCGGTAGCCGAGCGAGGCGGGGGTCTCAGCGGTCATGGCGTGAAGTCCTAAGCGGGGGAGGGTGATTACAAGAAGTAGAGGCGGCTGAGCGAGACGCTGTCGGCCGGCTCGGAGCGCAGCGGTTCGCCGTCGAGGGAGACCAGGCCGGTGGTGGCCTCGACCTGGACGTGGCCGATCCGGGCGTTGCGGACCATGTTGCGCGGCCCGATGCCCCGGGTGCCCCGGACGCCCACGCGGCGCCTGCGGGTGGGCAGTTGGTCGGCGGCGCGGTCCAGGTAGGAGCCGTCGGCGGCGGCCTGGGCGACGAAGGCGACCGAGATGTCGGCGGCGGTTGCGCCGTGCGCGCCGAACTGCGGGCCGAGCACCAGGGGTTCGCAGCGGTCGGTGGAGGCATTGGGGTCGCCCGTCACCCCGTACGCCGGGAAGCCGGCCTTGAGGACGAGCTGCGGCTTGGCGCCGAAGTGGTCGGGCCGCCAGAGCACGATGTCGGCCAGCTTGCCGACCTCGATCGAGCCGACCTCGTGGGCGAGGCCGTGGGCGATGGCCGGGTTGATGGTGAGCTTGGCGATGTAGCGCAGCACGCGCTCGTTGTCGTCGCCGCTCTCGGTGGTGCCGAACCCGCCGTCCAGCGGGCCGAGTTCGGCCTTCATCTTGCCGGCCATCGCGAAGGTGCGGCGCACCGTCTCGCCCGCGCGGCCCATGCCCTGGGCGTCGGAGGAGGTGATGCCGATGACGCCGAGGTCGTGCAGCACGTCCTCCGCGCCCATCGTGCCGGCCCGGATCCGGTCCCGGGCCATCGCGGCGTCGCCCGGCAGGTCCACCTTGAGGTCGTGGGCCGAGACGATCATGCCGAAGTGCTCGCCGAGCGCGTCCCGGCCGAACGGGAGGGTGGGGTTGGTGGAGGAGCCGATGACGTTCTCGACGCCGGCCATCTTGAGCACGTTGGGCACGTGGCCGCCGCCGCAGCCCTCGATGTGGAAGGCGTGGATGGTGCGGCCCTCGAGCACGGCCAGGGTGTCCTCGACCGAGAGGCACTCGTTCAGGCCGTCGGTGTGCAGCGCGACCTGGACGTCGTGCTCCTCGGCGACCCGCAGCGCGGTGTCCAGCGCCCGGGTGTGGGCGCCCATGTCCTCGTGCACCTTGAAGCCGGAGGCGCCGCCCTCGACCAGCGCCTCGACCAGCGGGGCGGCGTCCGAGGAGGAACCGCGGCCCAGGAAGCCGATGTTGACCGGCCAGGCGTCGAAGGAGTTGAAGGCGTGCCGAAGGGCCCAGGGGGAGTTGACCCCGACGCCCCAGACCGGGCCGAACTCCTGGCCGATGATGGTGGTCACGCCGGAGGCGAGCGAGGCCTCCATGATCCGCGGCGAGAGCAGGTGGACGTGGGTGTCGATGGCGCCCGCGGTGGCGATCATCCCCTCGCCGGAGACGATCGTGGTGCCGGTGCCGACCACCACCTCGACCCCGTCCAGGGTGTCCGGGTTGCCCGCCCGGCCGATCGAGGCGATCCGCCCGTCGATTAGGCCGATCGAGGTCTTGCGGATGCCCTGGATCGCGTCGATCACCAGGACGTTGGAGATCACCACGTCACAGGTGTCGCGGACGGCGGCGGCCTTGAGGTGCAGCCCGTCGCGGGCGGTCTTGCCGAAGCCGGCCAGGAACTCCTCACCGGGGGCCTGGGAGTCGGACTCGACCCGGACGATCAGGCCGGAGTCGCCGAGCCGGATGCGGTCGCCCGTGCGGGGGCCGTGCACGGAGACGTAGTCGTGGGGGGTGATGGCGCTCATGACTCGATCTCCGCGTCGTCGAAGCTGGTGAGGTAGCCCGTGGCCCGGGCCTTGGCGAGGGCCGCCTCGCGGGCGCCGGGGGCGTCCAGCGGTCCGTCCACCAGGCCGGCGAAGCCGATCGCCACCCTGGTGCCGCCGATCGGCACCAGGCCGACCTCGACGGTGGCGCCGGGGTCGAAGCGGACCGAGGAGCCGGCCGGCACGGCCAGGTGGGTGCCGTAGGCGGCGGAGCGGTCGAAGGCCAGGCGCGGGTTGGCCTCGAAGAAGTGGAAGTGCGAGGTCACGGAGATCGGTACAGCCGAGGTGTTGTGCACCGGCAGCACCACGGTCTCCTCGACCGGGTCGTACCCCTCACCGCTGCCGAGCAGCGCGCCGCCGGGAGCGTCGTCGCCCAGCGAACCGCCACCCCGGAAGGGGTCGTTGATCACTGCGAGCCGGGTGCCGTCCTCGAAGACGGCCTCCACCTGCACGGTGGTGACGATGTCGGCCACGCCGGGCAGCACGTCGCCTGCGCCGAGCACGGTGCGCCCGGCCTCGATCGCCTCGGCCAGGCGGCGCCCGTCCCGGGCGGCCTCGCAGACCGTGTCGGCGATCAACGCGGTGGCCTCGGGGACGTTCAGCTTCACGCCCCGCGCGCGGCGGGCGCGGGCCAGCTCGGCCGCTGTGAAGATCAGCAGCCGGTCCCGTTCGGTGGGGGTCAGTCGCACGGTGCCTCGCTCGCAGTTAGAACGGCGTTCAAATCTCTCCGCCATTGATACCTGGGGTGTGCCGGGATGTCCAGCCTTGCCCGTCGGCGGCCCAGCGGTCGGTCCGGCGCGCCGGGGGCGGCGGGGAGTAATGCGACAGGAGTATCAGGAGGCTGATATATCTATGGTGCTTGATGTGAAGCAGTGAGCGAACAACGAGGGGGAGTACACCTATGCGCGCCATCCGCTACACCCGTACCGGCGGTCCCGAGGTCCTGGAGCTGGTCGAGGACCAGCCGCTGCCGGAGCCCGGCCCCGGAAAGGTCGCGATCGACGTCAGCCATGCGGGCGTCCACTTCGCCGACGTGCTGTTCCGTCGCGGCCAGTTCCCGATCGAGCTGCCGGTCGTGCCCGGTCTCGAGGTGGCCGGCACGGTGGCCGCCCTCGGCGAAGGGGTGACCGGCCTGCGGGTCGGGCAGCCGGTGGCGGCCATCCCGACCGGCTTCGGCGGCTTCGCCGAGCGCGTCGTCGCGGACGCGAACGCCACCGTCCCCCTTGAGGGTGAACTCGCCGGGCTCGACCCGCGGCTGGCCGCCGCCACCGCCGTGAACGCCGTCACCGCCGTCGGCACCCTGCGCTCCGCCGCCCGCCTCGCCCCGGGCGAGCGGGTGCTGGTGCTCGGTGCCGCCGGCGCACTGGGCTCGCTGCTCGGCTCGCTGGCCAAGCACTACGGCGCCGCCCTGGTGGTCGGAGCCGCCGGCACCCCCGAGCGCGCCGCGCGGGCCGTCGGCTACGACACCGCCCTGACCTACGGTGAGCTCGCCGCACGCACACCGGAGCTGACGGACGGCCAGGGCTTCGATGTGGTGATCGACTCGGTCGGCGGTGAGGTGCGCGGGCTGGTCCGGCCGCTGCTGGCGATCTTCGGGCGGCACGTGATCGTCGGCAATGCCGCCCAGCAGGACCTCGCCCTGCAGGCCGACGAAGTCTGGTTCGGGAGCGTCACGCTCGCCGGGTACAACATGGGCGGCCTGATGGCCCGCCGCCCCGGGCTGTTCCGGGCGCAGTTGGAGGAGGGCCTGCGGCTGGTCGCCGAGGGCGTCGTCACGGTGGCGGTCGAGGAGATCGGCTGGGACGGGGTGGCCGAGGCGACCCGGCGGCTGGAGGGCCGCACGGCCGAGGCGAAGGCGGTGCTGCGGATCCGCCCCTGAGGCGGGCCCGGGCAGGCGGGCGGCGATACTGGTGGCCCGAGAGGGACTCAAGGACAGGAGGCCGCCATGACCACCGACCCCGCCGCGCTGCTGGCCGGGCCCGAGGGCGTGCCGCTGCGCCTGGGCCTGGGCCTCAAGCAGGCCGAGCAGGCGCTGATCGCGGCCAAGACCGAGGCGCTGCGCGAGCTGGACCTGACGGTGCCGCAGTACGCGGTGCTGCTCCAGCTCGCCGAGCGGCCCGGGATGTCCGGCGCCCAGCTGGCCCGGGGTGCGGCCGTCACCCCGCAGACCATGGCCGGGGTGCTGGCCAACCTGGAGGCCAAGGGCCTGGTCGAACGCGAGCCCTCCGAGGTGCACGGCAAGGTGCTGGTCACCCGCCTGAGCGAGACGGGCCGGGGCCTGGTAGCACAGGCGGACGCCCGCGCGGTGGCGATCGAGTCGGAGCTCTGGACAGCGTTCGACGACGCCGAACGGGAGCTGTTCCGTAGCTTCCTCCGGAGAGCAACTGCCGTGCTGCAGAAGTGAGTAAAGACTCTACCAAGAGCTCCTGACGGGCGGTTATGGTGACGCCTCGTCAGTGGATTCCGGCTCCTGGAGAGAAGTCATGCGGACGGATCGGCGAGGCGTGCTGCGGGCGGGCGCGATGGCGGTGGCGGGGGCGGCGGCCGGGCTCGGCACGATTCCCCGGGCCCGGGCGGCCACCCCCGGGAGCACGGTCGGGCCGGTGGGCACCCCGGCGCTCGCGCTGGCCCGGCTGAAGGCCGGCAACGCCGCCTGGGTGGCCAGCCGGGCCGTCCACCCGGACTCCTCGGCCGCCCGGCGCCGCGAGGTCTCCACCCACCAGGAGCCCTTCGCGGTGGTCTTCTCCTGCATCGACTCCCGGGTGCCGCCCGAGCTGGTCTTCGACCAGGGTCTGGGCGACCTCATGGTGGTGCGCACCGCCGCCCACACCGCCGACGGCCTGGTGACCGGCAGCCTCGAGTACGGCCCGGCCGAGCTCGGCGCCCAGCTGCTCGTGGTGCTCGGCCACCAGTGCTGCGGCGCGGTGACCGCCGCCGTCAACTCCTTCCGCACCGGCGAGCGCCTGCCCGGCCACCTCGCCGACATCGTCCACGACCTGCGGGCCCCGTACGAGGAGGTCCGCCGCACCACCCCCGCCGAGGGGCTGGTCGAGGCCGTGATCCGGGCCCAGACCCGGCAGACCGTCGCCCGGCTGCGGAAGGACGCGCTGCTGCGCCCGCTGCTCGCGGCGGGCAGGCTGGAGGTCGTCGGCGGCTACTACTCGCTGGACACCGGCGAGGTCGGCTTCGGCTGAGCCCGGGCCCGATTGGACGTTCGGCCCGGGCGACCGGACGTTCGGCCGGGAGAACGGGCGTAAACCTGCGAACCGTCTCCAGCTGGATCACGGGCGCGCCCCCGTACCACCGCTTCACCCCAGGTGACCGGGTATGCACTGTTGCGGAGCGCGCCGAACGGGCATGAGGATGGTCGTCGGCAAGGTAGGGCGGCCCGATGGCCTGGGGGCTCGATCGGTCGCCGCCCGGAGATGGTCGGGGGGCGTGCGGTGAAGGACGGCCAGGCGAGGTTTCCGCGGCAGCGGACGACGTCGAGCAGCGACCGGATCGCGGCGGCCGGGCGGGCGGAGCAGCCCGCGGCCCCGTGCGCGCTGCAGCGCAGACTGCACGCCATGCTCGACCCGGCGGACCTGCTCGCGGTGCGTGAGGTGCGCCACCGTTTGAGGCTGGCGCTGGTGCGTTGGGGAGTGCCGCAACTGGCGGACACCGCCGAGCTGTTGGCCTCCGAGCTGGTGACCAACGCGCTGCTGCACACCACCCGGGGCGCGGTCTTCGACGCCGTGCTCACCCCCGACGCGCGGCTGCGGGTCGAGGTGCAGGACGGTGCCGCGAAGCTCCCCGGCCGCCGGGTGCAGTCCGACCAGGCGACCTCCGGCCGGGGATTGCTGCTGGTCGAGGCGCTGGCGGACGACTGGGGAGTGCAGCTGCGCGGCGACGGCAAGGTGACCTGGTTCGAGCTCGGGCCGCTCTGAATCCGCCACGCCGGGCCCGGGCGCGCGCCGCGCCGGGGCCGGATTGCGGGTGTGTGGCGGCCCGGCCGCGTCCGTTGCCTTTCGGGGGCGGGCTGTGCTGACCTGGGTCGTGCGGGTGCGGTGCAGACGCGCCCGTCCAGGTGAGGCGCTACTAGTAATCTTCCGATGGGATAGTGAGAATGTGTGCCCGGGACGGACGGCGGGGAGAACCGAGCCTCGACCGGACACCGATCCCCCCATCGCAGCGGCAGGAGAAGCATGGCGACAGAGCCCGAGCCGCCGGGGCCCGCACGCCGCACCCCACCGGCGCAGAGCAGCAGGAGCGCGGCCCGGGACGGTCTGGCGCGCAGACCGGCAGGCCTGGCCGCGGGCCGGATGACACCCCTGGTCTCGAGAGGCCTGCCCACCCGCAGCGGTGACTCCACCCCCGACTGGCTCGAGCCGGCGATGGCCGCCAACGGCATCGGCTCCTTCGACTGGGACATCCGCCGCGACGTGCTGGAGGGCGACACCCGGGCCTGCTCCATCCTGGGCCTGGACCCGGGCCGCTTCGACCGCAGCTCCGGCGCTTTCCTGGCCATGCTGCACCCTGAGGACGCGCCGGTGGTGCGCCGCCGGGTCGAGCGAGCGGTGGCCGAGCTCGGCCAGTGCGGCGCCTACTACCGCACCGTCTTCCCCGGCGGCCAGCTGCACGCCGTCCGCTTCCGCGGCCGGGTGCTCGCCGACGCCTTCGGGCGGGCCTCCCGGATGGTCGGCTTCGTCTGGGACGCCACCGTCGAGCTGCACAAGCGCGAGCGGGCCGGGGAGCTGGCCGTGCTGCGCGAGGAGCGCTCGCGCTTCATCAAGGAGGCGGCCAGGGCGCTCTCCGAGGCGGTGACCGTCCGCGACGTGGCGCGGGTCTTCACCGAGCTGCCGCTGCCCGGCCTGCCGCCGGACGGCCTGGTGCTCGCCTCCCTGGAGGCCGGGCGCCTGCACGTGCTCGGCGCCAGCGGCTACAACTCGGAGGACATGCACCCCTTCCACCGCGCCCCGCTGCAGCCCAGCCACCCCGGCGCGGAGGCCGTGCGCAGCCGGCTGCCGGTCTTCATCGGCAGCCGGGAGGAGTACGCGGAGCGCTTCCCCGAGGCCTGGGAGCAGCTCGCCGAGCGCTTCCCGCGCAGCGCCTGGGCCTTCCTGCCGCTGATCGCCAGCGGCCGGGTGATCGGCGTCTGCCTGGTCAGCTTCGACGACGACCGCGAGCTGGACGCCGACGAGCGCACCCTGCTCACCACCCTCGGCGGCCTGGTCGCCCAGTCGCTGGCCCGGGCCCGGCTGCACGACGCCGAGCACGAGCTGGCGGCCGGCCTGCAGCGGGTGATGCTGCCGCGCACCGTCCCGGCCGTGCCGGGGGTGACCACCGCCGTCCGCTACCTGGCGGCCGGCTCCGGGCTGCAGATCGGCGGCGACTGGTACGACGTCGTCCCGCTGCCGGGCGGGCACGTGGGCCTGGTGATCGGCGACGTGCAGGGGCACGACGTGCACGCGGCCGGGATCATGGGCCAGCTTCGGATCGCGCTGCGCGCCTACGCCGCCGAGGGCCACCCGCCGGCCGCCGTGATGGCCCGGGCTTCCCGTTTTCTGGCCGATCTGGACACCGACCACTTCGCGACCTGCACCTACGCCGAGGTCAATGTCGACTACGGCGTGGTGTACGCGGTGCGGGCCGGGCACCTGGACCCGGTGGTGCGGCGCTCCGACGGCACCGGCGTGGTGATGCCGGTGGTCGGCGGGCTGCCGCTCGGGGTGGCGCCGGACGAGGAGTACCGGGTCACCCGGTTCAGCCTGGACCCGGGCGAGACCGTCGTGCTCTGCACCGACGGCCTGGTCGAGGCCCGCGGCATGGACCTGGACACCGGCTTCGCCCGGCTCTGCGAGGCGGTCGGGCGCGACCTGCCGGCCCGGGGCGAGAGCGCGCAGGACCCGCTGGAGCTGCTGGCCGACCGGATCGCCTCGCAGGCGGCGGACTCCACCGAACGCGAGGACGACATAGCGCTGCTGCTGCTCCGCTGGGACGGTCCGGCGGGCGGGCTGGCCGCGCAGCAGCTGCGACGGCGGATCGGGCAGGCGGATCTGGCGCGGGTCGCGGAGCTGCGGGCGGAGCTGCGGGACGCGCTGCGCCGTTGGGGCGTACCGGAGTTGGTGGACACGGCGGAGCTGCTGGCCTCCGAGATGGTCACCAACGCGATCCGGCACACCGACCAGGACGCGATGTTCACCGCCCGCCTCTACCGGGAGCCCTCGGCGGGCACCCGGCTACGGGTCGAGGTGGAGGACGAGTCGGACCTGTGGCCCACCCGGCGCACCCCGGGTGAACAGGCCTCCTCCGGGCGGGGGTTGATGCTCGTGGAGGCGTTGGCCGACGCGTGGGGCGTGGAGCCTCGCGGCTCGGGCAAGCGGATGTGGTTCGAACTCGTGGCCGAATAGGTGCAGTTGCACTACCTAGGGGCGCGGGGAACTGCGCGAACGCGGAAGGCGCACACCTGTCACCCTCCGACTTCGCGCAGTTCCCCGCGCCCCTGGACAGTGCAACTGCGTCCCTGAGGTTTGCTAGCCGAACTGTTGCTCCAGATCCTTGAGTTTCTGCTCCAAGGAGTCCAGGCGCGGGATGGTCATGGTCTCCTCGTCCGGGGTGAGGTCGAGGACGGGGAGGCCGGGAGCGGGGGGTTCCTCGGCTATCGCGGGCTCCGTGGGGGTGGGCTCCAACTGGGGTCGGGGGGCTGTCCGTTGGCGCCAGACACCGCCGTGGGCGCGGCCGATCGCGCGGAGTTCGGCGCGCTCGCGGCGGCTGGCGAGGCGCTGGCGTTCGCGGTTGGCGGCAGCCTCCCGCTTGTCGTCGCGGACCTCCTCCACCGCTTCGTCCAGCGTGCGGACGTTCTCCAGGAGCATCAGCGACCACGCCGCGTACGTCTCGCGCGGCGCCCGCAGCCAGCGGACGATCCGGATCTGCGGCAGCGGCCGGGGCACCAGCCCCTGCTCCCGCAGGGCCGCCCGGCGGGTCTGCTTGAGCGCCCGGTCGAACAGCACGGCCGCCGAGAGCGACATCCCCGCGAAGAACTGCGGCGCGCCCGCGTGACCGAACCCCCGTGGTGCGTGCACCCAGTTGAACCAGGCGGAGGCCCCGGCGAAGAGCCAGACCAGCAGGCGCGAGCCGAGCGCGGCATCGCCGTGGCTGGCCTCGCGGACGGCGAGCACGGAGCAGAACATCGCGGCGCCGTCGAGGCCGAACGGCACCAGGTACTCCCAGCCGCCGGAGAGGTCGAGGTTCTGGATCCCGAACCCGACCAAGCCGTGGAAGGAGAGGGCGGCCGCGACGGCCGCGCAGCAGAACAGCAGGGTGTACGAGGCTCCCCCGTACAGGGACTCCTTGCGGCGGCGGCGGTCCTCGCTGCGCTCCCAGGAGTCCGCGCCGCCGGAGGGGGCGGCCGCCCGGGTGCGGGCGACGGCCACCAGTACGGCGGTCACCACCAGCACGGCCACACCGGTGATGGCCCAGCCCAGTGGTATGTCGGACAGTTTCATGGCCTTGACCAGCCTCGCTTTCCTGCGTAGTGAAAGGCGGGGACCATCATGGCGCAGGCATGCGTGCGGAATGGCCGCTTTGGTGTCAATGCACCGGAGCGAGCGAATTCCACCTCGATTGCGGGCATATCAGTAGGACGATCAACGCCCCGTCAGAGGGCCCGGCAGCGTCGCGGGCAGCCCGAACAGGCCTCCGCCGGCTGGACGGTGTAGAAGAGGCAGCAGCTGATTCTGGCCCGGGTGCGGACGGGAGCGGCCCCCGGGCGCTCGGTGAACCGGAAGCCCGCCGCGCCCGGGCCGATGCAGAGAAGGTCCGAACTCCCCTCCACCAGCAGCACGGTGAGCTCCTGGGCGGCCCGCTCGCCCAGGCCGAGCAGGCTGGCCGCGTACCAGAGGCCCTCGACCACGTCGTCGGTGGCCATCGCGTGCAGGGTGTGCGGTCCGCGGCGCAGCTCGGGGCGGAAGGAGGCGAGCACCGGCGCGAGGTGGTCGGCGAGCGCTGCCAGCAGGCGCGCGCGCAGGGCGGGTTCGTCCGGCACCACCCGGGCGCCGGGCAGGCGGGCCGCCGGGTCGTCCGGGAGGCAGCTGAATCCCTCGTGCTGGAAGGACAGTTCGCCGGTGCGGCGGCGCAGCGCGACGGCCTCGGCCGGGATGTGCGGCACCCGGCGCTCCAGGAACCACGGGAGGGTGAAGAGCAGCGCGGCGGGCCAGCAGTAGCGGTGCAGGCAGAAGCCGGCCGCGACGTCCGGCCGCAGCGGGCGGCCGTAGCGGGCCAGGCCCTGGTGGGCGTCGACGGCGATCAGCTCGCGCAGGGCGGGGCGGCTGCGCAGCAGGTCCGCGGTGCGGGTCCAGCCTTGGCCGGAACGCGGTGGGCGGTGGTGCACCCGCAGGCCGGGGAAGACCTCGCGCAGCCGGGCGTAGCTGCCGAGCAGCGGGGTGGCGGTGGGCGTGACGGCAGGCGGCGCGATGCTGCTGGCGGTCATGGTGCGGGGCCCATCGGGTCGGCCGGGCCCGGGCGGGCGCCCGGCGCTGGCGGGGAGCACCTGCCCAGCGGACGGCACCCGTACGTGCGTGCGGATGCGTCAAGTGCCGTACGCACTGGGCAGGTTAGGCTCACCTTAGCCGATGGTGCCGCTGACGTCCTGCCACCTGCGGCCGTCCGGGGGAGTACCGGGCGCCGGGACGCCGACGGGCCCGGCGGCCAGCCAGACCGGCACACCTCCCAGAGCCTGCACCAGCCGGGCCGCCTCGGCGCGCAGGCGCGCCGCCTCGGCCGGTTCGGACACCTCCGCCAGCGCGGCGAGCGCGGGCGCCACCCCGACCGTGAAGCCGAGCTCCTCGCGCAGCCGCAGCGAGGCCGCGAACCCCTCCCGGGCCTGCTCCTGGTCGCCCGCCGCCAGGGCGAGGGTGGCCAGGTGGCGCCAGGTGTAGGAGCTGAGCAGCGCGTCGCCGTGCTCGGTGGCGCCCTGGTGGGCCCGGCGGTAGGCCATGGTGGCCGCCTGCGGGTCGTGCAGCAGGTTCTCGGCGACCAGCCCCCGGCGGAAGTCGAGCAGCGGCCGGCCCGCGGCCTTCGGCGGCAGCAGGGCCGAGGTGCGGCCGAGCGCGGCCTGGGCCTCGTCCAGCCGGTCCCGGCGGCCGAGGACGCTGGCCAGGTAGGCCAGGAACCCCCGGGCGCAGGAGGCCGCCGCACGCTGCCCCGTGGTGACCACCACCGCCTCGGCCAGGCGCAGCGCGTCCTCCGCCTGGTCCCAGTGCCGGGCGGTGAACAGGCACTGTTCGATGAGGAGTTCGGCCCGGCTCAGGGCCGCTTCCGGATCTGACGCGGCGCTCGGGCGGAGTAACTCGGCGGCCTCCTGCCAGCAGCCCCGCGATCTCAGCCGCCAGACCGCGTCCGCCCCGCCCCCCGAGGCCGTACGGTGCTCCGACAACGCCACCTCCTTGTGTGCGGTGCCCAGCAGACAGCGGCTTCCAGGGCATGTCTGACATGCCCCGAGCTGCTGCCGTGGCCGCAATTCAACACGGGGGCGAGCTTGTGCACCAGATCACGAGCGTCAGTTTTCTCGGCGTGTCGCGCAAGTGACCGATGGTTTCAGGACGTCCAGCCGGTCTCCGTCAGGGCTTCGGCCGCGCCGTTCGCGGGCTGCGGCAGACCGGCACTGTCGAGGTGGAACAGCGCGACGAGCAGCTGTTCGCCCCGGACGGCGGCCTGGTGCGAGAAGCCGCCCAGCGAGAACAGTGCGGCGGCGATCTCCTCGGCGTGCAGCGTCTGCAGCCAGAGGCACTCGATGGTCTTCACGTCCGACTGGCCCGGGCCCGGATCCACCTGGGCGACCATCCGGCCGCCGAGCAGGGTCACCGGCCGGCCGGGCTGCTCCTCCGTCAGCTCGAGGTCCTCGAAGCCGAGCCAGCGCAGGTAGCGGGCGGCGGTGAGCACCGCGTCCTCGGTGGTGCGGACCGGGTGCGGCCGGAACGGCGGGCGGGCCTGGCCCTGCAGCGGCACCCGGGGCGCCGGCCCGCCGTACGGCAGCGGGGGCGGCCCGGGCGGGGTGCCGGGCCGCGGGCCCGGGCCCGGCGGCGGCCCGCCGAGGCCCAGCAGGCCGCCGGTGCGGGCCCGGACGGCGCGGTCGACCGGCAGCCGCACGGTGGCGCCGCAGTTGCAGGTGAACTCCGGCTGCGGCCACTGGTCTCCCCGCCCGCAGTGCGGGCAGCGCATGCTCACCCAGGAGTCCTCCCAGGAGCGGAAGCGCACCTGCACCGGCACCCCGCCGCGCAGCAGCGGCACCCGCAGCCGGGCCCCGCACGGGCAGGGCAGGCTTGGCGGCTCGTACAGGTGCTCCCGGCGGCAGGCCGGGCAGCGGACGGCGCTCACCCCGGCCGGCGCGCTGCCGTCCGCGCCGTACCGGGCCGGGTCGCCGTCGTGGCCGAAGTCGAAGTCGTCGGGCCGTGGCAGACCGGGCATGGCTCTCGCACCGTCCGTTCGGGTCGGAATGGGTCGCAGACCCCATCGTCGCCGATCGGGGGCGTGGCCGGGCCCGGAATGCGCCAACCTCAGGGACAGATCAGGGGTGCCCCGCCGCCCGGCGGCCCGGGGTGCGGCATCCCGCCGGGCGGCCAAGTGGTACTACCATCCGGAGAGTTCGATCCGTGCCGGGGCCGGGAGGAGGGATTCGGTTGACCAATCAGATCACCAAGGCGCTCGACCACGGCCTGGAGAAGATGGGCAAGGAGATCGGGGAGAAGGTCGGCACCACGGTGCAGGAGTTCTACCGCTCGGCCGGGACCCGGCTCAAGCGGGTCGCCTCCACCACCCGGGAGACGGACCTCGAGCACGCGGCCAAGTTGCGCCGGATCGGCGGCGGCGAGAAGGAGCCGCACGCGCCGCGCCCCCGGGGCGGCGAGGAGCCGCCCAAGCACCCGCGGGACACTGCCCGGCGCAACCTCGGACCGACGCCCGTCTACCGCGTCCGCGACGACGGCAAGGTCGAGAAGCTCACCCCGCACGGCCCCCGGGAGCTCGACGCCGCGGACCGCAAGCGGCTGGCCCCGCTCAAGCTGAACTCGAACGACGAAGTCATGAAGGCCAAGCCGGGCGCGCACAACCTGCCGAAGGTGAAGAAGGGCGCGACCCGGCCCACCACCGACTCGACCAAGGTGCCGCTCGGCGGGGACGAGCTCTCCCGGGCCACCCAGCTGGCCCGCCACGAGGACAAGAGCTACGGCAACTACGCCAAGCGCAAGGGCACCGGGGAGGACGGCAAGCCCGCCGAGTACGACTTCACCAGCAACAACTACGCCGCCGCCCGGCACGGCGAGGCGGGCGACAAGGACGGGTTCATCCTGGTCGGCCGCAGCCGGAACCCGAACCCGCACTCCGAACGGGTGCTCGGCATCCCCCTCCTCGAATCGGGGTCGAAAGGCGGGCTCACCGAGCTCTACACCGAACGCGAGCCCTGCACCAGCGCGCCCAACTGCAGCGCCTGGATGGCGCACCACTTCCCGAGCAGCGTGCGCGTCACCCACTCGGTCGAGTACGGCAACACCCCCGAGTCCCGCGCCGCCGGGAACCGGACCATGGAGCACTACCTGAACGGCCTGCGCCCGAAACCGCACTCCCAGTACCGCCCGTAGGGTCCGGGTGCAGCCGGGCCCGGCGGGTAGGCTGAGGCGGCCGGAGTCCGGGTACGGAGGGGAGCGCAGGGAATGGCTGAGTTGGTCGACCGCGCGATGCTGGAGGCGGCGTTCCCGCCCGGCACGCTGGTGACGCTGCCGGAGGCCGCGCTCGGGGCGGTCACCCATGCGCCGAGCCGGGCGTTCCTGCGGGACGTCGGACTCCCCGATCACGTCTGGCTGAACGTCAGCGAGGAGCTGCGGGCCGGGGAGCTGGGCTTCGACGGTGACGAACTCGCCGAGGAGCACCCGGAGTTCGACTTCGACTACGCGCACTGGGCCTGCCTGGGCAGCATCGCCGGCGCCCCGGTGCACCTCGACGTCGCCACCGGCACCGTCTACAGCATCCCGGACGGCGGCATCCCCGCCCGGCTCAACAGCGGCCTCGACGCCCTGGCCTACTTCCTCTGCCTGCTGGAGCGGGAGCGGCCGAACTACGACTTCGAGGCACTCGCCCCGACGGGCGACTACCGGCCCGGGGCGGAGGACCGGTTGCGCGAGCTGATGACCGCCGCCGACCCGGTGGCCTTCGAACCGCCGGACGAGGACAGTGAGTTCGAACCCGGCGAGCCCACCTGGGAGCTCGCGCTGCGGTTCGTGGCCGAGAAGCTGCAGTAGCGAGGAGACGAGCGTGCCCGGTGACACTTCGGCCGAGGCCCTGACCGGCCGGTTCGGGGCGGACGGCCTGCGGCGGTTCGGGCCGGCGGCCGGCCCGGCCGCGGGGCTGGTCCTGCCGCTGCAGGTGGGCCCCTACTTCCACACCCTCGAGGAGGAGCCCGCGCTGCTGCCCGAGTACGCCGACCTGCTGGAGGAGGAGCTGGCCGACCCCGGGCAGCGGAGCTGGGCCCGGATCGGCTCCGACCGCGCCTACGACCTGGTGGTCGACCCCGGCGGCGAGGTGCGGGCCCTCCTGATCGGCTACCGCGAGGAGCCGCTGAAGTACGTGAACTCCTCGGCCGCTGCCTTCGCGGCCGGCCTGCTCGGGCTCGACCTGCTGCTCGACACCCTCGGCTCGGAGGACCCGCAGCTCGCCGCGGCCGAGTTCCACCGCTTCGAGGAGCAGCTGCGGGCGGCCGACCCGGCGGCCTTCGCCGACCGGGAGAGCTGGTGGCCGCTGGTGCTCGACGACATCCGGGACACCTCGGCCACCGAGTGGTACGCGGCGTTCGAGGTGGTGGACGAAGCCGGGGCCAAGGAGATCTTCACCAGCTCCGGCGCCGTCTGCATCCACCCCGAGGAGCGGCTCTGGGCCCGCCTCGAGGCCGCCGGGGTCGAACCGGACCAGGTGGTGCGGATCTTCACCGAGCTGCAGGCCTGCAACCTGCCCGGCCACTACTGCTCGATGTGGCTGGCGCTGACCTTCCCCGACGCCGAGGTGACGCACAGCTTCGACTACGGGGAGAGCGCGGCCTCCCGGGAGCAGGGCATCCGGGAGCTGCGGGCCGCCGCCGCCGAGCGGGCGGGCGGGGCGTGAGCGGGGCGGCGTCGGCGGCGGCCTCGAACGCGGCGGCCCTGAAGGCCTGGGCCGAGAGCCCGGACGGGCCGCGGCTCTGCCTGGTCCGGGGCGGCCCGGGCAGCGGCAAGAGCCGGCTGCTGGCCTGGCTGGTGGCCGAGTCCGGGGTGCCGGTCCACGCGGCGGTGCCCGCCGAAGGGCAGCTCGCGGTCACCCTGGCCTGGGAGTTGGGCCGCCAGCTCGGCTACGGCCCGCTCGGCCCGGCGGCGCTGACCGCCCGGATCGCCGCCGACCCCCGGCCGGTCCGGCTGGTGCTGCCCGACCTGCACAAGGCCGGGCGGGGCCCGGCGGACCTCCCGGCGGCCCGCCCGGAGGCGGTGGTGACGGAGCTGCTCGGGCCGCTGCTCGCCCTCCCGCACGTCCGGCTGGCGGTGGAGGCGGGGGAGCTGCCCGTGGCGGAGGGCACCCTGGTGCTCGACCTGGGCCCCGGCTCGCCGGCCCCCGCCGCGCCCGCGCCCCCGGTCGCCCCCGTGGCGGACTGGCGGACCGCACCGGCCGAGACACGGGAGCGGGCGCTGGACGGAGCCCTGGCGGCCGGTACGGCCGGGGAGTTGCTCAAGGACCCGGGCTTCCTGGTGCACGGCTCGCCGGTGGCCGTCACGGCGGCGCTGGCGGACTCGCGGATCGCCGTGCCGAAGCGCCTGCCCGAGATCTGGGCGGCCGCCGCGCCCGCCCTCACCACCTACGGCGCCTCCGACGCCGAGCGGGCGGCCGTCCTGCACGCGGCCGCCCTCGGGCGGGACGCGCGGCTCGCGGAGTACCTGCGCCCGCTGGCGGACGGCCACCGCTGGAGCGCGGCGTGGTCACGGCCCGGGCACCGGGTGTCGGCGCTGGCACTGAGCGGCTCGGGCGAGCTGCTCACCGCCGACCGGGCCGGGCGGCTGCACCGGTGGCGGGCCGCCGACGGCACCAGGCTCGGGCGGGTGACGGCCCCTCCCGGGCTGCGGCCGATCGGGCTGGCCGCGGTGGGCGAGGGCTGCGTGCTGGCCCTGGAGCCGGACGGCACTCTGCGGCCGGTGGCGGAGGCGGTGCCCGCCGAGGCGGACTACCCGAGCCTCTACCACAACGGGATCACCCTGGCCTCGCCCGCCGACCGGCCGACCGCGCTGGCCGCGGACGGTCGCCGGATCGTGCTCGGCGACGCCGCCGGGCGGCTGCACCTGTGGTCGCCGGACCGGCTCGCCGCCGGGCCCAGGATCGGCCGGCCGCACCGGAGCACCGTCACCGCGGCCGCCTGCCTGACGCTGCGCGAGACCGGCACGGTGCTGGTGGTCACGGGCGGCCTCGACGGCACCGTCCGGCTCTGGGACTCCACCACCGGGGAGGTGATGCCCGAGCCGGTGGAGCGGCGCGCGGCGGTGCCGACCGCGCTGGCCCTGGCGGCCACGGCGGCCGGCCCGGTGCTGACGGTCGCCTGGTCCGACCTGCGGCTGCACGTGTGGCGGCTCTTCGAGGGCGCTCTCACCACCCTCCCGCTGCTCGCCGAGACCGACGCGCTGGCCCTCACCCCGGACGGTCTCGCCGTCCTCGGCGGCCGTGGCGGGACCACGGCGCTGCGGCTGTCCGAGGCCCTGACCGGCTAGCCGGCCCGCAGCGTGCGGAAGAACGCGCGGATGTCGGCGACCAGGAGGTCGGGGACCTCCAGCGCGGCGAAGTGGCCGCCGCGGTCGTACTCGGTCCAGCGGACCAGGTTGTTGGTGCGCTCGGCGATGTGACGCAGGACCAGGAAGTTCTCCTCGGGGAACGCCGCGTAGGCGGTGGGGGCCGGGGAGGGCTCGGGCGGGGCGCCCCAGTAGGCGGCGTGGGCGCGCTCGTAGTAGATGCGGGCGGAGGAGCCGGCCGTGCCGGTGAGCCAGTAGAGCATCACGTTGGTGAGCAGGTGGTCCCGGTCGACGGCGCCCTCGGGGTGCTCGCGGGTGTCCGCCCACTCGTGGAACTTCTCGGCGATCCAGGCCAGTTGGCCGACCGGCGAGTCGGTGAGCGCGTAGGCGAGGGTCTGCGGGCGGGTGGACTGGAGGTCGGCGTAGCCCTGGCGGTCGGCCAGCCAGGCCTTGGTGCGCGCCCAGGAGGCGAGGGTGCGCTCGCGCTCGGCCGGCTCGAGCTCGGCCAGCTCCTCGGCGGTGGGCTCGCTGCTCGCGGCGGCCCCGGGGATCAGGTTGAGGTGCACCCCGAGCACCTGGTCGGGCCGGATCCGGCCGAGCTCGCGGGCGATGGCCGAGCCCCAGTCGCCGCCCTGCGTGCCGTACCGCTCGTACCCGAGCCGGTGCATCAGCTCGGCGAAGGCGGCCGCCACCCGGCGGTACTCCCAGCCCCGCTCCCGGGTGGGACCGGAGAAGCCGAAGCCGGGGATGCTCGGCAGCACCAGGTGGAAGGCGTCGGCCGGGTCGCCGCCGTGCGCCCGGGGGTCGGTGAGCGGGCCCGCGATCCGCTCGAACTCGACGATCGAGCCCGGCCAGCCGTGCGTGACGATCAGCGGGGTGGCGCCCGGCTCGGGGGAGCGCAGGTGGGCGAAGTGGATGTCGGCGCCGTCGATCGTGGTCATGAACTGCGGCCACTCGTTCAGCCGGGCCTCGGCCGCGCGCCAGTCGTAGCCGTGCCGCCAGTGGTGCGCCAGCTCCTTGAGCGGGCCGAGCGGCATACCGTACGCCCAGCCGGCGCCCGGCAGTTCGTCGGGCCAGCGGGTGAGGTCGAGGCGCAGGCGCAGATCGGCCAGGTCACGGTCGGGGACGGCGATGCGGAACGGGCGGATGCTCTCGTCAGGTGCGCTGCTCATGATCACGGAGCTTAGGGTCTGTCTGACAATTCCCGTCGAGGTGCGTGCCCCGGCGGCGCCCGCCCGGCGGGAATTGTCAGACAGACCCTGGGGCGCCCACCCGCGCGGCCGCCGGGCTTCAGCCGGCCGCGGTCCAGCGGGCCAGGTCCTCGGGGGTGTCGAGATCCTCGGGGGTGGCGACGTCGCCGCACTCGACCAGGGTGAGTTCGGCCGCGTGGGCGGCCAGCAGGGCGCGGGCGCCGGCGTCGCCGGTGGCGCCGGCCGCCGCCTCCGCGAAGTGGCGGGCGGCGAGCAGGACGGGGTGGCCGCGGCGGCCGTCGTACCCGGCGGCGGCGAGGTCGGCGCCCGAGCGGCGGGCGGCGATCAGGCGGGCCACGGCGGCGGGGGTGACGCCGGGGGTGTCGACCAGCAGGACGAGGGCGGCGTCGGCGCCCGGCGGGAGGGCGGCCAGACCGGCCCGGAGGGAGGAGCCCATGCCGGTCTCCCAGCCGGGATTGTCGACAAGTCGGCAGTGGCTGAACCGGGCGGTGGCCCGGACCTGCTCGGCCGCCGCACCGAGCACCACCACCGCGCCGTCGCACCCGCCGGCCCGGGCCACCTCGAGCGCGTGCTCGACCAGCGGCCGGCCCCGGTAGGGGAGCAGCGCCTTCGGGCGGCCGCCGAGGCGGCGCCCGCCACCCGCGGCGAGGATCAGGGCGGGGATCGGTCCGGGGGTCGGTCCGGGGTGCTCGGCTGCCATGGGGCCAGTCTGCTGGTCCCGGCCGGGCCGGGGTAGTTGGATGATCGTCCAAGGCGTCGCCGCAGGCCGGCGAGGGTCACCGGCACTTCTGCCGCTGGATCTGCGCGCCCCCAGCCTCTTCACTGGGCCAATGGACACCTGGCACCTGGACCCCGCACCCGCCCCGGCGGCCCCACCCGCGCCGCTGGTCGACCGCTTCGGCCGGGTCCACACCGACCTGCGGGTGTCGCTCACCGACCGCTGCAACCTGCGCTGCACCTACTGCATGCCCGCCGAGGGCCTGAACTGGCTGCCCAAGGCGGAGGTGCTCACGGACGACGAGATCGTCCGGCTGGTCGGCATCGCCGTGCGGCGCCTCGGCATCCGCACAGTCCGGCTGACCGGCGGCGAGCCGCTGCTGCGGCGCGGCCTGCCCGGCCTGGTCGCCCGGATCACCGCAGGGCCTGACTCACAACTCCCGCCGGGGCCGGCCCGCCCGGCACGCACGCTCGACGCACGGCCGAAACTCCCAAGTAGCTCCGCTACGAGGGAGTTCCTGCCGCACGCCGATCGCACGCACCGAACGGCCGAGCCTGATCCGACGGGAGTTGTGAGTCAGGCCCTAGGCCCCGAGGTCTCCCTCACCACCAACGGCATCGGCCTGGCCCGCACCGCCGCCGAGCTCAAGGCGGCCGGGCTGCACCGGGTCAACGTCAGCCTGGACACCCTGCGGCCCGAGCGGTACACGGAGATCACCCGGCGGGACCGGATCGCCGACGTCTTCGCGGGGCTGGCCGCCGCGCAGACGGCCGGGCTGACGCCGGTGAAGATCAACGCGGTGCCGGTGCGGGGCGTCAACGACGACGAGATCCTCGACCTGGTCGAGTTCGCGGCCGGGCACGGGTACCGGATGCGGTTCATCGAGTCCATGCCGCTGGACGCCCAAGGGGCCTGGGACCGCTCGAAGATGGTCACCGCCGACGAGATGCTCGAGGTGCTCGCCACCCGCTGGGAGCTTGTCCCGGTCGGCCGCCACGGCAACGCCCCCGCCGAGGAGTGGCGCATCGCCGGCACCGACACCGTGGTCGGCGTGATCGCCTCCGTCACCCGCCCGTTCTGCGGCGGCTGCGACCGGGTGCGGTTGACCGCCGACGGCCAGCTCCGCAACTGCCTCTTCGCCACCACCGAATCCGACCTGCGCGCCCTGCTGCGCGGCGGCGCCGATGACACCGCCATCGAATCCGCCTGGCGCAGCACCATCGCCCGCAAGGGCCCCGGCCACGCCATCAACTCCGCCGACTTCACCCAGCCCGCCCGCCCGATGTCCGCCATCGGCGGCTGACCGGCGGGGAGGTGAGGTCGCCCACGGAGCGATCGGCACCGTGGCGGGGCGATGACCGGGACACCCGGTGGTCATGTCCCTTGATGTGGTGTAGTGGTCGTGGGCCAACGGTCATGAAATCGGCGGAAGTTCATCGCGTTCGGGCTCGCCGGGGTAGAGCTGTT
>NZ_JBEOWY010000039.1:0-75614 GCF_040296285.1 Kitasatospora sp. NPDC002227
CTCCAGCTCCAGCTCACGGACCTGCCTGCGCAGCCGGCGCAGTTCCTCGCGCTCGGCCGGGGTCAACGGGCCCTCACCGCCCGCACCCAAGGTGGCTGCTGCGGCCCGTGACCGCGCGACCCACTGGCGCAGGGACTCCGGGTTGACACCCAGCTCCCGCGCCACCGCCGAGACCCGGCGTCCACTGGACTCCACCAGCGCGACCGCGTCCCGCTTGAACTCCCCCGAGTACCTCGCAGTACCGATGAGGACATCCTCTCCACGGACCCGAAGATCCGCTTCTCAGAAGTGTCCACACCACGGGGTAAAGCCCAAGCCAGCGCTGCACCCTCGTCGTCACCATCGGCCACTCCTTCGGCGGAGCGATCGGTCGGCTGGGACAAGATCATCCAGCGGCGAAATTCTTTGCGATCGAATCAGGGCTTACTGTTCCCCCTGCCAACACGGCTCTCCTCGATCTTGCCAAGGCTCCGGACGAAGTACAGGCCGAGGTGGCACGGTTGGCCGGCGTCGTTTCCTCCACTCCCCCTCTGACCGACAACCTCGTGCATGGTTACTCAGGGTGAACTCGTGAGGTCGGTGTTCCTGCTCTGCTACGCGGTGATCGCGGGCCGAAGGGTGTTCCGGGCTGCCCGGCTGGAGGGCGACGGGTCGGCCGGCCGGTCCCGGCGGCGGGCGGTGCTCAGCTGCCTGGCGATGACCTGGCTCAACCCGTACGTCTACCTGGACACCGTGCTGCTGCTCGGCGTCGTCGCGGCCGCCCATGGTGCGCTGCGCTGGCTGTTCGGGCTCGGCGCCGCGCTGGCCAGCCTCTGCTGGTTCACCGCGCTGGGCTTCGGGGCCCGACTGCTGGCCGGCCTCTTCCGCCGGGCCTCCTCCTGGCGGGTGCTGGACGTGCTGGTCGCGGCCACCATGCTGGTCGCCGGACTGTCGCTGGCCGCGGGCGCGTGAGTGCCGGAGCACGGCGGGTCGCCGATCCGGGTCGGCGGCCCGCCGGTGGCGCGGGTCAGGGCAGGGTCACGTACGGGGCCAGGAAGGTGCGGGCGGCCGGGGTGTCGAGGCGGTAGGCGACGTTGGTGGCGTAGCACGGGCCGTCGCCGGTGATGGTGGTGGCGACCAGCAGGAACCGGCCGCCGACGGTGGCGAAGTTCGGGCCGCCGGAGTCGCCGTAGCAGGCGCCGCCGTTGCCTTGCGGGGCCGTCATGGCGAGGCGGACCCAGGGGTTGTTGAGGGCGTCGAAGGTGAGAGGCGCCTTCATCCGCACCCCGCCGCCCGGGTGGGTCAGCCCGCCGGGGCCGCGCTGTGCCTCCTCGGTGCCGTAGCCGGCCACGGTGAAGGCGGTCGCGTTGAGGCCCTGCGGCCCGAGCGAGTCGAGCAGGCCGGCGGTGGGCAGGGTGGCCGGGGTGAAGTGCCAGCGGGCCGCGACGGGCGCGGCGGGCAGTTGGACGACGGCGATGTCGTGCGGGTCCCCGGCCGGGCCGGGGTAGGCCGGGTCCTGGTGGGCCGCGCCCTCGACCGCGACGGCCGCGGCGACGGCCGCCGGATCACCCGGGTGCGCGGCCCGGGCGGCGTCCAGCTCGGACTGCACGTCCTGGTCGAGCGAGACGTAGAAGCGGGCGCCGGCGGGCCAGTCGCTGGTGCAGTGGGCGGCGGTGAGGAAGGTGCGGCCGTCCAGCATGGTGCCCGAGCACATCCAGTCCACCCGGTCCGGGGTGGCGGGGTCGGCGTCGTCGTCCCACTGCACGACCAGGGCGCCGACCTCGGTGCGTTCGGGCGCCGGGGTGGCGTTGTAGGAGTTGATGGCGTGGGCGGGGACGGCGGTCAGGAGGAGGACGCCGAGCGCGGCGGCGAGGGCCGCGCGCCCGGCGGTTCTGGTGATCGGCACGGTGCTCCCGCTCAGACGAGGTTCACGTGGTAGGCGGCGAGCGCCGCGTTGGCCGGCTGGAAGAAGGTGGTGCCGCCGGTCTTGCAGTCGCCGCTGCCGCCCGAGGTGATGCCCAGCGCTTTCGCCCCGTCGTACAGCGGGCCGCCCGAATCGCCGGGCTCCGCGCAGACGTTGGTCTGGATCAGGCCCTTGACCGTGCCGCCGCTGGAGTAGTGCACGGTGGCGTTCAGGCCGGTGACGGTGCCGCCGTGGGTGCCGCTGGTGGAGCCGGTGCGCTTGACCGACTCGCCGACGTACGCGTTCGGTGCCGAGGAGAAGCCGCCGGAGTGGCTGAGCGAGGTGTTGTCGTAGCGGACCAGGGCGTAGTCGCTGCCCGGGAAGGTGGAGCCGATGGTCGGGCCGATCAGGGTGCTCTGGGACGAGTTGGTGTACCAGGTCTTGGCGACGTTGCCGCAGTGCCCGGCGGTGATGAAGTAGTAGGTGCTGCCGCTGACCACGTTGAAGCCGAGCGAACAGCGGTAGCCGCCGCCGTAGATGGCGTCGCCCGCGGCCAGTAGCGGGGCGAAGGTGCCGGAGGTGCGCCGGACGGTCAGCGCGGCCGCGTCGGCGCCGGCGGCGCGGGTGATCCTGGCGAGCGCGGCGGCGGACACCGTGCTGTCGACGGTCAGCACGACCCGGCCGGTGGCCTGGTCGGTGTACCAGGCGGTGCCGCCGACGTCGGCCCCCAGCACGGCGGCGCTGACGGCGGCCAGCCGGTCGGGCCCGAAGACGGGGGCGGGGGCGGCGACGGCGCTCGGCGCGGCGACCGCGGTGGCGGTGAGCAGGCCGAGGGCGAGGGCGAGCAGGCGGGTGCGGCTCGCGAGGGTGTGGGGGGTGGTGCGCTTGGTCCTCACCGTTCTCCTCCTGGGAGTGAGAGGCCCCTGAGGGTTGGGGGCCGTGAGGCGCGGCCAGGTGGTACGCGGACACCCGCCGCCGTTCACCGGAACGACGGCGGGTGAGCTGCTCCTGACAGGCGCTGACCGGAAGTATGGGCAACTCCCTGGGGCGGCACAAGAGTTACGGTCAGGATGAGGCGGGGCGTCACGAAACCTCCGTGACGCCGAGGGTGGAAGGGGAGCGGTCCGGTGCGGGCAGGCGCAGTGCGGCAAGCTCCGCCTTGGTCTCGGCGGTCAGCGGGACGCCCCAGGCGGTGAAGAAGGCGCTCAGGTCGCGGCCGGACACCCGGGAGGCGCTCAGGACCAGGTACTGCTCGGGGTCGGCGGCCGGCTGCGCGCGGCGGGTCCGACGGTGCAGCTCGGGGTAGAAGTCCTCGCCGAAGGCGAGGCGCAGCTGCTCGAACATGGCCAGCCGGACGAAGAGGTCGCCGTCCTTCGCGTCGTACTCGCGGTCGGCTCCGGGCTTGGCGAGGTGGGCGCGGACGGCGTCGGGCGTGCCGTCCTGGCCGAGCCGGCTGTGCTGCCCCAGGCTGCGCTGGACGGCGAGGCTGTAGACGTTGACGGTCACCTCGGTGGTGGCGTCCCAAGTCCAGGACGACTGCTGGTGCATGTGCCCGAGCTCGTGCCACATGCCCCAACTCTCCTCGAGGGAGTGGACGTTCAGCACCTCGTCGATCGAGTCCGCGGGGTAGCAGACCCGGGTGACGTACGCGTTGGGGTTGATCCCGGCCCGGCCCTCGGAGACGAAGTAGCGCAGCGGGCTGCGGGCGTCGCGCGGGTCCTTGCCGCCCAGGCCGCTGACCGCGTCCTCGGTGGCGAGCAGGCGCTCGTAGGCCCGCAGCAGCGCGTCGGGGTCCTGGGCGCTGTTGCGGCGGGCCGAAGCCAGGGCGACGGTGAGCACCAGGTGGTCCGAGACCAGCTGGGCCACCGGGACACCCGCCGCCCGGTCGAGCGCCGGCCGCCACCGGGCGGCCGGGGTGCGGCCGAGCACGTGGTACGGCACGGCGCGGGCCGCGGCCCCGAAGCGCAGCGTGATCCGGGGCGCCGACTCCCTGCCGTCCCGGGTGTACCGGACGTACAGCAGCCCGCCGACCGGGTCGGACACCTCGGTGGCCGCCTCCCGCAGCGGGTACGGCCGGGGCTCCTCCTCGGTGCCGGAGTCGGTGCCGCCGAGCCCGTACGTGCCGACCAGCAGCTCGGGCACGGGGGAGGTGCCGGGCCGGGTGGTGGTGACGGTGAGGGTGGAGTGCGGCGGCAGGTACAGCCCGGTCGGCTGGGCGTCGTCGGGGTGGAACTCGGTGCCCAGCCGCCTCTGCTCGGCGCCGGCGGAGGGGGTGACCGCGAGGGTGAGGGTGTGCGCCGCAGCGGCCGTCGGCGCCGGGCCGGGGGTCTTCCCGGCCTCGCAGGCCGTGGTCACCAGGGCGGAGAGCAGCAGGCCGACGAGCGCGGTCACGACGGCGGCGCGGTGGGTGGTGGTGCGGATGCTCACGGGCGGCACGGTCTCCTGGAGTCGTCGGGCACGCCGCAGTCTGACCGGGGTGACCTTAAGGTTCGATGAGGCGGCGCAGCCGGGCCCGGGCCGGAGGATGCGGCTATCCTTGGCCGCCGTGCGCGTACTGGTGATCGAAGACGATGAGGACCTGCGGTTCGCCGTGGCCGCTGCCCTGCGCGGCGGCGGTCTGGCGGTCGACGAAGTGGCCGACCTGCCGGCGGCCGACGAGGCGCTGAGCGTCACCGAGTACGACTGCGCGGTCTTCGACCGGATGCTGCCCGCCGGTGACTCGGTCGACTACGTGCAGCGGCTGCGCCGGGCGGGCCGGGCCGTGCCGGTGCTGTTCCTCACCGCGAAGGACCAGGTCGCCGACCGGGTCGAGGGCTTCGATGCCGGGGGCGACGACTACCTGGTCAAGCCGTTCGCCGCGCCCGAGCTGGTCGCCCGGGTGCGCAGCCTGTGCCGCCGGGCCGGTACCGTCCGGCCGCCCGTGCACCGGGTGGCGGACCTGGAGATCGACACCGCCCGCCGCCAGGTCCGCCGGGCCGGACTGCTGCTCTTCCTCACCGGCAAGGAGTTCGCCGTCCTGGAGCTGCTCGCCACCCGCGCGGACCAGGCCGTAACCCGCACCGAGATCATCGAGAAGTGCTGGGACGAGATGGCCGAACCCAACTCCAACGTGGTCGACGTCCTGATCCTCCAGCTGCGCCGCAAGCTCGGCGACCCCCAGCTGATCCACACCGTCCGCGGCACCGGTTACCGCCTGGCCGAGGCCGGCCGGTGAAGCCGCGGTGGCGGCGGCAGGCGGCGCGGACCCCGGCCGAGGCCCGGACCCGCCGCATGCGCCGGCGGCTCACCGCGCTCTACACGCTGACCAGCGCGGTCGGCCTGGTCTGCCTGGCCGCCCTGGCCGTGCACCACGACGGCGTCTCGCGGAGCCGGCAGACCGACGGCGAACTCAAGCTGCAGGTCACCCAGGCCGTCTCCGGCCTCGCCTTCGACGAGAACGGCGTGCTCGACGCGCACTCGGTCGGCGAGTACGTGGAGACCGGCTGCCCGGCGCTGTACGTGCTGACCAGCGAGGGCGAGAAGCTCACGCCCGCCTACACCCCGCCCAAGCCCTGCGTGCACCCCGGCCCTGGTGACCTGCAGCGGGTCTCCGCGGCCGCGGTGGAGCAGGAGGACTGGGGGCTCACCGACGGCCGGGGCAGCGACGGCCGCCCGCTGCGCCTGGCGGCCGAGGTCTTCGGCGGAGGCGAGGGCGAGGGCGTCAGCGGGACGGTCGTCGCGGTGGCCGACCTCAGCACCGACCGGGCCGCCCACCGGGACTTCGCGGAGCTGCTCGCGGCCGGCTGCGCCGGCCTGCTCGCGCTCTCCGCCGCCGCCGGTCACCTGCTCTCCCGCCGAGCGGTCCGGCCTGCCCTCACCGCACTCCAGCAGCAGGAGGCCTTCCTCGCCGACGCGGCCCACGACCTGCGGACCCCGGCGGCCTCGCTGCGCCTGCTCGCCGAGACCGCCCGGCACGGCGACGGCCCGACCAGGGACGCCGCCCTGGAGCGGACCGAACGGCTGGCGGCCCGGATGGGCGACCTGGTCGACGGCCTGCTCACCCGCGCCCGGCTCACCGCCGGGGTGGTCGTGCTCGCCCGGCAGCCGTTGCGACTGGACCAGCTGGCCGAGGCCGTGGCCGACGAGACGCCCGCCGACGGGCACCGCGTCACCGTGCACACCGAGCCGGCCGTGGTCGAGGCCGACCCCGAACTGCTCCGGCGGGCGGTCGCCAATCTGCTCGGCAACGCGCTCGCGCACGGGCACGCGCCAGGCGAGCCGGCCGAAGTCCGGCTCACCGTCGCGGCGGACGGCACCCTGACCGTGGACGACGCGGGCCCGGGCATCCCGCCCGAGCTGGCCGGCTCGCTCTTCGAGCGCTTCCGCAGCGGCTCGGGGTCGACCGGGCTCGGTCTCTCCATCGCCTCCTGGATCGCCCGCGCCCACGGCGGTTCGCTCGAGGCGGGCGAGAGCCCGCTGGGCGGGGCCAGGTTCACCCTGCGCCTTGCGGTGGCGAAGTAGGCGCAGGGTGAACTGACGGTCAGACCGGCAGGGACCAGTACTGGTTGGCCTGGTGGCTGCCGCAGCTCCACAGCTCCAGCTTGGTGAGGTTGGCGCTGCCGCCGCCCGTCACGTCCAGGCACAGGCCCGCGGTGGTCAGGGTGCCGTCCGCGGTCGCGGTCCACTGCTGGAGGCTGCTGCCGGTGCAGGTGCTGAGCACCACCGGGCTGCCCGAGGAACTCCCGTTCGCGGTCAGGCACTTGCCGAGGGTACGGACGGTGCTGTCGGCGGCCTTGACCCAGCGCTGGTTGGCGTTGCCGGTGCAGTCGTAGAGGATCACCGGGTTGCCGTCCGCGGTGCCGCTGCCGCTGTCGTCCGCGCACTTGGCGCCGTTGCCGGTGAGCTGACCGGTGGGGACAGCCTGGCCGCAGCCGGCGGCGGGCGTGAGCCGCCACACGGCGGTGCCGTGCGCCGGGACGCTCTGGCTCAGCGAGCCGGAGACGGCCGAACTCTGGCCGGTCCACAGGTTCTTGGCCGTGACAGTGCAGCCGGGCAGCCCCACGTTGGCCAGCGGGACGGACAGGGTCTGGGCGCTGCCGGTGCGGTTCAGCACCGCGACCGCGCGGTCGCCGCCGGCGAGCGGCCGGGCCAGCACGTCGGTGGCGGAGGTGCTGGACACCACGGCGGCCTGCCGGCCCAGCGCGTCCTGGTCGAGGGCGATCAGGTCGGTGTTGCCGAGTGCGGCCAGCCCGGCGGGGGTGAGGTGGGCGACGTCGGAGGAGAGGATCATCGGGGCCGCCACCATCGACCACAGGGCGACCTGGCTGCGCGCCTCCTCGTCGGTCAGGCCGCCGTCCCCGGCGATCAGGAAGTCCGGATCGTTCCAGTCGCCGGGCGAGGCGAAGGAGCCGATCCAGCGGTCGTAGCCGTAGTTGCCGAGCACGCTGGACCAGCGGCTGGTGGTCGGGCGGGAGGCGTCGTAGGTGGCGATGTCGTAGCCCTCGCGCCAGAGTTGGCCGTCCTGGCCGACCCAGGAGAGTACGTCGTACCAGCCCTGGTTGCCCCACTCGCCGCTCTGGAAGTAAGCGGGCGCGGACTCGGAGAAGACGATGTCCCGCCCACTGGCCCGCAGCGCGGCGGCCTGCGCGTCGTACGCCTGGCGGTAGGCCTGCTCCTGGGTCTGACCCGGGGCGGTGTACAGGTTGCAGCCGTCGAGCTTGAGGTAGTCGACGCCCCAGGCGGCGAAGGTGGCGGCGTCCTGGGCGAAGTGGGCGCTCTCGCCGTGGCTGCCCAGGCCGCTGCCGGGGTAGCCGCCGCAGGTGCTGGAGCCGGCGTCCTCGTAGATGCCGAACTTCAGCCCGCGGGAGTGCAGGTAGGAGCCGAGCCAGGCCATGCCGTGCGGGAACTTCGCCGGATCGGCGGTCAGGTTGCCGCTCGAGTCCCGGGTGGTGGACATCCAGCAGTCGTCGACGGTGACGGTGGAGTAGCCCTTGGCGGCCAGGCCGGTGGAGACCAGGGCGTCGGCGTTGGAGGTGATGGTCTGTTCGGTGATGCCGCACTGGTAGTGGGCCCAGTCGTTCCAGCCCATCGGCGGGGTGACGGCAAGCGCCCGGCCGTCACCGGAGGTGGCGGTGGGGGAGGCGTGCGCGACGGTGGCGGTGGCGGTCAGGGGCAGGACGACCAGCGCGGCCGACAGGGCCGCGGACAGGGCGCCGGCGGTGAGCCTGGGCCGGGGCATGCTGGGGCGGGGCACGGTGAGCTCCTTGCGTCGGGGGCCGAGGAGAAGTGCGCAACCAGTGCACTGGTCATGCGTATTCATGTCAAGACTCACAGTCAAAGCTGCAACTTTGAGCATCCGTCAGCGGTTGCGGCGCGTGGTTGCCGACCGGGGAGGCGTGGTGGTGGGAGAGTGGGCCCATGTGCTTCCCTGTCCAGTCAGTATGTTGGGCTGAGCTTGTCCCGAGGGCGGGTGGCCCAAGTCGCGATCGGTAGGTATCTATGACGCGGAGCCACCCTCTGAAGCTGCAGTGCTGACTTTGGCTTGCCAGGGGTGACGTTGGGGTGTCGAGGGTCAGGCCGGTGCCGGCTATGAAGCCAACCTCCGCTGGTTCCGGGGAGGTCACCTCCCGGTGCCGGAAATCCGCTGGCCACGGCCGCCCCCGGCGGCCAGACTGCACCGGTGAACTCCCTGACCACTTCTCGTGGCCCACTCCGCCTGGCGCCGCCGGACCCGCGCAGCGAATTCCTCGTCCCCGACTTCGAGGACATGGAGGAGCTGATCGCCGGACTGGTCGTGCCCGCGAACGCACCGATGGCCGTGATGAGCGCCCTGGGGACCAGCCGTGAACTGCTCCGGTTCTCCTTCTACCGGTACGAGTTCGCCACCGTTGCGGTCACCCACTCGCTGGTCGCGCTGGAACTCGCCCTCACCGAGCGGCTGGCCGACCGCGGGCCGCTGCCGGACCTGGTCGAGCGGGCCGCTGCGGAGGGCCACCTCAAGGCGGACCTCGCCGGTGCGCTGGACCGAGCGCTGGCGCTGCCAGGCGATCTCGCCAGGGGCGTGCGGACGAGCGCCGCGTTTCACCCCAGCGCCGCTGTCACCAGCGTCCGGGCCGTCTTCGACGCAGTGGCCGCACTTCTCGGGCCAGCGGCAGAGCCAGCGGACCCGGACGATGACTCCCTGGTCCGACTGCGGGACGAACACCGGCACATGCGGTTCCCGCCGGGCTTCCAGGGTGCCGAGCTGGCCGGGGCGGACCTCGTCCTCGTGGACCTCTGGGTGGCCGGCCTCGTCGACCGCGAACTGAAAGGCACGCTCGACGAGACCTGGACGGGCGAGCTCTGGGGCTCCATCAACGCCCTCGACAAGGCTATACCCCTGATGCACGAGCCCTACTGCGCTTCCTACTTCACCAAGCTACGGAGATTGGCGATGGCCGTCGCCGAACGCCACGTCCCCGGGGCCGTCGGAATGCCGCGAGGGACCGGAGGCCCGGTCGAGCGGGAGGCGGAGCAGGCGGACGGCGACGGCCGGGAGTCCCTGGTCGAGGCGTTTCCGCACGAGCTCGCAGCCGATGTCCGCGCCGTGCTCGCACTCCTCCCGGAGGCGAAGCACCGCTCTTGCACCTTCGCGGTCCGGGTCGGAGCGGAGGACCTTGCCATCCCCTCGCGGATCTACCACGGGGAACTGCCATCCACCAAGGTCGAGCTGCTCCCGCCGCAGCAGCGTCAGCTGCTGCACTGTCTCTACACCCGCCACCACGACGGCCGGGTCAGACAGCGCCACCTCGCGCAGCTCCTTACCTCCACGGCCCCGTGGGTGGTGCCCTATACCGTGCAACTGCTCGGCGAGTATGTGCTGGAGATCCTGACCGATCTCCGGGACGGTTACCGGGAGTTGCTGGCGCCGGGATCTGAAGGCAGGTCCGTGTACGGTCGGTTCGTGGTGGACAATCCGGAGTTCTTCGCCCGCACCGAGCGCCGTGTAGTGAGCTACTGGAACGAGTACCACCGCCGGTCCTGGTACGCCGACTTCCGGGGTTACCCCGGCGGCACCGCGCTCGACCACCTGCGCGACGCCGCCTCCGACCAGGCCCGCCGCCCCTGGCCCAACCACACGCCCGGCCGGTGCACCCGCCTGGACCGGTACTGCTGAACCCCCGGAAGGGGGTTGAGTCGGGCCGCCTGCTGCAGCAGGTGTTCCCGCTCAGCCAGGTTGGGCGCCCAGTGGGTGATGGTTGGCCAGCACATGTGCAGTCCACAGCCGGTCAGCGGCCTGTGCCGGGCCGAAGTGGCGTGACGTTGGCTGTCTTGCCGTTCAGCACGTCGCGTAGTTCCTGGGTTTCGAGCGTGAGCCGGGTGTTTTCCGCGAGGAATCCGGTCACGTCGGCCTTGAGGCGAGCGATCTCGGTGTTCTTGTTCGCGATGGTCGTCTTGAGGGTGACGATCTTCGCGCGGAGGCGCGTCTCGACCTCGCTGGTGCCGGTCCGCGCCTTGACCTGTTGGTAGAACTCGTTCTTCAGGTCCAGGTGGCGTTGGGTCAGGGCGTTTCTGGGGACGTCGGCTTCGATGGCCAGGGCGACAATCGTCAGGGCGCCGTTGGATCGTTCGGGGGTGCCAGCGAGGATGCGGTTCATCGCGGCGCGGATGCGGTCGCGTTCGTCGGGGGTGGGGCTCACGTCGGGTTCTCCTCGGCGGTGAAACGGGTGAGGTCGTGGTCCTGGGCCCAGGCGCGGAGTTTCACCGCGTTGGCCCGAAGGCGGTCGCCGATTGGCGCGGGCAGGAGCCCGGCCCGGTGGTCCAGCTGGTCGGCCCGCTGGTGGAGGGCGGCAGCCTGCTGGTCGGTGCGCACGATGTTCCCGCACCCGGGCACGCACCGGTCGAGGACAGGCGCGGCGAGCTGTTCGTCGTCGCGGCACAAGGCCCGGTCGCGTTGGTAGAGGCACAGCAGCAGGGCGTGCGGGTTGTCGAACAGCACACTGCCCTCCCGGGCCAGGTGGCGGCGGGCGAGTTCGTGCTTGAGGGGGAAGTCGCGCTTGACCAGCCCGCCTTGGAACAGGGGGCCGGTGGTGGCCCGCAGGAGAGCTTTACGGGCGGCGGGCCCGGAGACGCCCTCGCCTTGGTGGAACCGCTCGGCGAGGTCGGCGGCCGCATCTGCGGTGGCCATGGCCGTCTCGATGTCGACGAGGCGGTGGATGCCGCTGCGGCTGCGGGTGCCGTAGCGGCCCGACTCGTCGGTGTCCAGGGCGGTGCGCACGTGCCCGTACTGGAGGGCGAGGGCGACTAGGCCGCCCGGGCGGCGGGCGATGTGCCAGGCAAGGGTGCGGCGGAACCGGGCGGTGCCGATCCTGCCGTGCGGGTCCGGGGGGATCCTCTGGCCGGGCAGGTCGTGGCGGGATGCCTCGGTGTTCGCCCAGACGACGAAGGCGTCGATCCTGTCCCGGATCGCGTTCGAGCCGAGGGAGCCGGAGCGTGTGCGGGCGCGGGCCGGGTCATGAACCGCAGCGTCGAAGAGCAGAGCGCCCTCGGGGACCAGCCGCTCCAGGACACGGATGGCGTTCACGACCGGGGCGATGGCGCGTACTGCCCGAGCAGGTCGCGGTCGCAGTCGGCCAGGGTCCGGACGCCTTGTCCGTCCAGCCACACGGCCAGCCGCCGCCAGATCCCCACGGTCTGCACCGTCGTGGCCACGGCGATGCGGGTCCGCATCCGGCGTCCACGGGCTCGCACGAAGGTGTTCGGCAGCTCGCCGTTGAGGAAGGTCCAGGTAATCAGCCGGAGTTCCTCACGCAGGTCCTGCGGGAACGACGCCCAGATGATGCTCCGTAGCAGGCTGCTGGGGTCGTCGATCAGCGGGGCGAGGCTCCACGCCGGATCGCCATAGCGACTGTTGAGGTGAGCGTGCCGCGGGACGACTAGGCGGGAGGGGACGACCAGGGTGTCCGGACCGGGTGCCGGCGCCAGCTCCAGATCGGCTTCCAGGGGAGCGGTCACAGGGCGAGGTCTCCGTTCAGCAGGTCGTCAACGATGGCACGGTCGCGGTCGCTGATCCGGGCACGGGCCTCCTGCCAGATCGGATCGCCGACCTTGCGCCGCAGGTCCTCCAGCCGGGCGAAGGAATCACCCCAGCGCGATTCCCAGGCCGGTGTCGGCACGGCGGACCGGGCGTTGGTCAGGGCCTGGTGCAGGAGGGCCAGGCGGGGGTGGTGGTCGGCGTGGACACGGGCGTTCTCGCAGCCCAGGCAGAGCAGGAACGAGGCGCCGCAGCCGCCGCCCGGCAGTGGAGCGGGGCCGGTGAAGGCGTCCGAGCAGTCGGCCGTGGCCGTCTCCCCGTGCCCCGGGGAGCGCTTGTCGACCAGCTGGGCCGCGAGGCGCACCGTCCGGCGGGCGTGCCGCAGTGCGGCAGCGGCGCCGGCCGCGACGATCGGAGCGGCCTCACGCTGGACACGCTTGTCGGGCAGGACGTAACGGCGCTCGTGCGTGTCCTGGCTGTGCTGGGCCGGCTCTCCGCGGTCGACCACCACAGTGCGGCGGCCACGGCGGAACGGCGAGCCGGTGCCGGACAACTTCCCCCAGCGCACGGCGTCGGCCCGGTCGACGCCGAAGCGCAGCGGGCCGACGGCCGTCAGCCGCTCATGCTTGATGGGTGGCCAGCCGATGCTGTGCGGGCGCCAGGCGATGAACCGGTCGACTTCCGGTGCGAGCTCGTGGGCGAGGGTGCGGGCGAAGCGGGTGGCCTCCAGCGCCTGGGTGATCAACCGGCCAGGCGATCCCGCGCCGGTGTCGGTGACGTTCTCCGCCTCGAACCGTTTCCCCCGGTACTTCCAGGCCTGGATCTTGTAGGTGGGGTGTCCGTCCGCTCCCGGGTCAGGTGTCGCGCGGGGCGTGGGCATCACGTCGATCACCGCCAGGTTCCACCCGAACTCCGCCATCAGCAGCACGCCGAGCGCGGTCGCCTCCATACGGTCCAGGAACAGGCGTTTCCACGTCACCTCCGGTGACGAGCCGCCGACCGCGCGCTCGGCCCAGGCCCGCACGTTCCCGTTGCCGTACCGGGGGAGGTCGCCGGTACGGGCGATCAGGTCCAGGGCCTTGCCCAGGCTGTTCTCGGGGGTGCCTGGTGCGAAGCCGCTGTTCTCCCACTGGTGCAGAAGGTCGGCGTTCTCCCGGATCCGAAGCCACGCGGCCCGGAACTGCCGCCTCGCGCAGGCCTTGATCCCGTCCAGCTCGGCCGCCTCGTAGGACTCCGCCTCGGCGGGCAGCCGCGGCACCCGGCGGGCGAGCGCCTGGGCCACCCGTCCCTCCCGCAGCCGGGCGTCCTCCTGTAGCAGGGCGCTCACGTGCAGGAAGGTCTCCCGGCCGCCCTGGTTGCTCTTGAGAGCCAGCCACCACGCGTCGACGGCGGAGGCGCTCAGCACGTCCAGATCCGACAGCGGCCGGTTCTGCTCCGACAGGAACACCGCGAAGACGCGCACCTGCCGGAACACCTTCTCGGCGCTGGCGTGCGAGCCCCAGCCGCGAGAGCGGGCGGCGAACAGCACGGCCAGGGAGCGTCGCAGCTCGTCGGTGCCGGGAAGGGCCGCGAAGTCGAAGTCCCGGACGGCGCCGGAGCGGTTGCGGTGGTGCACCACCAGGCCGTCGACCGGCTCCAGCGGCTCGGGCGCGGTGTGGCCGGGCGGTGGAAGCGAGGCCGAGCGCCCCGGTCGGCTCACTCGGCCACCGCCGCCGGGGCAGGCGTCATCCGCACGTCGATGTCCTGGATGCCGTCGCTCTCCCGTGCCAGCTTCGCGAACACCTCGTCCAGGTCGAAGGCCTCGTCGCCCTGAGGGTTCTCGGCCTCTCGCAACAGGGCGGCAAGGTCCAGGTGCCGCACCGGCGCCAGGTACCGCTCGACCGTCACCTGCCGGGTCGCGTGCCCCAGTAGCCCCTGCACCATCTGCCACGGATCGCCCAGGAGGAGCCCGTAGTACCGGCGCTCGCGCGCGGTCAGACCGAACCGCCGGTCCAGGAGCTGGTTCAGCGTCACCAGCATCTTCAGCGCGAAACTGTGCCGCCCGGCCTGCACTGTCGCGTACGGCCAGTAGAGCCGGTGCGGATCCGCCCGGATGCCCGCCGGCGGCTCCAGCGCGGCCTGGCAGCGCAGGTTCGCTGTCCTGAACACCGCGTCCCACGAATGCGGGTTCAACGGCAGGCCGGCCTCGTTGAGCCACAGCCACAGCGGCTCGGGCCCCTGGGAGCCCTCCGTGTACAGCAGTGTCCGGTCCTGCCAGGTCAGCCGGTCCAGCGCCTGCCGGCATCGCGTCCCGTCCCGTTCCACCCAGCACACCACCCGGCGCGGCCCCGGCGACACCTCGCTGACCGACCGCAAGCCGGCGACACGCTCGTAACGGCCCTTGGCCTGAGCCTTGCGCACCGCCCAGGCCCGGGAGGATTCGGCGTACGACTCGATGTCGCGCGTTGACTCGCTCGACGCGTAATACGTCCGGGCGGCCTTTGCCCGCGTCGCCTCGGCCGCCACCCGTCCGTAGCAGTACCGGCTGCCCCCGAGGCGCTGGTGCGGGGTCTCGAACGTCAGCAGCGACCCGGCCTCCTGCCTGCGCAGCCCCGACGACACCACCAAGCGGCTGAACGCCACATTGCGGTCTTCCAGGCGGCCCAGCCACCCCGGCTCGACCAGTCCCTGCGCGGTCTGCCCCCGCAGTCCGATGTCGATCCACAGCCGCCACGCCCTGGGTGTCAGCCAGTGCATGCCCGCGGCCGGCCGCACCGGCTCCAGGTCTTCCAGCACCTCGCGCACCGCCCCGTCCATCCCGACGGCGTCGCGCACCGTCACCGGGCTCACCGGCACATACTGGTTCTTGTGCGCCCACTTGAAGAAGGTCGCGAACGCCGCGAGCTCCCGGTTCGACTTCGACGCCCCGACCCGGCCCGGGTTCTGCGGCGCGCTGAACCGCCAGTCCTTGAAGTCCTTCAGGTCCTGGTCCCGCGCCTGCGTCCAGTGCCGCCTGCGGCTGGTCAGGAACGTCAGCAGCAGCACCAGGTCACCCGCGTAGTTCCGGCGGGTCTCCGTCGTGAACTTCCGGAAGACCGCCGACTGCCCGTACCGGCACAGCCCCGGATCGATCCGATGGTCCGGCGACACGAACACCGCGTCCCCTACGCGCATCCCTACCCCGGCCCCTTCCAACTCGGGCGCACCGGAACGCCCGACCCAGTCCGAACCGACCCAGAACACACGCCAAGCGCTCACCACACACTCCTTCCGCAGCCCTTCAACACGCGGACGGTATAGGGAAATGTGCGGGCGCTTCGTTTCCACCACCACCCCGGCGGACCTGGTCTCACTCCTCGGCGAGTTCGGCTGGGACTCGGCCGAGACCCTGGCGCCGAGCTGGAACGTGGCGCCGACCGACCCGGTGAGCGCGCTCCTGGAGCGGGTCGACAAGGAGACCGGGGAGCTCGCGCGCCGGCTGCGGCCGCTGCGCTGGGGGCTGGTGCCGTCCTGGTCGAAGGACGCCTCCGGCGCGGCGCGGCTGATCAACGCCAGGTCGGAGACCGCCGACCAGAAGCCGTCCTTCCGGAAGGCCTTCGCCAAGCGCAGGTGCGTGCTCCCGGCGGACGGCTACTTCGAGTGGCGCCAGGTGGCCGCCGCGGAGGGCCGGAAGGCGTTCAAGCAGCCGTACTTCCTGACCACCGGCGGCGTCATGCTGATGGCCGGCCTGTACGAGTTCTGGCGGGACGACGCGGTGCCGGAGCACGACCCGGCCGCCTGGCTGGCCACCGCCTGCATCCTCACCCGCGACGCCACCGACAGCGCCGGCCGGGTGCACGACCGGATGCCGGTGGTCATCGCGCCCGAGGACCTCGGGCTGTGGCTCGACCCCGAGGTCTCCGACCGGGCCGAGCTGCACCGGCTGCTGCACCTGCCCGCCGACGGGGAGGTGACCGTGCGGGCGGTGTCGACGGCGGTCAACCGGGTGGGCACCAACGGCCCGGAGCTGCTGGCGGAGGTGGCGGACCCGCTCGGCATCGCCGACTAGCCAGGTCCACCGCTGGTGGGGTTGGCCCACCCGGGGAGCCGGTGACGGTCTCGGGGAGGCCGCCCGCGAGGCCGGGCCCCGCCGGGGCGAGGGGCAGGGCTGCGGTGGCTGGAGCGGCGCCGGCGGAGCGGCCGAGGCGGAGGGAGGTCCTCTCGTCAGGTGGTCGGACGGCTCGCCGTCGAAGCTCCGACGGGTTGCCAGGCTGCCCAGCGCCCATGCCGGTTACGCCGCTTTCCGCCCTTGCGCACCAGGCCGCGAGCGGACGGTAGTAGCCTGGCGCGATGCCGGTGACTGATGTGTACCGTGAGACGGGGGAAGCCGCCTGGGCCTGGGTGCTCGGACAGCTTCGCGAGGACGACGGCCCCTGGCTGCCCGACAAGGTGACCGAGGACCGCTGGCGGGAGGGGCCCGCCGAGGACCGCGACAGCGTGTACGCCGGGATCGGCGGGCTGGCCCCCGTGCTGGCCGAGATCGCCCGGTACCGTCCGCTGTCCCAGGAGGAGCAGGCCCTCGCGGACGCGATCGTGGCCCGGCTCTCCCGCCAGGTGGCGAGCCGCGTCGAACCATCCCTCTGCGACGGACTGGCCGGGGACGCCACGGCGCTGCGCCTGCTCGCGCCCGGCGCCGAGCAGGCCGCGCTGGCGCGGCTCGCGGAGCTGGCGACCCCGGAGGGCTGGGACACCACGCTCGAGATCGAACCGGGCTACCGGGGGCCGCTGCTCGACCTGATCGTGGGCACCGCCGGGGTGATGCTGGCGGCGGTCTGGGCCGGCGGCGAGCACGCCGAGGCGATCGCGGTGACCGGCGGCGAGTCGCTGCTGCGCTCCGCCGACCGCACCGAGGCCGGGCTGGACTGGGGCATCTTCCCCAAGGCCCCCTCCCGGAGCCCGAACTACGCGCACGGCACCGCCGGGGTCGCGGCCGCGCTGGCCGTGACCGGAGCGGCCTTCGGCCGCCCCGACTTCGTCGCCGCCGCCGTGCAGGGCGCCCAGCACCTGCTGACCGTCGGCTCCCTGGCCGACGGCGGGTTCGTCGTGCCGCACACCATCCCGCCGTCCACCCGCGACGTGGAGCCGCTGACCTACACCTGGTGCCACGGCCCCGCCGGGACCTCCCACCTCTTCTCCGCCCTCGCCCGGGCGGGGGTCGGCGAGGTCTCCGGGGTCGGCGTCGCCGAGCTGCGCCGCCGTTGCCTGCACTCGGTGCTCACCTCCGGGCTCCCGGAGCGGCTGCGGCCCGGCTTCTGGGACAACGACGGGCGGTGCTGCGGCACGGCGGGGGTCGGGGACATCCTGCTCGACGCCGCCCAGGACAGCGCGGACCAGGCGTACGCCGAAACGCTTCTGCGCGGGGCGCACACGATGGGTGACGCCCTGGTCGAGCGGGCCGTCCGGGACGGTTCGGGCGCGCGCTGGCAGTTCCTGGAGCACCGTCAGGACCCGCCGCTGCTGCCGCCCGGCACCGGCTGGATGCAGGGGGCCGCCGGGATCGCGGCGTACCTGCTGCGGCTGGCCCGGGTCCGCGGCGAGGGCCTGACCGCCCCGGTGGTGGACCGGCCCGACCAGTGGTGGGCCGTGCCGGACCGGCTCCGCACCGCCTGACCGAGGCGGGGGCCTCTGGCCCCGCCGCTACGGGAGCAGCGCCTCGAGCTCCGGGAGCCGGCCGAGCAGCTCGGGGAGGCCGCGCAGGCCGTTGCGGACGGCCTCGTGCGAGAGCGCGAGGCCGGGGCCGGTGCTCGCCTCGACCCCGGCGAGGCAGCGCAGGAGGTTCCACCTGGTGTGCCCCAGCCAGCCGCCGGTCATGGACCCGAACCAGCTCGGGCCGGACGGCGGCAGCACGCCGCCCGCCGCGGTGTAGCCGTCGAGAACGGAGCGGAAGACGGCCGGGTCGATGCCGTCGAAGCCGGGCCCCTTGGCGAGGCTCAGCGCCGTCGAGCCGAGCTCGCCCGACAGGTCGAGCGGCCCCGAGAGCTCCCAGTCGAGCACCACCGGCCGGCCCGCCCGGGCCAGCAGGTTCCACGGCTGGATGTCCCCGTGGCTCAGCACGACGGGCCCCGGCCGTTCGCAGGTGTCGACGAAGCGGGCGATCGCGAGGAACGCCTCGACGCGGGAGGCGAGTTCGTCGGCCCACGGCTGCCCGGTCGCCACCGCCCGAGCGGCCAGCTCGGGCCAGTCCCGCGGCGTCGGCCCCTCGGCCGGCTCCTCGGGCCACGGGACGTCGAGCGCGTGGATGCGCGCGAGGATCTCGCCGGTCTCGAACGCGAACGCCGCCGACACCGGCGCCTCGGGCACCTTCTCCCCGTCGACCCACCGGTGCACGAGCGTGCCGCCCTCGGCCGAGACCGGCTCCGGCATCGGCACGCCGGCGGCGAAGGCCGCCCGCTCGAACCGGAGCACGTCCCCGGCGCGGTACGGCGTGCGGCGGTCGGCCAGGTTCAACTCCTTGACCGCGAACGACCCTTGGTCGGTGTCGAGGCGGTACATCCGGTTGGCGAACCCGCCGTGGACACGGACCATCGGCCGGATCGGCTCGCCGAGCTGTGAGAGGTTCACCCCCGCATGCTAAGGCCTGTCCGGCCGGACTTTCTGCGGCTCGGCAGGTCAATTCAGGGTGGAGCGGAGGGCGTTGACGCGGGCCACGGCTGCCAGGAAGTCCGGGCGGTCCAGGTGGCCGGTGGTGAGGGCGGTGGTGAGGGCGGTGGTGGCGGTCTCGGCCTGGGCGGGGGTCTGGGCGGAGCAGAGGAGGAGGTCCATCCCGGCGAGGGCGGCCGATACGGCGTGGGTGGCGGTTTCGGTGGGGTCGGGCGAGGGGGTGGGCCGGGAGGTGGGGCTGAGGGCTCCGGCTTCCAGGGCGTCGGTGATGGTGACGCCCTGGAAGCCGAGGTGGTGGCGGAGTTCGTCGCGGACGATCCGGGGGGAGAGGCCGGCCGGGCGGTCCGGGTCGAGGGCGGGGTAGACGGCCCAGCTGACCATGACGAGCTTGACGCCGGCCGCGATCGCCGCCGGGTAGGGGGCCTCGTCCACGGTGGCGAGGCGGGCGGCGGAGGCGTCCAGGGTCACCTCGCCGGTGTCGGTGTTGCGGCCGGCGGGGGCGGTGCCGAGGCCGGGGAAGTGTTTGGCGGTGGCGGCGACGCCGGTGGCCTGCTGGGCGGTGACGAACGCCCCGCCCAGGGCGGCGACCTGGGCCGGGTCGCGGCCGTACGAGCGCTCGGGGCGGTCGATGAAGTTGCCGGGCCGGTCGTAGACGTCCAGGACGGGGGCGAGGTTGACGTTCAGGCCGTGGGCGGCGAGGTTCTGCCCGGCCTCGGTGCCGGCCTCGCGGGCAGCGGCGACGGGGTCCTCGGCCTCACCGGTCTGCCGGGCCGAGAGTGCGGGCGCGCCGGGCAGGCGGCGGACCAGGCCGCCCTCCTGATCCGTCATCAGCAGGAGCGGGAGCCGGACCGGGCTCTCCTGCTGGGCTGCGCGCAGCTGGGCGACGGCGGCCGCGAACCGCTCGGGGTCGGCGGTGTTCGGGCCGAAGAAGATCACTCCGGCGGCCTGGCCGGCCCGGATGTCGTCGAGCAGGGAGGCCGGCGGGGTGTCGCCCGAGTAGGAGTAGATGACCCGCTGGCCGGCGAGCTGGCGGTCGGTGAAGGCCGGGGTGGGCGGCGGGGTCGGAGTGGGGGACGGAGCGGGGGACGGCGGCGGGGTGGTGGTCACGGTCGGAGCCGGGAGGGGTTGGCCGGAGGGCGCCGGGGCGCCGGTGGAGCAGGCGGCGGCGAGCAGGACGAGCCCGGCGGTCAGCAGACGTGTGGCCGCTCGCATTGCCCGCCTCCCCAGTCACGACCCCCGACAGGACATGTACCCACACCGGCGGGTCGTACCGGCTCCGCCGGGCCCGGCGGCCGGCCGGATTCACCTGTTGGGCGGCGTCGGGAAACCCCAGACTTCTGGGGTACCGGCCGCTCCGGCACGGTCGGAGACTGCCGGTATGGACACCATCGAGCAGAACAAGCAGACCGTCACCGCATTCATCGACGCGCTCTTCAGCCAGGGCGACCTGGGGGCCGTGGACACATACCTGGCCGAGGACTTCGTCAACAACGACCCGCCGTTCGGGGCCGGTGCCGACCGGGAGGGGATGCGCCGGGCCGGGGCGCTGTTCCGGGCCGCCTGCCCGGACTGGCACAGCGACCAGGACCTGCTCGTCGCCGAGGGCGACCTGGTGGTCGAGCACTTCACGGCCAGCGGCACCCACCAGGGCGAGCTGCTCGGCGTCGCCCCCACCGGGCGGCCGCTCAGGCTCCCCGGGATCAACATCTTCCGGCTCCGGGACGGCCGGATCGTCGAGCGCTGGGGCCGCCTGGACGAGTACGGCCTGCTGCGCCAGCTGGGGCTGGCCTGAGGCGTGTGTTTCGGACCAGGAGTAGCGTCGGAGCCATGGCGATGTCAGTGACCGATCGCCGGACGGCCGGACTTGTCGCCCGCTGTTACGCCGGGCTCGGTCCGGCCGCGCTGCGTGCGGACGTGCTGCCGAGGCTGCGCCGGCTGGTCCCCGCGGAGGCGGTGTTCTTCGCCGCCGTCGACCCCGCCTCGCTGCTGTTCACCTGGGCCGCGGCGGACGAGCCGCTGGCGGGTGAGACGGCGCGGTTCCTGGAGAACGAGTACGGCCGGGCGGACGTCAACAAGTTCGCCGAACTGGCGGACGCGGACGATCCCGTCGCCACCCTGGGCCGGGCGACGCGCGGCGACCTCGCGGCCAGCCCCCGCTCCCGGGAGATCATGGCGCCGCTCGGGCTCGGCGACGAGCTCCGGGTGGCGCTGCGGCACGGCGGGAGCTGCTGGGGCGTGCTGTGCCTGCACCGGGAGCCGGCGGCCGCCGGCTTCGGGGAGCAGGACCTCGCCGTGCTGCGGGCCCTCGCCCCGCACCTCGCCGAGGGCCTGCGGCAGGCTGTCGCCCTCGGGCTGACCGGCCCCGCCTCGGAGCCTGGTGCCCCGGCCCCCGGGGTCCTGGTGCTCGACCCCGGACCGGAGCTCCGCTCGGCGAGCGTGGAGGCCCGCGACTGGCTCGCCCGTCTCGACCCGGCCGGCTTCCCGCCCGGCGGTGAGCTCCCGTACGCCGTCTGTGCGGTGGCCGCCCGGCTGGACCAGCTGGAGCAGGCGTCACCGCCGGTGGCGCGGGTGCGGGACCGCCACGGCGGGTGGTGGACCGTCCGGGCCACCCGGCTCACCGGGCCGCCCGCGCCGCAGACGGCGGTGATCGTGGAGCCCGCGCCGCCCGCGCAGCGCTCCTCGCTGCTGCTGCTCGCCTACGGGCTGAGCCCGGCCCAGAGCAGGGTCGCCACCCTGGTGCTGCGCGGCCGCTCGACCCGGGAGATCACCGCCGAGCTGTGCATCTCGGCCAACACCGTGCAGGAGCACCTCACCGCCGTCTTCGACCGGCTCGGCGTCCGCAGCCGCCGGGAGCTGGTCGCGCTCGTCCTCGCGGACCGCGGCGGCGCGTAGCCTCCTGGGCATGGCGATCAACGGCTTCGGGGTGACGGAGTTCCAGCTCGTACTGCTGCGGCGGATGGCCGACTTCCAGCCCGGCCTGGTGGAGGACGCCGTGCGGCGGCTCGGGAAGGACCGGGCGGGGATGCGGGAGGCTAACCGGCGCTGGCAGGCGATGGTGCGGGCGCCCGGCTTCCCGCGGGGCGGGGCGCGGCACCGGGCGGTGCTCGGCGCGCCGGAGGCGGCGGTGGCGCGGCAGGTCGGTGATCTCGGCTGCACCGCGTGGCAGTGGGAGCTGCCGCTCTGGCCGGAGCTCCGCTTCGAGGTGCTGCTCGGCCCGGCCGAGTTCGGTGCGCCGGTGCTGAACGAGTGGCTGGTCCGGGCGGCCGGGGCGCCGGCTCTGCGGACGCTCGCCGATCTGCTGCCGTGGAGCTGCGTGGTGGACGACGTGGGCGCCGCGTTCGCGCCCGCCGTGCCGAGGGAGGGGAGCGCGCCGAACCGCTTCCAGCTGGACTTCGCGGCGGCGGGGGAGGACGGGCGGGTGCGCCCGTGCACGGCGGACTTCACCTGGGGGCTGCTGCAGGAGGTCCGGGAGGTGACCCCGGTCGGGGACGACCGGGGTCACGACCGGGATCAGGGGATGTAGTACATCGGGTTCGGGATCTTGTAGGTGCGCTCGGTGTGACCACCGGTCAGGTCGCTCTGCTGGTCGCCGAAGTCGGCGACGATGCGGTAGCCGAGCGACTCGATGTGCGCGCGGGTGCCGGACTTGTACTCGATGGTGGTGCAGGTCGAGCCGCAGGCCAGGTAGGCCGGCGGGTTGGCCTTGTTCTTCAGGAAGAGGTGCTCCTGGTCGGCCGACGGGTAGCCGACGGCGGCCAGGTTGCGGGCGGTGTCGGAACGCTGTGCCTCCGGGCGGCCGGTGATGAAGAACACCGTGTAGCCCTGCTGCTGGGCCCAGGTCGCCAGGTCGTTCATGCCGAAGACGGCCGGCATGTTCTTGGTGGCGATGTACTGCGAGTTGCTGGCCGGGTTGTAGACGAAGGTCGTCTCCAGCTCGTAGTTGTAGGTCGACAGCGAGGTGTCGTCCACGTCCAGCACGATGGCCTTCTTCGGGCCGCGGGTGTTGCGGGCCTTGTCGGCGAGGAAGCGCTTGGCGTCCTTCTCGATGTCGGCGACCTGCTTGGCGTAGTTGCTGTCCGCCGACGGCCAGTGCTCGCCCTGGGCGTCCACGGTGTCGCCGTAGTACGCCTTGATGTTGGCGACCTCGTTGGTCATGTTGGTGATCTGGCGGTCCGTGCGCGGCGCCTTGGCGTCGGCGATCGCCAGCCCGCCACCCGCGAAGGCGCCACCGGCGAGGACGCCGATCGCCAGCAGGGCCACGGACTTCGAACGGCTCTTGTCGAGCATGCGGGTACTTCCCCCTCGATCAGCCGGGTGGGGAGGGCGAGGGTCGCCTCCTCCGCAGTCCCGGCGCGCATGATGCGGCAAGAACCTAGAGCCGGGCTGAGTGCCTGGTCAAGGGGCTCTACGCGTGATGTCTACGCGGGGTGTCTACGCGGGGTGCGGGGAGATGGTGGCCCTCGGCCCGGTCGAGGGCCACCGGGGGGCTTACGGCAGGGTCCAGCGCTGGTTGGCCGCGCCGTTGCAGTCCCAGATGATCAGCTGGGTGCCGTCGGTGGTGCTGGCGGCCGGGTCGTCCAGGCAGCGGCCGGACTGGACGCCCTTGAAGGAGCCGTCGGCCTGCGGGGTCCACTGCTGGTTGGCGCCCCCGTTGCAGGTCCACAGGTCGACCAGGGTGCTGTTTGCGGTCGCCGCGCCGGTCACGTCCAGGCAGGTGCCGCCGAACTTCAGCTGCCCGTTGTCCCAGGTCCAGGTCTGGGCCGCGTCGTTGCTGTCGCAGCTCCAGATGATCGCCTTGGTGCCGTCGGCCTTCGAGCCGCCGAAGGCGTCGAGGCACTTGCCGGTGACGCCGGAGGCGACCGGGCCGGTGAAGGAGCCGGTGCCGGTGCCCGGGGTGAGGGCGAGGTTGTCGAACTGCTGGGTCCGGTAGCCCGTCAGGGCGAGGCCGGCCATGCCGGAGGTGAAGCTGTGGTCGGTGACGGCGCCGACGCTCTGCCCGTCGATCGCGGCGGTCAGGGTAGAGCCCTGCATGGTGAGCGCGAGGCGGTGCCAGGTGTTCAGGCCCGGAGCGGTGACGGTGCCGGCCGCGAGGGTGGTGAAGTTCCAGCTCAGGTCGCTCTTGAGGATCGACCACGCACCGGTGTCACTGAGCCGCAGATGGTAGGCGTTGAGCCCGTTGTCGTTGCGGCCCTGCTGGTTGACCCGGCCGAGCACCTCGGTGGCACCGGGCTGCTCGAACAGGGTGTCGGCGGTGACGGTGTAGTTGACCCAGCTGCTGTCGCCCATGATGGTGTAGGGCGCCTTGTTCGCCTCGTCGGTCCAGTTGACCGGGGCGCTCGGGGCCATCTGGCGCAGGCAGGTGCCGGAGTGGCCGCCGGCGCAACTCACCGTCCGGAAGGCGCCGTTCATGTCGGCGAAGTACTTCGGTGAGGTGGACGCGGCCGGGGTGTCGAAGCTGTCCGCGTACGGCAGGGGGAGCGGCGCGGCGGCCGGGGAGGTGGCGGTGCCCTTGCCCTGGCCGGTGGTGGTGCTCACCGTGTAGAGGTGGCCGGGCTGCAGGGTCAGCGTGTACGAGCCGCCTGCCGGGGTGAGGTCCTGCTGGTGGACGAAGTCGTCGGACTGGTCGGGGGTGGCCAGGTCGGAGGACCACACGTGCACCTGGCCGGTCGGCAGGCCGCCGGTCACCGTGAAGGTGGCGGTCTGGGCGGCGGTGGCGTCCATGGTCTCGATGACGGTGGAGTAGTCGCCGCCGGTCGGGGACTTGAGCGAGACGTAGCTGCCGTTGGCCCGGTTCCCGCCGAGGTAGCCGCTGCCGGAGTCGAGGTACTGCCAGCCGGGCTTGGTGAACTGGGTGGTGTGCGCGGTGGCCCAGGTGGTCTGGCCGATCGAGTAGTTGCCCGACCAGGGCTGTGCGGCGAGGGAGAGGCCGTCGGTGGAGAAGTACAGGTTCTGGTAGAGGGCGGCGATGACCGGCCAGTTCATGAAGGAGGTCATCCGGCCGTCGATGTAGTCGCGGTTGACCGCCCGCGCGACCGCCGGGGCACCGGAGTTGTAGTCCTGCGAGCCGCTCTCGCTGGCCCAGATGGGCTTGCCGAGGGCCTGGGCGGCCGGGGTGCTGTTGCAGGTGGACATCGCGCCCAGGTAGCCGCAGGGGTAGTGCATGCCGACGATGTCGATCGCGGCGTTCAGCTGCGGGTCGGCGGCCATCGCCGAGGCGAGGCCCCAGTCGTAGCTGTCCGCCCCGACCACCTTGGTGGCGGCGTGGCCGCTCGCGACCAGTGCGGCCTTGAACTTCTTGTACCAGGCGGCGTCGTACTCGCGCTCGTTCCAGCCGCCGATGTAGTCGACCGGCAGGTTGTGCTGAGCGGCGCAGCCGAACCAGCCCACCAGGTAGTCGATCATGTCCTGGGACCAGAAGTACGGCTTCCCGGGCGAGGGGTTGGCGGGGTCGTTCACCCCGATCCAGCCGGGCGCGCCCCAGGCGAGGCCGTAGAGCTTGATGTCGGGGTTGCGGGCCTTGGCCTGCTCGGCCAGCCACCACTCGTAGCCCTGGCCGCAGTCCACCGTGCCCTTGGTGTGCTGGTAGCTGGGCTCGGCGCCGTCGGTGGAGTTGGTGTCACCGCCGATCTCGATCTTCAGCGACTGCAGGCCTGCGCCGTAGCCGGGCTTGAAGAGGTAGTCGAGCAACTGGCTGCGCTGGGGCTCGGGGTAGTCGATCAGCAGGCGGGAGTTGCCGCCGCCGCCGCTCGCGGCGCCCACACCGTCGAAGACGCGGCCGGCGGAGTGGCCGTCCACGGTGATCGGAGTGGACACCGTCGTGGGGGGCGCGGCGATGGCGGCGGGAGCGGTGGTGAGGGAGCCGAACAGGAGGAGGACGGCGGCTGCCGCCGCCGTCCGGAGAGGCCGGTGCATTGGGGGGATGCCTTTCATTCGAGGCCAGATCGCTCATAACTCAACAGATGCGATCGGAGTCGAAAGGTAGGTGGCGGCAGGCCGGTGGTCAATGCGGGCACGGGGCGATACCTAGTCAATTACATGGATTTTCTTAGGTGGCATGCTTCGTGATCCGCGCGTTTCGCGCTCTTGACGGCGAGATGAACCGCCGGTTTCCTGTGAGGCGCCACGTTGAAGAGTGGTGACATTTGGTCAAGTCTGTTCACATTGCCCGGAGGCCCGATGAGATGTCGACCCAATCCCCTGCGCCGTGCGGCCACTGTCGTGGCGGGTCTCGGGCTCGCCTTCGCGACCCTGGTCCTGCCCTCGTCCGCCGTCGCCGCCACCCAGACGGTGACGCTCGACGGCACCTCGGCCGGTCGGATCTTCGACGGTATGGGAGCGATCAGCGGTGGCGGTGCGACCTCCCGCCTGCTGGTCGACTACCCCGAACCGCAGCGTTCGCAGATCCTGGACTACCTGTTCAGACCGGGGTACGGCGCCAACCTGCAGATCCTGAAGGTGGAGATCGGCGCCGACGCCAACTCCAGCGACGGGCCCGAGCCGAGCCACATGCGCAGCCGCACCGACCTCGACTGCAACCGCGGCTACGAGTGGTGGCTGATGGAACAGGCCCAGCTGCGCAACCCCGCGATCACCTTCTACGGACTGGAGTGGGCCGGGCCGGGCTGGTTCAACGGCGGCATGTGGTCCCAGGACAACATCACCTACCTGACCAACTGGCTCGGCTGCGCCCAAGGGCACGGTCTCAGCGTCGGCTACCTCGGCGGCTGGAACGAGATCGGTTACGACAAGGGCTGGTTCGAGAACCTGCGCACCGCCCTGGACGCGAGCGGCCACACCGGCACCAAGCTGGTGGCGGCCGACACCGACGACCCGAACTGGTCGGCCGCCACCGACCTCGCCACCGACCAGGCGTTCAACAAGGCCGTCGCCGTGGTGGGCGCGCACGGTGTCTGCTGGCACTCCACCCCCGTGTACACCGGTTGCCCCGGCAACGGCACCGCCCTCGGCCTGGGCAAGCCCCTGTGGCAGTCCGAGGACGACAACGACAGCTACGGGTCGAATCCGACGGCACTGGCCCGGAACATGAACCGTGAGTACGTGGACGCGCGGATCACCGCCAACCTCAAGTGGGCGCTGGTCAGTTCCTGGCCCGCCCACCTGCCGTACTACGACGCGGGCCTGATGCGGGCGGATCAGCCGTGGTCGGGCTCCTACTCCGTCGGCCAGGACATCTGGGCGATGGCCCACACCACGCAGTTCGCCAAGCCCGGCTGGCAGTACCTGGACGGCGGCAGCGGCTACCTGGCCGGTGCCGGTGTCAACGGTGACGCGCACAGCGGGAGTTACGTCACCCTCAAGTCCGGCCAGGACTACAGCACCGTCATCGAGACCACGGACGCTCCGGCGGCGACCACGGTGAACTTCAAGGTGGCGGGTGGCCTGTCCACCGGTACCTTGCACGTCTGGGCGACCGACATGGCCTCGGCCGACCCGAGCCGGTGGTTCACGCACACCCAGGACGTCACCCCGCAGGGCGGCGCCTACTCGCTCACCCTGCAGCCGGGCTACCTCTACACGGTCACCACCACCACCGGCCAGGCCAAGGGCAGTGCCGTACCGCCCGCCGCGGCGGCCTTCCCGCTGCCGTACACGGCCGACCTCACGAACGCGCGCACCGGCGCGGCCGGACCGTACTTCCACGACTGGGCCGGCGCGTTCGAGACCGCCCCCTGCCCGGCCGCCGTCGGCACGGCGAACTGTCTGCGCCAGGTCCTCACGACCGCGCCGATCCCGTGGCACACCGACATGGGCTACACCCCGCTCACCCTGTTCGGCGACCCGAACTGGACCAGCTACCAGGCCGCCGTGGACGTGGTGCTGGAACAGGCCGGCTCGGCAGAGTTGTTGGGGCGCCTGGACCACATCGACCACGACCACTCCGCCTACCACTTCCAGATCACCACCGCCGGCACCTGGACCCTGTACACGGAGAACAGCTCCGGCGCCGACACCACCCTGGCCACCGGCAGCTACTCCGGTGCCGGTGCGGGCAGCCGGCACAACCTGACGCTGGCCATGCAGGGGCCGTCGATCACCGCCTCGGTCGACCACGTGCAGGTCGCCTCGGTGACGGACTACAGCCACCTGGCCGGGCAGCTCGGCCTCGGCGTCGGCGGATTCCAGAACGCCGACTTCGCCAACCTCACCGTCACCCCGCTGGCCGGCCCGGCCGTGGGCAGCCTGGTCAGCGTGAACAGCGGGATGTGCCTGGACGTCACCGGTGCCTCCACCGCCGACAACGCCCTGATCGACCAGTGGACCTGCGGCAGTGGCAAGGCCAACCAGCAGTGGCAGCTGGTGCCGGTCGCCGCCGACACCTACCAGTTGGTCGCGGCCAACAGCGGAAAGTGCCTGGACGTCCCCGGGGCCTCCGCCAGCACGGGCGTCCAGGTCATCCAGTGGGCCTGCGGCAGTGGCAAGGCCAACCAGCAGTGGCGGATGGCCCCGGTGCCCGGGAGCAGCGCCCACCAGCTGGTGTCCGTGAACAGCGGCCTGTGCCTGGACGTCTCCGGCAGCTCGCGGACCGCCGGGGCGCCGGTCGTCCAGTGGACCTGCGGCAGCGACAAGCCCAACCAGCAGTGGACCACCGTCTGAGCGTGGCTGCCCGACGCCCGGTGCCGGTCGGAGCCCCCGACCGGCACCGGGCGATGGTCATTCCGGGCGGCCCGGGTAGACGCCCGGCAGCTGCGCCCGGGTGGTGCCGAGCTTGCGCAGCACGTTGGCGACGTGGTGCTCCACCGTGCGGGGTGACAGGAACAGGGTCTCGGCGATCCGCTGGTTGGCGGCGCCGTCGGCGAGGAGCCCGGCGACCTGGTGCTCGCGCGGCGACAGGCTGCTGCCGTACGCCGGGCGGCCCGGCCCTCGGCGGGCCACGCCGAGGCCGTGCAGGGTCTGCCCGCAGCGGGCGGCGTCGGCGGTGGCGCCGAGGCCGGTGAAGAGGGTCAGCGCCTCGGTGAGCGGACCGGCGCCGTGCCGCCGGAGGGCGGAGCCTTGGCGCTCGAGAGCACGGGCGGTCTCGTACGGCCGCCCGATCTGCCGCCAGAGCTCCACCGCCTGATTGAAGTGCCGTGCGGCGGCGGATGGTTCGGTGTCCTGGCAGAGCAGGCCGCGGGCGAGTTCGAGGTCGGCGGCGGCCGCCGGGCAGTCCCGGCCGTCCAGGCCGCGGGCCGCCTCGGCGGCGAGCAGCCGGGCCGACTCGCGGCGGCCGCAGGCCAGGGCCGTCTCCACCGCGACCGACAGCAGTCCGGCCGCCCGGGGCCAGGCCTCCGTGCGGCGGGTGGTCGCGAGGGCGCGTGCGGCGACCGGCCAGGCCCGGAGGGTCTCGCCCCGGGCCAGGTGGGCTGCGGCCAGGCCGGTGGCGGCCCGCAGCTCCAGGCCCACCAGCAGCAGGTCGGCGCTGATGCCGGCCGCCTCGCCGAACAGCTTGAGCGCCCGGGCGTGCTGCCCCCGGGCCGTGGCCAGGAGGCCGGTCAGCAGCGCCCGTTCGGCATGCACGGCGACGGCGGTGGGGTATCCGGCGACCAGTCGGCCGAGCCGGTCGGCCAGGCCGTCCCACCGCCCGGCGAACGCGTCCAGGCGCAGCAGCGTGCCACCGGACAGGTACTCCACGATCGGGTGGCCGGCCCGCGCGGCGGCCTGCCCGGCCTCGGTCGCCAGGGCGGCCGCCCGGCGGTCGTGGCCGAGGTAGCAGGCGGTGTCCGCGACGTTCTGCAGGGCGCGTGCCGTCTGCCGGAGGACTTCCCGGTCCTCGGTGCGGCGTGGCAGTCGGTCGGTCAGTCCCCAGAGGCTCGGATCGGCCCGACAGGTCATCAGCGTCAGCCGGGTGGCGTGGACGGCTGCTCGCAGCTCCTCGGTGCCGCCCTCGCCGACGGCCCGCTCGGCCCGGGCCAGCCAGGCGCCGGTGTACGCGGGCCCCGCGCCGTCGCGCAGGGCGAGGGCGGCCATCGCCCGGACGGCGCGCTCGGGGCGGCAGGCCGCCAGCTCGTCCACGGCCCGCTCGACCTCGGCGAATCCGGCGGGGTCGGCGGTCTCGTTCAGCATGCCCAGGCCCAGGCGGAGCCGGATCTCGCCACGGACCTCCGGCGGCAGCCCGGGATCGGTGACCAGCCGGCCCAGCAGCCCGGAATCGGCGCGCAGGTCGATGCCGTAGGCGGCGATTCCGGCCAGGGCCAGCGCGGCCCGGGCGCGCGCCTCGCCGGCCAGCTCGGGCCGCTCCAGCAGGCTCCGCAGCAGCGGCGCGGCCGTACCGCCGTCGCGGACGGCGAGCGCCTGCTCGGCGGCCTCCTGGGCCCGCAGCAGCCAGCCCGCCCGGTCGCCGGAGGCGAGGGTGTGGTGGGCGATCCGGACCAGCGGCGCCGGGGTGAGGCCCTGGAGCAGCTCGGCGGCGCGGCCGTGCAGCCGCGCCCGGGCCGGGCCGGGGACGAGCTGGTGGACCACCTGCTGGGCGAGGACGTGGCGGAAGTCGTACGTGCCTGGCTCCGGCTCGTGGAGAACCGCTGCGCCGAGCAGCTCGGTCACTGCCTCGGCGCCCTGGTCCGGGGCGAGGCCGGCCAGGGCGGTCAGCAGCGGCTCGGGAGCCGGTGCCGCCAGGACGGCCGCCGCCCGGGCGACGGCGACGGCCTGCGGAGACAGCCTCGCCAGGCGCTCGGTGACCACCTCGTGCAGGCCGTGCGGCACGTTCTGGAGCAGCCCCGCCGGGTCGTCGGTGGCGGCGTGCTCGGCGAGGGAGCGCAGATCCTCCTCGGCCACCAGCGGCAGGCCTTCGCTGCGGCGGTACACGGCGGCGACCAGCGCGCCGGTGGCCTGTCCGCCGAGCGCGGCGGCGGCCAGCTCCCGCACGTCGGTCTCGCGCAGCGGGCCGAGCCGGATCAGGGAGCCGGCCGTACCGGGCGGCCGACGGTAGGCCGAGCCCAGTACGCCACTGCCCGGTGGCAGGTCCTCGGCCCGGTAGGTGAGCACCAGGCCGAGCTGCGGCGGGAGGTCGCGGGCGAGGAGCAGCAGCAGTTCACGGGTGGTCTCGTCCACCCAGTGCAGGTCCTCCACGATCAGGGTGACCGGACCGAGGGCGGTCAGGAACGACCGTACGGCCTGCAGTAGTTGGAAGCGCTGTCCGGCCGGGTCGGCGGCCGGCGGGGCGGGTGGCAGGCGGTCGGCGAGGTCGGGCAGCAGCGGGGCCAGGGCGCCGGTGGTGGGTGGGAAGGCCGGCGCGTCAGTGAGGTCGGCCTTGCGCAGCGCGTCCACCACCGGCCCGTACGGGAACGGTTCGCGCAGCGGGTGGCAGAGCCCCGTGAGCACCTGGCGGCGCTGCGCGCGCAGCGCCGCCGAGGCCTCATGGACCAGGCGGGTCTTGCCGATTCCGGCCTCGCCCTCGACCAGCACGACGGCGGGGGCCTCGCGCAGCTCGGACAGCAGCCGCGCCAGCTCCGGCTCGCGGCCGACCATCGGGAAGCCGCCGAGGTGGCCTGCCGGTCTGTGCTCTTCGCCCTGGATCACCCGGTCATCGTCGCAGGCCGGGCAGGGTGTGGCGGACGGGGGTGCGGCCGAGGACGTCCGGGAGGGCGGTGGGCGGCTCCTCGGTGCGCCAGGCGATGTGGCCGTCAGGGCGGACCAGGAGGGTGGTGGCGGGGCCGAGGAGTTCGTGCCAGCGGGCACGGGCGGCCGGAGGCCAGGAGTCGGTGGCGATCACGCGGACGGGGGCGGGGACGGCCGTGGGGGTGAAGAGGGTGAAGTCGGGGCCGACCAGGTCGAGGGTGGAGGCGCCCGGGGTGAGGGGGAGGTGGGGCAGGCGGGTGCCCGGGCGGCCGGAGGGGTGGTAGCCGGTGAGGTCCAGCGGGGTGGGTGAGTGGTAGTCGGCGGTCAGCAGCAGCTCGTCGTCGATGCGGTAGCCGGAGCGCTGGGCGGCGTTGGCGGTGGAGATGTCGATCACCTGGCGGGCGAGCGGGCGGCGTTCGGCGTCGTAACCGTCGAGGAGCGACTCGGGCGCGCGGCCGGTGGTGACGTACGCGAGTCTCCAGGCGAGGTTGTCGGCGTCGCCGATGCCGGTGTTCATGCCGTGGCCGCCGGTCGGGGGGATGACGTGGGCCGCGTCCCCCGCGAGCAGGACGCGGGAGTGACGGTAGGCGGTGGCGAGGCGGGCGTCCATCCGCCAGGTCATGGTGTCGTGGACCGTCACGTCGAGGCCGGGGAGGCCGGCGGCGGTGCGGATCAGGGCGGCGAGGTCCGAGGGCGGCTCGGCGGCCGGGTCGAGCGGGTACTGGTAGATCCAGTGCCGGTCGTTGTCGACGGCCAGGAAGCCGCCCCGGCCCGGCGGGGTGAGGAAGTAGGAGGCGCTCGCGCGGTCGGCCACCACCGGGCCGAGCGGCGCCTCGAACCGGATGCTGAGGTAGCGGCCGAGGCCGGTCGGGCCCTCGAGGCCGATGCCGGCGGCGGTGCGGACGGTGCCGGCCGCGCCGTCGCAGCCGACCAGCCAGTCCGCGTGCACGGCGGAGCGGGAGCCGTCCGTTTCGAGGACGGCCCGGATGCCGTCGGTGTCCTGCCGGTAGGAGAGCAGGCGGGTGCCGAAGCGGGTGTGCGGTCGGGCGCGGTCGAGCAGGAGGGGTTCGAGCGCGTCCTGGGAGCAGATCAGGCCCGGGGTGGGGGTGTTGGCCTCGGCGCCCGGCTGCTCGGGCAGGCCGGTGCGGACGAAGTCGGGGTCGGTCAGGTCGCGGCCCCGGTAGAAGAAGACCTGGTCGGCGGGCAGGCCTGCCTGGCGGATCGCGCCCTCCAGGCCGAGGCGGCGGAAGATCTCCATCGAACGGGCGGAGATGCCACGGGCCTTGGGGTGGTGGGAGGTGGTGGACCTGGCTTCGACCAGGAGGTGGTCGACGCCGTGGTGGGTGAGCAGCAGCGACAGGGTCAGGCCGACGGGCCCGCCGCCGGCGATCAGGACGGGGGTGTGGGGCGGCGGTGTCACGGTGACCTCTCGTCGTAACGTCTACTCTGCGTTTTGACGTTACCATTGCGTGGTGAGTGACCGCCGATCAATTGGGAGTGGCTGATGGCGTACGCCGAGGACGGTCCGCGCGGGCTGTACTTCCTGGCCGACCTGGCCAACCTGGTACGGGACCAGCCGGAGGTGGGCCTGGCCGGGCTGCAGGCGGTGGTGACGCAGCACGGCGGGCCCGAGCTGGGGCCGGCCTCGGCGGCGCGGCTCCGCGAAGCGGTCGGGGAGATCGCGGCGATCCTCGGCGAGAAGGACGAGGACCGGGCGGCGGAGGCGATCAACGCGCTGCTCGACCGCTACCCGAGCCGGCCCCGCCTGACCCGGCTGCCGGGCCGTCCGTGGGCGGTGCACACCCGCACCCCGGACGGGGCGGCCCCGGCGGAGTGGCTGCTCGGCGTCGCCGGTCTGGCGCTGGCCCTCTGGCTCGGCGACCGCGGCCACTGCGCCTGGGGCCGCTGTGCGGCGCCCGGGTGCGGGCGGTACTTCATCGACACCGGTCGGCGGGAGCCGCAGCGCTACTGCTCGACGGCGTGCGGCACGCGGGTCCGGGTCGCCGCCCACCGGGCGAAACGGGGCACAGAGCCGGCGGGGTGAGGCGCTACTGGTGCGGGTGGATGGTGCTCGGGGCGACTGCGCTCGGGGCGACGGTGCTCGGGGCGACGGTGCTCGGGGCGATGGTGCTCGGGGCGACGGTGCTCGGACGCGGTCCGAGGTGCCGGGCCGGCAGTAGGTACCGGACGAGCAGGACCAGGCCGATGCCGCGGGCCTGGTCCTGCCCGGGTGTCACTTGGGGGTGCCGGGCATGCCCTTGAGCATGGCGCCGAGGTCGTTGGTGTCGTTGGCCGGCGGGGCCGTGACGGTGACCGGGGTGGTGCTGTAGTCGGAGTAGTCGACCGTCACGTCGAACTTGGTGGTGGCCGTCGCCGGGGTGGACTCGTGGATGCGGACCGGGAGGCCCTTGTCGGTGACCCACAGGTCGAGGTTCATCGAGCTGAGGCCGAGCTTGGTGGACTGCGTGAGCAGGGACTTGAGGGAGGCGTCCTGCTGGGCGGCGAGCTTGGTGAGGTCGACCGTGCCGGTGTAGTGCGTGGACTGGACGCCGTTCACGGACTCCTGGCCCACCCGCTTGATGTCGGGGGAGGAGGTGAAGAGCTTCAGCTGCGTCGCCGGGTCGTTGCCGGAGCTGCTGTTCATCTGGTCGGCCAGCGCCTGGCCGGCGGTGCCGAGCGAGGTGAGGTCCAGCTTCATCCAGTGCTTGCCGCCGGACTTGGCGGCCGCGGCGTCGCCCATGTTCATGTACATGGTGGTGCCGCTCATCAGCGTACGGATCGAGCCGTCGCCGCCGAACTCCGCGGAGAGCCCGGGCACGGTCATCGTCATGTCCATCGCGACCGGCTGCCAGGACACGGTGCCGGAGCCGGTGACGTCGACGTCCTGGCCCTGGGCGTTGACCTTCTCGGACAGTTTGAGCTTGACCGAGGTGTACTGCGAAGTGGCCTTCGTGGTCTGCGACATGGCGTCGGCCACGCTGACCATCGGCACGGAGGCGGCGCTCGAGGCGGCGGCGTTGGAGGTGCTGGAAGCGGGCTTGGGACCGTCGCACGCGGCCAGTCCGGCCGCGGCCAGGATCGTGGTGGCTGCGGCGAGAGTGCGGAAGTGACGCATGGGACCCCCCAGTTGGAGAACTGTTCTGACGTCGACGCTACACCCGTCCGACCACGCCGAAGGGCCGGTACCAGCTTCGGTTCCGGAGCTGGTACCGGCCCGTTACAGACACGCCGATCTAGTTGCGGTGGGCGGCGGAGATCTGGCCGACCAGGACGGCGAAGGGGATGTCGAGGGCGGCGTAGACGGGCCATGCCTCGGGGGAGGCGTTGTCGGCGAGGGCCTCGACCATGAGGGTGGCGTAGTCGGAGACGATGACGCCGGCCTGCTGCATGCGCAGGAGGCCGGTCTCGCGCTTGGTGTGGTTGAAGGTGCCGGAGGCGTCCACGGCCACGTAGGCGTCGTGGCCGTCGGCGGTGGCGGCGATGGCGGGGAGGGCGGCGCAGACCTCGAGGGAGACGCCCGCGAAGATCAGCTTCTGGCGGCCGGTGGCCTGGACGGCCTCGCGGATACTGTCGTCGTGCCAGGCGTTGACCGTGCTGCGGTTGAGGATCTTCTGCCCGGCCGGCAGGGCCTCGACCAGCTCGGGGAAGGTCGGGCCCCACATGCTGTCGGCCGCCGTGGTGGTGACGATCAGGGGGATGTCGAGCGCGGCCGCCGCGCGGGCGAGGGCCACCACGTTGTGCTTCAGCTCGCTGAGCGGGATGTCGCGGACGCCGGACAGCAGGCCCACCTGGTGGTCGACCAGGACGACGGCGCAGTTCTCCCGGGTGACCGGCTCGAGGAACCTCTGACGCTCGCTCATTCTTCCGCTCCTACGGGTCGGGGGCACGGTTGGCGGCTCCGAGGCTATAGCGACCGGCCGGTCAGGCGGTATGCGAACCTGACGGAGTTCGCACGGCAGTTCAGGGCTGGAGGACGGCGAGGACGGCGCCCTGGGGGTCGACGAACATGCCCATCCGGCCCACGGTGGGCACGTCCATGGCCGGGATGAGGACGACGGCGCCGCCCTCCGCCGCGGCGGCCAGGGCGGCGTCGCAGTCGGTGACGGTGAAGTAGGGGTGCCACTCGGGGGTGGAGCCGGCGTCGAGGTTGGCCTGGGGGAGCTGCATGATGCCGCCGCGGTCGGCCGGGTGGCTCTCCTCGGCCGGGGCGAAGCCGAGGTAGAGCAGGCCGGGGAAGGGCTTCTCCGTGAGCTGCCAGCCGAAGACGGCCTGGTAGAAGGTGCGGGCGGAGGCGGCGTCGGTGGTGTAGAGCTCGGTGCGGTTGAGGGCACCGGGGGTGGCGACGGCGTCGAAGCCCGCGCGCCCGACCGGCTGCAGGACGGCGAACGTGGCGCCGGAGGGGTCGGCGAAGTGGGCGGTGCGGCCGAGGCCGGGCACCTCGGCCGGTGCGGTGCGGACGGTGCCGCCGGCCCGGACCACGGCCTCGGAGGTGGCGTCGGCGTCGGGGGTGTGGAAGTGCACGTGCCAGGTGGGGGCCTCGGCGCCGGGACGGGCGGCGCCCGCGACGGCGCGGCCGTCGAGGGCGAAGAGGCCGGTGGCGGGGTCGAACCGCCAGCCGAGCACGGTGCGGTAGAACTCGGCGGCGGCGGCGAGGTCGGGGGCGGCGAGGGTCAGCCAGTTCGGGGAGCCGGGGGTGAAGGTGATCGGGGGCAAGGGGAGTCCTCCACGGTGCGGGGTGCTGTCCTGGAGGTCACTCTGCCCCAGGCGGTGCGGCGAAGGACGATGGCGCGGCCGGTCGCGAGGCTGGTCCGGCGGAGCCGGTAGGGGCTGTCGGTGACAGCCCCTACGCGGTGGCCCGGTCAGTAGGAGTGGAAGCCCCGGCCGGTCTTGCGGCCCAGGCGGCCGACGGCGACCAGCTGTTCGAGTGGGCGGGCGGGGGCGAGGGAGGGGTCGCGGAAGGCGTCGTGCAGGCTGTGCTGGATCTGCAGGGAGACGTCCAGGCCGATGGCGTCCAGGAGGGTGAGCGGGCCCATCGGGTAGCCGCAGCCGGCGGTCATCACGGTGTCGATCTGCTCGGGGGTGGCGCGGTGCTCCTCCAGGAGGCGGACGGCGGCGTTGAGGTAGGGGAAGAGCAGGGAGTTGACGATGAATCCGGCCCGGTCGGAGATGGTGACCGGGTGCTTGCCCAGGCGGGTGCAGAGCTGCCGGGCGGTGGCCAGGGCGTCGTCGGCGGTGAGTACGGTGCCGACCACCTCGACCAGGCGCATCACCGGCGCCGGGTTGAAGAAGTGCAGCCCGAGGACGGATTCGGGGCGCGAGGTGGCGGCGGCGCACTCGACCACCGGGAGGCTGGAGGTGGTGGTGGAGAGCAGCGCGCCGGGGCGGCAGACCTGGTCGAGCCTGCGGAACACCTCGCGCTTGACGGGGAGTTCCTCGGCGACGGCCTCGATCACCAGGTCACAGTCGGCCACCGCCTCGAACTCCTCGGCGCCGGTGAGCCGTTCGAGTGCCGCGCGGGCCGTCTCGGCGCCGATCTTGCCGCGCTTGACACCGCGCTCGAGCGAGCCGGCCACCCGGTCGAGCGCCGTCTTGGCGCGGACTTCGGTGCGGGCGACCAGCACGGTGTCGAAGCCGGAGCGGGCGAAGACCTCGGCGATGCCGGCGGCCATGGTGCCCGAGCCGATGATGCCGACCCGCTGGACCGGGCGCACGGTGGCCTCGGCGGCGGCCGGGGCCTGTACGGCGCCGGCCGGGTAGTGGTGGAAGCCGCGGCCGGACTTCACGCCGAGCAGGCCGGCCGTGACCATGTGCAGGAGCAGCGGCGGCGGCAGGAAGCGGGCCTCGCCGGTGAGTTCGTGCAGGCCGGTCAGGGTGTCGAGCGCGGTGTCCAGGCCCATCAGGTCGAGCTGGGCGAGCGGGCCGCGCGGCAGGCCGCAGCCCAGCGTCATCGCCGCGTCGATGCACTCGCGGGAGGCGTAGCGGCGCTCGTGGAGCGAGATCGCGCCGCCCAGGTAGGTCATCAGCAGGCCGAGGCCGACGAAGCCGGGCCGGTCGCAGGAGGAGACGGGAGTGCGGCCGAGGCCCCGGACCAGCTGTTCGGCGTACTCGCGTAGCGCCGGGTCGGTGACGGGGGTGGTGACCACCTCGACCGCGCCGCCCTCGGGGGCGTGGCCGACGGGGTGCAGGCCGACGGTGCGCGGTAGGCGCCCGCCCGCGGCGGCCACCTTGGTCACCGAGAGGCTGGTGGTGGTGGCGAACACAGTCTCGGGGCCGCAGAGCCGGTCGGCCCGCCGGAGCAGCTCGGCCTTGAGCTCGAAGCGCTCGGGGACGGCCTCGACGACCAGGTCGGCGCCCGCGACGGCGCCGGGGTCGGTGGTGACGGTGACACCCGGCACGGCGGGGGCGGTCGGGTCGATGCCGGTCACCCGGACGCCCGCCTCGGCCAGCGAGCGGGCCAGGGCGGCGCCGACGGTGCCGAGGCCGAGGACGGCCGCGGTGCGCAGGGCCGGGGGGAGCGTGGCTGCGGTCATTCCTCGGCGTCCTTGTCTGGGGTCTGGGTGGCGGCCCTGGCGTCCCAGCGCAGCAGGGCGGTACCGAGCGTCATGCCGCCGCCGAAGCCGGCCAGCAGCACCAGGTCGCGGTCGCGCAGCGCGCCGGAGCGGTGGGCGGCGTCCAGGGCGAGCGGGATGGAGGCGGCGCTGGTGTTGCCGTGCTCGGCCACCTCGAGGTGGATCTGGGCGAGCTCCAGGCCGAGGCTCGGCAGGATCTCGCCGAGCAGCACGCCGTTGGCCTGGTGCGGCACGAAGTGGTCGACCTCGCCGGCGCTCACGCCGTGCCGGTCGAGGATCTCCCGTACGGCGCCCGGCAGTTCGGCGGCGACGAAGTCGCGCACCGCGCGGCCCTCCATCCGGAACCAGTGCTGCCCCTCGGCCACCGTCTTCTCCGAGGCGGGCAGGCGGCTGCCGCCGGCCTCGACCCGGATCAGGTCGGCCCGGTCGCCGCGGCTGGTGAGCCGGGTGCCGAGCAGGCCGTGGCCGGGGCGGACGGGGCCGAGCACGACGGCGCCCGCGCCGTCGCCGAAGAGCACGGCGGTGCGGCGGTCCGCGCGGTCGATGATCCGGGAGTAGGTGTCGGCACCGATCACCAGGGCGTGGCCGCGCACCGTGCCGTCCGCCTCGGGCAGCAGCCGGGCGGCGGTGGCCAGGGCGAAGACGAAGCCGCTGCAGACGGCGTTGAGGTCGAAGGCGGCCGCGTTGACGGCGCCGAGGCGGTGCTGGACCAGGCAGGCGGTGGCCGGCTGCGGCTGGTCGGGGGTGGAGGTGGCGACCACGATCAGCGAGACCTGCTCGGGGCCGATCCCGGCCCGGGCGAGCGCCGCCCGGGCCGCCTCCACCGCCAGGTCGGAGGTGGCCTCCGACTCGGCGGCGTACCGGCGTTCGCGGATGCCGGTCTTGCGCAGGATCCACTCCTCGGTGACCCCGGCCCGCTCGGCCACCACCTGGTTGGAGACCCGGTCGGCGGGCAGGTAGGAGCCGGTGGCGAGGATGCCGACGGCCGCGGTCATGAGATGGGCCCGGGAGCGGTCCGGAAGCGGTTGACGGCCGGCAGGTGCTTCTCGCGCAGCTCCGGGTCGTCCACGCCCAGGCCCTCGCGCGGCACCAGGGCCAGCACGCCGACCTTGCCGGCGTGCCGGTTCAGCTGCACCTCGCGGGCGGCGGCGCCGGTCTGCTCCAGCGGGAAGACGGTGGACAGGGTGGGGTGGATCCTGCCCTTGGCGATCAGGCGGTTGGCCTCCCAGGCCTCGCGGTAGTTGGCGAAGTGGGTACCGACGATCCTCTTGAGCGACATCCACAGGTAGCGGTTGTCGTACTCGTGGGTGAAGCCCGAGGTGGAGGCGCAGGTGACGATGGTGCCGCCCTTGCGGGTGACGTACACGCTGGCGCCGAAGGTCTCCCGGCCGGGGTGCTCGAAGACGATGTCCACGTCCTCACCGCCCGTCAGCTCGCGGATGCGGCCGCCGAAGCGCTTCCACTCGCGTGGGTCCTGGCTGTGCTCGTCCTTCCAGAAGCGGTAGCCCTCCGCGCTGCGGTCGATGATCGCCTCGGCGCCCATCGCGCGGCAGATCTCCGCCTTCTCGGGGGAGGAGACGACGCAGATCGGGGTGGCGCCGCCGGCCAGGGCGTACTGGGTGGCGTAGGAGCCGAGGCCGCCGCTGGCACCCCAGATCAGCACGTTGTCGCCCTGCTTCATGCCGGCGCCGTTGCGGCTGACCAGCTGGCGGTAGGCGGTGGAGTTGACCAGGCCCGAGCAGGCGGCCTCCTCCCAGGTGAGGTGGGCCGGCTTGGGCATCAGCTGGTTGGCCTTGACCAGGGAGAGCTCGGCCAGGCCGCCGAAGTTGGTCTCGAAGCCCCAGATGCGCTGCTCCGGGTCCATCATGGTGTCGCCGTGGCCGTCGGGGCTCTCCAGCTCGACCGAGAGGCAGTGCGCGACCACCTTGTCGCCCGGCTTCCAGCGGTTCACGCCGGGGCCGGTGCGCAGCACGATGCCGGACAGGTCGGAGCCGACCACGTGGTACGGCAGGTCGTGGCGGGCTCCGGTGGCGCCGGTGCGGCCGTAGCGCTCGAGGAAGGCGAAGGTGGAGACGGGCTCGAAGATCGAGGACCAGACGGTGTTGTAGTTGACGGCGCTGGCCATCACCGCGATCAGGACTTCGCCGGCCTCCGGGGCGGGGGTGGCGACCTCCTGGATGTGCAGGGCCTTCGACGGGTCCTTGTCGGCGCTCGCCATCCCCGCGAACATGTCGGCCTCCTCCTTCAGCAGGACGGCCGCGCGGTAGGACTCGGGCACCGCGAGGGCGGCGAAGTCACTGGCGCCGGCGTCCGCGGCGAGGGCGGCGCTGATGATCTCTTTCAACGGGACTCCTAGCTCCAGGTGTTCGGAGCGTCAGTCGAGGACGATGGTGGCGGGCACCAGGTGCGGCGGGAGGGTGGCGGCGAGCCGGCCGCGCAGGGTGGTGGCGAAGGCGGTGGCCGCGGCGTTGCGGGCCGGGTCGTTGCCGTAGGCGGTGTACGGGAGGTCGAGCGGGCCGGTCGGGCGGAACGGGACGGCGGCGTCCGGGTCGCTGTCGCGGGCCAGCACCACGTCCATCTCGTCCGGGGCGCCGGAGGCGGCCCAGGTGACGGCGGCGCGGTAGCCGAGCTCCTCGGCGAGGCGGTGGAACTCCTCCGGGTCGGTGCCCTCGGCCGTCTCCAGCTCGCCCAGCACCTCCTCGACGGGGGAGAGGGATTGGAGCAGGGCGGCGGCAGCGGCCTCGTGACGGACCCTCAGGTTGGGTACGGAGGCGACCCGGACCAGGGCCGGCCGGTCCTCGGTGAGGCGCTTGCGCAGGTCGGCCAGGCCGTCGAAGTCCAACTGCTCGGCGCCGTCCAGGTCGAGGGCCGGGGCGGGGGAGCGGTAGAGCACGGCGTCGTAGCGGTGGCGGCTCAGCTCGTTGTGGTGCACGGCCCGCTTGAGCCGGACGTCCAGCGCGCCGGCCTCGGGGCAGTCGCGGCGCACGGCGGCGAAGAAGTCGGGCTCGATGAGGAGTTCGCGCTCGTTCAGGCTGCTCTGCCGGACGGCGGCGAGTGCCTCGGCCGGGCCCGGCCGGTCGAGCAGGCCGCGGCCGAGCACGGCGGTGCGGAAGCTCGGCAGCAGGCGCAGGTTGCGCAGGTCGCCCGCGAAGACGGCGCCGCCGGGGCGGACCATCTTCAGCGCGCCGGTGATCACCTCGGCCAGGTAGGCGGCGTTCGGGAAGTACTGGATCACCGAGTTGATGACCACCAGGTCGTAGTGGCCCTGGACGAGTTCGCTGAAGTCGTTCGCCTCACGGACCAACAGCTCGACCCGGTCGGCCAGTTCGGGCACGGCGGCGAGCTGGCCGGTGAGGGTGGCGATCACGGTGGCGGAGAAGTCGGTGGCGGTGTACTGCTCGACGTGCGGGGCGAGGCCCGCCATCAGCAGGCCGGTGCCGACGCCGATCTCCAGGATCCGGCGCGGGCGGTGGGAGAGGACGCGCTCGACGGTGGCGTCCCGCCACTCGCGCATCTCGTCCAGCGGGATCGGCAGGGAGGTGTAACTGCTGTGCCAGCCGACGAAGTTGTCGCCGAAGCCGCCGGAGGCCGGGAGCTCGCCGTAGACCCACTCGTAGATCCGCTGCCACTCGTCCACCCGCTTCTGCTCCACCTCCGGCTCGCGCTCGTCGGCGCTGCGCTCGGCGGGTATCACATGGGCGGTCAGCTGCGGCTCGCCCGCCGGGGTGAGCTCGCTGGACACCCGCGCGCTCGCCACCTGGGGGAGTGCGGTCAGGGCCTGCGCGACCAGGTCGAGGTCGGCCTGGTCGAAGGGTGCGGTGGGCATCCGGTTCTCCTCGGTGTGGATGGGGTGCGCGCTCGGCGGGCGGCTCAGGCGAGCAGCTCGGCGACGGCGCGGGCGACCTCGGGGTGGGCCAGGAGGCCGGTGTGTTCGACGTCGAAGTTCAGGACCCGGGGGGCCTGCAGGAAACCGGCCGGGAGGTCGTTGGCGCGCACGGTGGTGACGCCGGTCAGGTCGGGTGAGACGCTCAGCGAGCTCGCGGCGACCACGTAGTGCAGGTAGCCGCGGAACCAGGACACCAGCTCCTCGGCGCGGTCCGTCCCGAGGCCCAGCTGCTCGAACGCGGCCTGCCCGGCGGCGCGGTAGATCCGCAGGAACTCCTCGGTGAGCGGCAGCAGTTCGGGAGTGCGTTCGGTCGCGGCGGCGGCCTCGGCGCGGGCCTGGGCCACCGCCTCGGCGCCGAGCACGGCGGCCAGCGAGTCGATCACCCGGCCGAAGCCGTAGCGCAGCACACTGGGCCCGTTGATCGCGGTCGGGTCGAACAGCACCACCGGCGGCTTGGCCTGCCAGGCGCCGATCCGATCGGCCAGTGCCAGGGCGAACACGCTGGAGGCGCAGTAGCCGAACACGGCCGCCACCTGCGGGCCTTCGCGCAGCTGGGCGGTCCAGCGGTCGAGGTAGCCCTCGCCGGTCAGCCCCTGCTCCTCGCCGGGCGGCGGCACCAGGGTCTCCCAGAGCGCCAGGCCGGTGCCCAACTGCGGGACCAGCTGGCCGAATCCGGCGTCGGCGCGCCCGGTGGCGGCGAAGTCGACGGCGAGGATGGCGCCGGGCGAGCCGGGTCCCTCACGGTCGGTGATGCGCCACGACGGGGACGCGGCCGTGGTCGAGCGCGGTTCGGCCATGGTCCTCGGCTTCCTGATGGGGTGTGCGGGATGAGTACGCGGGTACCGTAACCAGGCCCGTCGAGCGCCCCACACCCCTGCACGGCCCCCTAGCCGCCGCGCTGCTGTCCGATTGCTACCGATGCGTACGGTGGGGCTACCCCTACTTCTGGGTTAGGGGTGCCGAAACGCCGATCGGCGGGGTGGCAGCATGGACGCCGAGGGCTATACATGGAGCGTAAGCGCCTGCGCATGTGGGGTAGGGGTAGGCCGCCGGGAACGGCATGCCCGAAGGATTGTTCTGACATGCGCATGCTGGACGAGCTGGAGACCGGCCCATGAAACTGACAGAGCGGCACGAGCAGGCCGCCCCGCACAAGGAGACCGAGTTGGCGACCGAGACGCTGGAGCAGAGCGAGCAGGCGCCCGCACTGGAGTTCTCCGGACTGTTCAAGCAGTTCGGTGACAACGTCGCCGTGGACCACATCGACCTGGTGGTGCCGCGCGGCTCCTTCTTCGGGCTGGTCGGCCCCAACGGCGCCGGCAAGACCACCTCGCTGTCGATGGCCACCGGCCTGCTGCGCCCCGACGGCGGCACGGCCAGGATCTTCGGCAAGGACGTCTGGAGCGACCCGGTCGCGGCCAAGTCGCTGATCGGCGTGCTGCCGGACGGCATGGCCCTGCCCGACCGGCTGACCGGCCGTGAGGTGCTCACCTACCTCGGCCTGCTGCGCGGCATGGACCGTGAGCTGGTCGAGCAGCGCGCGGACGAGCTGCTGCGCGTCCTGGAACTCGACTCGGCCGAGACCACCGTGGTGGTGGACTACTCCACCGGCATGCGCAAGAAGATCACCCTGGCCACCGCCCTGCTGCACGGCCCCAAGCTGCTGATCCTGGACGAGCCGTTCGAGGCGGTCGACCCCGTCTCCGCCGCGACCATCCGCACCATCCTGCAGCGCTTCGTCGCCTCCGGCGGCTCCGTGGTCTTCTCCAGCCACGTGATGGCCCTGGTCGAGCGGCTCTGCGACCACGTCGCGGTGATCGCCAAGGGCCGGGTCGAGGCGTACGGCGCGCTCGACGAAGTGCGCGGCGGCCAGACCCTGGAAGACGCCTTCGTGCACATCGTCGGCGCCCGTACGGGCGGCGCGGAGGGGCTGGCATGGTTGGCGTCCTGATCCAGATGCGCGGGGCGATCACCCGCAAGCAGACCCAGGGCAAGCGCCTGTGGGGCACGCTGGCGCTGGTGGTCTTCGTGCTGTTCCTCGCGGGCAGCTCCTTCGTCACCGGCCTGGTGCACTACGCCCGCCCGGGCGCCGGGGCCGACGTGCTGGCCACCCTGAGCTTCGGCTGGCTGCTCGGCTGGGTCACCGGCCCGGTGCTCGCCGGTGACGACAGCACCCTGCGGCTCGACTACTTCAAGCTGCTGCCCATCCCGGCCCGCAAGCTGGCCAACGCCATGCTCGGCGCCGCCTTCGCCAACGTCTCGCTGGTGTTCAGCCTGATCGCCTTCGGCGGACTGATCGCCTACGGCGCGCAGTCCGGCGTGGCCGGCGCGCTGGTCGGCGTGCTCGCGGTGCTGCTGCAGCTGGTGCTCGCCGTGGTCGCCTCCACGGTCGCGATCGGCGTGATGGGCCCGACCATCTCCTCCCGGCGCGGGCGCGACTTCGGCTCGATGCTGGTGGCGCTGGTCATCACCGGCCTCTCGCTGGCCTCCGCGCTGGTGCCGTTCATCGCCAAGAAGCTGACGAGTGGTCAGTCCCCGGTGCTCTCGCACCTGGTGCGGTTGCTACCCTCGGGCTGGGGCTCGGTGGCGGTGGACGCCGCCGGGCGTGGTGACTGGGGCATCGTGCTGCTGGCCGTCGGCGGTCTGGTGGTGCTGATCGGCGTGCTGGTGGCTGTCTGGCCGCCGCTGCTGCAGCGCCGCCTGACCATGTCGGTCAAGGGCAGGTCCAAGGGCTCGAAGGCCCGGCGCACCCCGCAGAAGGAGCGCAAGCCGATCCTGCCGTCCACCCCGATGGGCGCCGTGATCGGCAAGGAGCTGCGGCTGTACTCCCGGTCGATGCTGAGGAGCCTGCAGCTGATGATCTCCTTCCTGGTCGGCGTGCTGGCCTGCATCATCCCCTCGCTCAGCGGCAGCACCATCATGCTGCCGTTCGCCGGGCTGCTGTTCACCATCATCGCGGCGGCCTGCTCCACCAACCTCTACGGTGACGACGGCTCCGCGCTCTGGCTCACCCTGGTGACCCCGCAGGTCGAGCGGGCGGACGTGCGCGGCCGCCAGTGGGCCTGGTTCCTGGTGGTCGGCCCGGTCGGGCTGCTGCTGACCGTGGTGCTCACCGCGATCAGCGGGCAGACCTGGGCCTGGCCGTGGGTGCTGGCCGCCGAGCCGACGCTGATCGCCGGCGGCACCGGTGTGCTGCTGCTCGTCTCGGTGCTGACCATGTTCCCGCTCTCGGCCGACGGCGGCCCGACCCCGCCGCGCCAGGTCAAGGTCAACCTGATGCTGATCATCCTGCCCCTCGTCGCGACGCTGCCTGCCGTGGCGCTGCTGATCACGGGCGCGGTGGCCGGCTCCGGTGCGCTGGAGTGGCTGGCCGTGCCGGTGGGCATCGGCTGGGGCGCGCTGCTCTGCTGGTGGCTGGGCAAGGTCGCCCAGCAGCGGCTGGAGACGCGTGGGCCCGAGCTGTTCTCGCTGGTGCGCCGGCCCGCCACCTGATGCCTGCCAGACGCCGAAAGGGCGCCGGCCCCGCTGGGGACCGGCGCCCTTTCGGTCTCTCCGTCAGTTCGCGGGCTCGATGGAGAGCGCGTGGCGGAAGACACCGCGCGGGTCGTAGGCGGCCTTGATCCGCTGCAGGCGCGGGTAGTTGTCCTTGTAGTAGAAGGTGTACCAGGGCACACCCGAGGCGTTCCACCGCGGGTCCATCAAGTCCCGGTCGGGGTTGTTGATGTAGGTGCCGTCGGTGATGCCGTTGGAGATCGGGACGCCGCCGGTGCTCGCGTGCACGTCGCGGTACCACTCGCGGACGAAGGTCAGGTGCTTGTCGTCCTCGGCCGGGTCGATCCAGGAGGCCGAGTAGACCAGCTTGAGGATCGAGTCGCGCTGCGGGATCGCGGTGGCGTCCGTCTCGCGCTCGTTCACCATGCCGCCGAAGCCGACGAACATCAGCGCGGTGGACGGGTTGGCGTACTCGGTGCTGGTCAGGTAGCGGTAGCTGGTGGCCACCTGCTCGTCGGTGTAGCGGGCCCGCATGTCGGCCGCCTTCACCTTGGAGCGCTGGGTCTCCAGGCCGCCGCTGGTGTACAGCCCGTTCCACAGGGTGGCGCGGTACCAGGGCAGTTCACGCTGCTCGACCACGACCGGCATGACGGTGACGCCCTCGAGCACGGCCTCGCCGAACTTGCGGAACAGCTCGGCGGCGTTCGGCGCGCCCGCGTCCATCTGGACGTTCATGATGATGCCGCCGGCCGAGCGGTGCGGCAGCAGCAGACCGCTGTAGAGGTCCAGGTACGGCGAGTCGGGGCCGCTGTTGCGCTCGTACCAGGTGACGAAGTTCTTCACCAGGCGGCAGAAGTTGTCCTCGTCCATGCCCTCCCAGGGCCAGACCACGTAGCCGAGCAGCACCGACTGCGGCGGGTGCGGCAGCAGCTCGCCGGGCTCGGTGCCCCGGGCGCCCGGGGTGCGCAGCCAGTACCTGGTCACCACGCCGAAGTTGCCGCCACCGCCGCCGGTGTGGGCCCACCAGAGCTCGCGGTCGGGGTCGTCGGCCTCGTCGGTGGCGATCACCGCGCGGGCGGTGCCGTCCGCGTCGACCACCACGACCTCGACGGCGCACAGGTAGTCCACCAGGTAGCCCAGGCGGCGGGAGAGCGGCCCGTAGGCGCCGCCCGCGATGTGGCCGCCGATGCCGACCGACGGGCAGGAGCCGCCGGGCAGCGTGACGCCCCACTGCTTGTAGAGGGTGCGGTACATCTCGCCCAGGGTCAGGCCCGGCTCGATGGAGAAGGCGCGGCGCTCGGCGTCGAAGGCGACCGCCCGCAGCTCGGACATGTCGAGCAGGGCGCGCACCTCCTCGCTGTCCACCAGCGGCTCCTGGCAGTGGCCGCCGCTGCGGACGGAGATCCGCCGGTCGGTGTCCACCGCCTCCTGGACGGCCTGCACGGCGTCCGCGGTGGAACGGATCAGGTACACCTTGTCCGGCTTGCTGATGAAACGCTGGTTGCAGCCACGGGTGAGGTCCGCGTAGCGCGGGTCCTCGGGGCCGACGGCGAGCACCTGCTGATCGGTGGTCGGTTCTGCACTCAGTGGCACGGTCGCTTCTCCCACTCGGCCGGACCCGGGAGAGGGCGCCGGCAGGCTTTCCGGTGATCTGGGGGCGTCGGCGGAGCGTGGGGGGAATTACCGCGCCCACGCGGCCGATCCGGGAATTCACGGACCTCGGAGTAGGAGGTCACACTCCCTCGTCCTAGGGGATATCGCAGCCCCGAACAGCTCGTCAACCAGGAGAACTCGCCAGGGGGGTCTAGGGGTTGGACGCCTATGGGCGGCTCAGTAGCGTGAGGCCGTCTATCGCATCGGGCTTACTCGCACGGGTGTTGGTTCCGGCGTTTCCGGTGACCGGCCGAAGGGGTTGGAAAAGGGTAATGACGAATACTCGGCCAGAGTCCCGCACCGTCGCCGAAATCAATGCCGGCCACCCCGAAGAACCGATCGCCGTGGTGGGCATGGCCTGCCGGGTGCCCGGGGCCCAGCAGCCCGCCGAGCTCTGGCAGTTGCTGCGCGATGGCGTGGACGCCGTCACCGCCCCGCCCGCCGACCGCTTCGGCGGCGCGCTGCCCGCCGACTGCCCGCCGTTCGGCGGCTACCTCGACCAGGTGGACCGCTTCGACGACACCTTCTTCCGGATCTCGCCGCGCGAGGCCGCCGCGATGGACCCGCAGCAGCGGCTGCTGCTCGAACTCGGCTGGGAGGCACTGGAGGACGCCCGGGTCGCCCCGGACGCGCTGCGCCACCAGCACGTCGGCGTGTACGTCGGCGCGATCCTGGACGACTACGCGATGCTGCAGGCCCGCGCCGGGCTGGACGCCGTCGGCCCGTTCGCCTTCACCGGCCTGGCCCGCGGCCTGCTCGCCAACCGCCTGTCCTACACGCTCGGCCTGCGCGGCCCGAGCATGACCGTCGACACCGGCCAGTCGTCCTCGCTGGTCGCCGTCCACCTCGCCTGCCAGAGCCTGCGGCGCGGCGAGAACCGGGTCGCCCTGGTCGGCGGCGTGCACCTCAACCTCGCGGCGGACGGCCTGCTGCGAGCCGCGCGGGCCGGTGCACTGGCCCCCGACGGCCGCTGCCGCACCTTCGACGCGGACGCGGCCGGCTTCGTCAAGGGCGAGGGCGGCGCGCTGGTGGTGCTCAAGCCGCTGAGCGCGGCGCTGGCCGACGGCGACCGGATCCACTGCCTGGTGCTCGGCAGCGCCGTCAACAACGACGGCGGCGGCGAGGGCCTGACCGTGCCCGACCCCGACGCCCAGCGCGCGGTGATCGAGGCCGCCTGCGCCCGGGCGGGCGTGGAGCGCTCCGCCGTCCAGTACGTCGAACTGCACGGCACCGGCACCCCCAAGGGCGACCCGCTGGAGGCGGTGGCGCTCGGCGGCGCGATCAGCGCCGGCCGGGGCGCTGCGGACGCGCTGCGGGTCGGCTCGGTGAAGACCAACCTGGGGCACCTGGAGGGTGCGGCCGGGATCGTCGGGCTGATCAAGACCGCGCTGAGCCTGGCGAATCGCCAGATCCCGGCGAGCCTGCACTTCTCGCGGCCCAACCCGGAGATCCCGTTCGCCGAGCTGGGGCTCACGGTGCAGCAGGAGCTGGGCCCCTGGCCGCGGGAGGAGCGGCAACTGGTGGCGGGCGTCAGCTCGTTCGGCATCGGCGGGACCAACTGCCATGTGGTGCTGGCCGAGGCACCCGTGGCACCCGTGGCACCCGAGCCTGTCGAGCCGGAGGGCCGGATACTGGCCTGGCCGCTCTCCGGTCGGGGCCGGGAGGGGCTGCGCGGGCAGGCCGCGCGGCTGCGTTCGTACCTGGACGAGCACCCCGAAGCCCGCCCGGCCGACCTGGCCCGCTCGCTGGCCGGCACCCGCGCCGCCCTCGAGCAGCGCGCCGTCGTGGTGGGGCGGGACGGAGCGGAGCTGCTGCGCGGCCTCGAAGCGCTGACGGCCGGACTGCCGGCGGCCGGCGTGGCGAGCGGTACGGCGGCCAAGGAGCAGCGCCTCGCGCTGCTGTTCTCCGGCCAGGGGAGCCAGCGGGTGGGCGCCGGTCTCGAGCTGGCCGAGACGTATCCGGTCTTCTCGGCCGCGCTGGACGAGGTGTGTGCGCAGTTCGACCTCGGCAGGCCGCTGCGCGAGGTGCTGTTCGAGGACGCTTCGGGGCTGTTGGATCAGACCGCCTACACCCAGGCGGGCCTGTTCGCCCTCGAGGTGGCGCTCTACCGGCTGGTCGAATCCTGGGGCGTGACAGCGGACTTCGTGGCCGGCCATTCGATCGGCGAGCTGGCGGCGGCGTACGTCGCGGGCGTCTGGTCGCTGGCCGACGCCTGCCGTCTGGTCGCCGCCCGGGGCCGCCTGATGCAGGCGCTGCCGGCCGGCGGCGCCATGCTCGCGGTGCAGGCGAGCGAGGCGGAGGTACGCGGGGCGCTGGCCGGGTCGGTGGACATCGCGGCGGTCAACGGGCCCGATTCCGTGGTGGTTTCGGGCGCCGAGGAGGACATCGCCGTGCTCGCGGCCGTCTGGCGCGCGGACGGGCGGAAGGTCAAGCGGCTCACCGTCAGCCACGCGTTCCACTCCGCCCTGATGGACCCGATGCTCGACGAGTTCCGGTCGGTGGCACAGGAGTTGGCCTACCACGCGCCGCGCATTCCGGTGGTCTCCAACCTGACCGGTTCGCTGGACGCCGACCTGACCGACCCCGAGTACTGGGTGCGGCACGTCCGCGAGGCCGTCCGCTTCGCCGACGGCGTGGCCGCGCTGCAGGAGCAGGGGGTGCGGACCTTCCTGGAGCTCGGCCCCGACGCCGTGCTCTCCGCGCTGGTGCCGGACGAGACGCTCGCCCTCCCGCTGCTGCACGGCGACGAGCCGGAGCTGCGCACGCTGCTCACCGCCGTCGCCGGGGCCTGGACGAGAGGCGCCGCGCTCGACTGGGACGCGCTGCTCGCGGGCAGCGGCGGCCGCCGGGCCGACCTGCCGCACTACGCCTTCCAGCGCCGCCGCCACTGGTACGACGCCGAGACCACCGCGGCCACGCCCCCGGCGGCACCCGCCGTGGGGGACTCGCTCGCGCTGGTCCGGGCACACGCCGCCGCGCTGCTCGGCCACGAAGCCGCCGAGCAGGTGGACCCCGAACTCTCCTTCCGCGACCTCGGGTTCGACTCGCTGACCGCCGTCCGCCTGCGCACCCAGCTGAGCGAGGCGACCGGCCTTACCCTGCCGACCACCGTCACCTTCGACCACCCGACCCCCGCCGCGCTGGCCCGGCACCTGGACGCCGCCCGCACGGGCACGGCGGAGGTCGAGCCCGTCACGGTGCACCGGGCCTCGGCGCCCGAGGAGCCGATCGCCATCCTCGGCATCGGCTGCCGCTTCCCCGGTGGCATCAGCACCCCCGAGCAGCTCTGGGAGCTGATCGCGGGCGAGCGGCAGACCGTCTCGGAGTTCCCGACCGACCGTGGCTGGGACTTGGAGCGGCTCTTCGACACCGACCCGGCCGCCGCCGGCGCCTCCTACACCCGGCACGGCTCCTTCATCGACCGGATCGCGGGCTTCGACGCAGGCTTCTTCGGCATCTCGCCCCGCGAGGCGCAGGCGATGGACCCCCAGCAGCGCCTGCTCCTGGAGACCTCCTGGGAGGCGATCGAGCGGGCCGGCATCCGCCCGGCCGAGCTGCGCGGCACCCGTACCGGCGTCTTCGTCGGCGCCACCGACGCCCAGTACGGCCCCCGGCTCCACGAATCCGGCGACGGCACCGACGGCCACCGCCTCACCGGGGCCTCGATCAGCCTCGCCTCCGGCCGGATCGCCTACCTGCTCGGCCTCGAGGGCCAGGCACTGACCGTGGACACCGCCTGCTCCTCCTCGCTGGTCGCCCTCCACCTGGCCGTCCAGGCGCTGCGGCGCGGCGAGTGCGAGTTCGCGCTCGCGGGCGGCGCTGCACTGATGCCGACCCCCGGCATGTTCGTGGAGCTCAGCCGCCAGCAGGCGCTCTCGCCCGACGGCGTCTGCAAGGCCTTCGCCGAGTCGGCGAACGGCACCGGCTGGGGCGAGGGCGTCGGCATGCTCCTTGTCGCCCGGCTTTCCGATGCCCGCAGGCTCGGCCACCCGGTGCTCGCCGTGGTCCGGGGCTCAGCCGTCAACCAGGACGGCGCCTCCAACGGCCTCACCGCCCCCAACGGCCTCGCCCAGCGCAAGGTGATCCGCCAGGCCCTGGCCGACGCCGGACTCGCCGGCGACCAGGTCGACGTGGTCGAGGCGCACGGCACCGGCACCAAGCTCGGCGACCCGATCGAGGCCAACGCCCTGCTCGCCACCTACGGCCAGGGCCGCCCGGAGGAGCAGCCGCTCTGGCTCGGCTCGCTCAAGTCCAACCTCGGCCACACCCAGGCCGCCGCCGGTGTGGCCGGTGTGATCAAGATGGTGCTGGCCCTGCGCAACGGCGTACTGCCCCGCACCCTCAACGTCGACGCCCCCACCTCCCGGGTGGACTGGACGACGGGTGGCGTGCGCCTGCTCACCGAGGCCCGCGCCTGGCCGGAGGCCGGGCGCCCGCGCCGCGGGGCGGTGTCCTCCTTCGGGATCAGCGGCACCAACGCGCACGCGATCATCGAGCAGGCACCGGATGCCGACGTGCCGTCAGCCACTGCTGCTCCGCTCATGTCGATGCCGCTGACGCCGTGGCTGCTGTCCGGCCGTGGCGAGGCCGCGCTGTCCGGCCAGGCTGGTCGGCTGGCGGCGGTGGCCGGCGGGTATGACCCGGCGGCGGTGGCGGGCTCACTGCTGCGCTCGCGCTCGGTGTTCGAGCACCGGGCGGTGGTGCTGGGGGGTGAGCTGCCGGAGCTGTTGGCGGGTGTGGAGGCGTTGGCGGCGGGTGTGGAGTCGCCGGGGCTGGTTCGGGGTGTTGCTGCTGGTGGCGGGCGTCCGGTGTTCGTGTTCCCGGGTCAGGGGACGCAGTGGGTGGGGATGGCGCGGGAGTTGATGGCTTCCTCGCCGGTGTTCGCGGGGTCGATCGCGGCGTGCGAGGCGGCGCTGGGCGGGTTGGTGGACTGGTCGCTGGCGGAGGTGCTGGCGGGGGATGGTGCGGAGTTCGCCGGGGTGCAGGTGCTGCAGCCGGTGCTGTTCGCGGTGATGGTGTCGCTGGCGGCGTTGTGGCGGTCGGTGGGGGTGGAGCCGGCGGCGGTGATCGGGCATTCGCAGGGTGAGGTGGCGGCGGCGCATGTGGCGGGTGTGCTGTCGTTGGAGGACGCGGCGCGGATCAGTGTGCTGCGGGCGCGGGTGATGGACCAGATCGTGCATGTGGGCAGCATGGTGTCGTTGTTCGCCTCCCGGGCCGAGGCGGAGGAGTTGGTGGCCCGGGTCGGGGGGCGGTTGTACGTGGCGGCGGTGAACGGTCCGGCGACGGTGGCGGTGTCGGGCGAGTTCGGGAAGCTGGACGAGTTGTTGGCGTTGTGCGAGGTGGAGGGGGTGCGGGCGCGGCGGATCGCGGCGGCGTTCCCGTCGCACTCGCCGGAGGTGGAGCCGGTGGAGGCGGAGGTGAAGGCGGCGCTGGCGTGTGTGACGCCGCGGACGGGTTCGGTGCCGTTGCTGTCGACGATCCGGGGTGAGTGGTTCTCCGGGCCGGAGCTGGACGCGGAGTACTGGTACGAGAACCTGCGGTACCCGGTGCTGTTCCAGGACGCGGTGGAGAAGCTGGCGAAGGCCGGGCACCGGACCTTCATCGAGGTCAGTGCCCACCCCGTGGTCGTCCCCGCCATCGAGGACACCCTGGCCGAACTCGGCCTGCCCGGCACGGCCGTGGGCACCCTGCGGCGCGACGAAGGCGGCACCGACCGCTTCCTCCGCTCGCTCGCCCAGGCCTACGTGAGCGGCGCCGACGTCGACTGGGGACGTCTGGTGACGGACCGTCAGCACGTCGAGCTGCCGACCTACGCCTTCCAGCGGCAGGACCACTGGCCGCCGCTGCGGCAGTCCGCTGCCGGTGACCCCGCCGACCTCGGCCTGGTCGCCCTCGGTCACCCGCTGCTGAGCGCCGCCGTGCCGTTCGCGGCCGGGGACGGCGCCCTGCTGAGCGGCCGGCTGTCGCTGCGCACCCACCCCTGGCTGGCCGACCACGCCGCCGCCGGGACGGTGCTGCTGCCCGGCACCGGGCTGCTCGAACTCATCCAGCAGGCGTCGCAGTTGCTCGGCGGCCAGGCCGTCGAGGAACTCGCCCTGGAGGCACCGCTGCTGATCCCCGAAGAGGGCGAGGTCCGCGTCCAGGTCCGGGTCGGCGCCCACGGCGTGCAGGGCGAACGGACCGTCGAGGTGCACTCCTCGGCCGAGCGTCCGGACGGTGGCGAGCTCACCGCCGCCTGGACCAGGCACGCCACCGGGCTGATCACCGCCACCCCCGCACCGCTCGCCGCCCCCGGCGCCCTGGCCGAGTGGCCGCCCGCCGAGGCCGCGCCGCTGGACGTCGAGGCCGGGTACGCGGCACTGGCCGCCCGGGGCTACGAGTACGGCCCCGCCTTCCAAGGCCTGCGAGCAGCCTGGCAGTTGGGCGAGGAGATCTACGCCGAGGTCGCGCTGCCCGCCGAACACCGGGCCGGCGCGGCCGACTACGCGCTGCACCCGGCTCTGCTGGACGCGGCCCTGCACGCCGCGCTGCTCGCCACCAACGGCTCGGACAGCCTGCTGCTGCCCTTCGCCTTCACCGGCTTCACCGTCGAGGCCCCGGGCGCCGCCTCGCTGCGGGTGCGGATCACCCCCGACGGACCGGACAGCGTCGCACTGCTGCTCGCCGACGGCCTGGGCGACCCGGTCGCCCAGGTGCGGTCGCTGACCTTCCGCCAGGTCGCCGCCGGTGCGCTGGCCGCCGCCGGCACCGCGCGGCTGCCGCTGCACCGCCTCGACTGGCAGCCCGTACCGTCCGCCCGGCCGGGCCGGACGTTGCCCGCCGACTCCTGGACGCTGCTCGGCGCCGACCGCTTCGCGCTCGTCCCGGCCCTGGCCCAGGTCGGCCTGCACGCCGACCACTACCCGGACTTCGACACCTTCGCGCAGTCCCTCGCCCCCGACGGCGAGCGGGCGGCCACCGAGCGCACCGTGATCGCCTACGCGCTGGCCGCCGCCCCCGGCGCCCGGCCGCCGCAGGAGGTCCGCTCGGCCGCGTACCGGGCCCTCGAACTCGTCCAGAGCTGGCTCGCCGAGGACCGCCTCGACGCCGCCCGCCTGGTCGTGGTCACCCAGGGCGCGCTGAGCACCGGCACCGAGGACACCAGGGTCGACCTGGCCGCCGCCGCCGTCTGGGGCCTGCTGCGCTCCGCGCAGTCCGAGCACCCCGGCCGGATCGTGCTGCTCGACCTCGGGGCCGACGCGCCCGCGCCCGCCGGGCTGGCCGCCGCCCTGGGCTCCGGCGAAGCCCAGCTCGCGCTGCGCGGCGAGCAGGCTCTCGCGCCCAGGCTGGCCCGGGCCACGGCCGCCGCCGAGCGGCCCGCCCTCGACCCGGATGGCACCGTGCTGATCACCGGCGGCACCGGCTCGCTGGGCGCCCTGACCGCCCGCCACCTGGTCGCCCGGCACGGCGCCCGGCACCTGCTGCTGGTCAGCCGCCGGGGCGCCGAGGCACCGGGCGCCGCAGAGCTGCGGGAGGAGCTGGCCGCCGCCGGGGCCGAGGTGACGCTCGCCGCCTGCGACGTCGCCGACCGCGAGCAACTGGCCGCCCTGCTGGCCGGGTCGGCCCGTCCGCTGACCGCCGTGGTGCACACCGCCGGGGCGCTGGACGACACCGTCGTCACCTCGCTCACCCCCGAGCGGCTGGACGCCGTGCTGCGGCCCAAGGCGGACGCCGCCTGGCACCTGCACGAGCTGACCAAGGACGCGGGCCTGGCCCACTTCGTCACGTACTCCTCCGTGATGGGCCTGCTCGGCGGCCCCGGCCAGGCCAACTACGCCGCCGCCAACGCCTTCCTGGACGCTCTCGCCCAGCACCGGCGCTCGCTCGGGCTGCCCGCCGTCTCGCTCGCCTGGGGCCCGTGGGCCCAGGACGGCGGGATGACCGAGCACCTGGCCGCCGCCGACCTGGACCGGCTGGCCCGCTCCGGCCTGCCGCTGCTCGGCGAGGCCGAGGGCATGGCCCTGTTCGACGCCGCGCTCGGCCACGAGGAGGCCGTGCTCGCCCCTGTCCGGCTCGACCTGCCCGCCCTGCGGGCCCGGGCCGGCGCCGGTACGCTCAACCCGCTGCTGCGCGGACTGGTCCGGGTGCCCGCCCGCCGCACCCCGGCGGAGCCGGCCGCCCGGACCGAGGCCTCGCAGGCCGAGCGGCTGGCCACGCTGCCCGCCGTCGAGCGGCAGCGGGTGCTGGGCTCGCTGGTGCGGGAGCACACGGCGGCGGTGCTCGGCCACAGCTCCCCGGACGGCATCGGCCTGGAGCGGGCCTTCACCGAGCTGGGCTTCGACTCGCTGACCGCCGTCGAGCTGCGCAACAGGCTGGGCGCGGCGACCGGCGTCCGGCTGCCGGTCACGGTGATCTTCGACCACCCGACCGTCGCGGCGCTCGTCCAGTACCTGGTCGAGGCCACCGCCCCGGCGGCCCCCGTCACGGCCGCCCCGGAGACGGGCTCGCCCGCCGGTGACCTGTTCGCGGAGCTGGAGCGCCTGGAGCGCGCCCTGCGGGCGGTTCCGGAGGGAGCAGAGCAGCGCGGCGCGATCGCCGCCCGGCTGTACGCCTTCCTGGCCGGCTGGGGCTCCGGCCCCGACACCGCCGCCGGCCCGGCCACCGCCCCCTCGGACGACCTCGACGACGCGAGCGACGAAGAGCTCTTCGAACTGCTCGACAACGACCTCGGGCTCTCCTGAACCCGTTCGCCGACCCCATGCCCTGGCCCACCGTGCCGCCCCGCCGTTCCGGCGACTCCCGAGGAGCTGACAGATGACCACCGAGCAGAAGCTGCGCGACTACCTCAAGCGGGCGACTGCGGACCTGCGGCAGGCCCGGCGCCGGCTGCAGGAGCTGGAGGAGAGCGGCAGCGAGCCGATCGCCATCGTCGGGATGGCCTGCCGGTTCCCCGGCGGGGTCCGCACACCCGAGGAGTTCTGGGAGCTGGTCGCGGGCGGGCGGGACGCCGTCTCGGCCTTCCCGACCGACCGTGGCTGGGACCTCGCCACCCTGCAGCACGCCGACCCCGAGCGGGCCGGGGCCAGCTACGTCCGGGCCGGTGGATTCCTGTACGAGGCCGGCGAGTTCGACGCCGGGCTGTTCGGCATCGCGCCGCGCGAGGCCGTCGCGATGGACCCGCAGCAGCGGCTGCTCCTGGAGACGGCCTGGGAGAGCCTGGAGCGGGCCGGCATCGCGCCGGACTCGGTGCGCGGCGAGCAGATCGGCACCTTCATCGGCTCCCTCGCCCCCGACTACGGCCCGCCGATGCACGCCGCCCCCGGCGAGCACGAGGGCTACCTGCTGACCGGCAACCAGCTGAGCGTGGCCAGCGGCCGGATCGCCTACAGCCTGGGCCTGGAGGGCCCGGCGGTGACCATCGACACGGCCTGCTCCTCCTCGCTGGTCGCGCTGCACCTGGCCGTCCAGTCGCTGCGGCGCGGCGAGTGCTCGATGGCGCTGGCCGGCGGTGTCACCGTGATGTCCCAGCCCGGCATCTTCGTCGACCTGGGCCGCCAGCGCGGCCTGGCCGAGGACGGCCGCTGCAAGGCCTTCGCCGCCGGGGCCGACGGCTTCGGCCCGGCGGAGGGCGTCGGCATGCTGCTCGTGGAGCGGCTGAGCGACGCGCAGCGGCTCGGGCACCGGGTGCTCGCGGTGGTGCGCGGTTCGGCGGTCAACCAGGACGGTGCGTCCAACGGCCTGACCGCGCCCAACGGCCCGTCGCAGCAGCGGATGATCCGCCGCGCCCTGCTCAACGCCGGACTGGCGGCGAGCGAGGTCGACGCGGTGGAGGCGCACGGCACCGGCACGCCGCTGGGCGACCCGATCGAGGCCCAGGCGCTGCTCGCCACGTACGGGCAGAGGCGTTCGGCTGATCAGCCGTTGCGGCTGGGGTCGGTGAAGTCCAACATCGGGCACACGGCGGCCGCCGCCGGGGTGGCCGGTGTGATCAAGATGGTGCTGGCGCTGCGGAACGGCCTGCTGCCGAAGACGCTGCACGTGGACGAGCCCTCCTCGCACGTGGACTGGGCGGCGGGCGCGGTCGAGCTGCTGACGGAGTCCGTGGCCTGGCCGGAGACCGGGCGGCCGCGCCGGGCGGGGGTGTCCTCCTTCGGGATCAGCGGGACCAACGCCCACGTGATCCTGGAGCAGGCGCCGGTCCTCGACGGCGAGCCGGCCGAGGCGGTGCCGCCGGTGGTCGAGGCCTCGGTGCTGCCGCTGGTGGTGTCCGGGCGCGGCGAGGCGGCGCTGGCCGCGCAGGTGGCGCGGTTCTCCGGGGTGGCGGGCGACAAGGCGGTCGCGGCCGCGCTGGTGCGCGGTCGGGCGGTGCTGGAGGACCGGGCCGTACTGCTCGGTGACCGGCAGCTGACCGGGCGGGCGGTCGGTGATGGTGGGGTGGTGTTGGTCTTCCCGGGGCAGGGGTCGCAGTGGGTGGGGATGGCTTCGGGGTTGCTGGCGGCTTCGCCGGTGTTCGCGGAGTCGATCGCTGCGTGTTCGGCTGCGTTGCGGCCGTTTGTGGACTGGGAGCTTGAGGAGGCGCTGGCTGATGCGGCGCTGTTGGAGCGGGTGGATGTCGTGCAGCCGGTGTTGTTCTCGGTGATGGTGTCGCTGGCGGCGTTGTGGCGTTCGATGGGTGTCACGGTGTCGGCGGTGGTGGGTCACTCGCAGGGTGAGATCGCCGCCGCTTGTGTCGCCGGGGCGTTGTCGTTGGAGGATGCGGCGCGGGTGGTTGCGTTGCGGGCGAAGGCGCTGGCGCGGGTGGCGGGTTCGGGCGGGATGGTCTCGCTGTTCGCTTCGGCTTCGGCTGCTCAGGAGCTGCTGGCCGGGTTCGAGGGCCGGGTGGGTGTCGCGGCCGTCAACGGGCCCGAGTCGGTGGTGGTTTCGGGTGAGGCCGCCGGGCTGGACGAGTTCATGGCGGTGTGTGCTGCGGCGGGTGTGGATGCCCGTCGGGTGAACGTGGACTACGCCTCGCACTCCGTTCAGATGGAGCTGCTGGAGGCGGAGATCGTCGAGGCCCTGGCCCCGATCACGGCGCTGACGCCGAGCATCCCGATGCTGTCGACGTACACCGGGGAGTGGGTCAAGCCCGGTGAGCTGGGCGCGCGTTACTGGTACGAGAACCTGCGCCACCCCGTCCGGCTCCAGCAGGCCATCACCGAGCTGGCCAAGGCCGGGCAGCGCGTCTTCGTGGAGTCCAGCCCGCACCCCGTGCTGACAGTGGGCGTGCAGGGCACCCTGGACGAGACCGGCGGCGGCCTCGCGCTCGGCACGCTGCGCCGCGACCAGGGCGGAGCGGACCAGTTCCTGGCCTCGGTGGCTGAAGCGTTCGTCAACGGCGCGACCGTGGACTGGACCCGGGTGCTCACCGACGCCGGTCACGTCGACCTGCCCACCTACCCCTTCCAGCGTGAGCGGTTCTGGCTGGACGGCGCCACCGCCGCGCCCGCTGTGAGCAGCGAGGCCGACGCCGCCGACAGCGAGTTCTGGCGGGCCGTGGAGAGCGGTGACCTGGCCGCCTTCACCGAGGCCCTGGGCGTGGACGGCGAGCAGTCGATCAGCACCCTGCTACCCGTGCTCTCCGACTGGCGGCGCGGCCGCCGCGACAACGCCGTGCTGGACTCCTGGCGCTACCGGATCGCCTGGCATCCCACCGGCGACCTGGCGGCCGCCCGCCTGGCCGGCCGCTGGCTGCTGGTCCTGCCGCAGGAGGGCGGCGCAGGCTTCCTGCCCGTCCAGGTCAAGGCCGCGCTGGCCGCGGCCGGGGCCACCGTCGTCCCGCTGCCGGTCGGCGAGGCCGCCCTCGACCGGGCTGCGCTGGCCGAACTGCTGCGCGCGGCCGCGCCGGTGGACAACGTACTCTCGCTGCTCGCGCTGGACGCCGAGCCGGCCCCCGCCGCTCCGCACCTGCTGACCGGCGTCGCCGCCACCCTGGTGCTGCTGCAGGCGCTCGGTGACGCGGGCGTGGACGTGCCGCTGTGGTGCGTCACCCGGGGCGCGGTCTCGGTCGGCGGCGGTGAGGAGATCACCGCTCCGGCTCAGCAGCAGGTCTGGGGCCTCGGCCGGACGGCCGCCCTCGAATTCCCGGACCGCTGGGGCGGGTTGGTCGACATCCCGGCCGCCTTCGACGCCCGCGCGGCCGACCGGCTGTGCGCCGTGCTGGCCCAGGAGGGTGAGGACCAGGTGGCCATCCGCGCCACCGGCCTGTTCCTGCGCCGCCTGGAGCGCGCCCCGCTCGCCGAGGCCGAGCCGGTGCGCACCTGGCAGCCGCGCGGCACCGTACTCGTCACCGGCGGTACCGGCGCGATCGGCCCGCACCTGGTGCGCTGGCTGGCCGGTGGCGGCGCCGAGCACCTGGTGCTGACCACCCGGCGCCCGGCCGACTCGCCGGAGTTCGACGAACTGCGCACTCAGACCGATGAGTTGGGAGCCCGCCTGACCATCGCCAGCTGCGACGTCGGCGACCGGGCCGAGCTGGCCGCGCTGATCGAGCGGGTCGAGGCGGACGGGCCCGAGATCCGCGCGGTGGTGCACGCCGCCGCGTACATCAAGCTCGGACCGCTGGGCGGCGTCAGCCTGCAGGAGTTCGACGACACGATGGCCTCCAAGTCCGGTACCGCGGACTACCTGGACGAGCTGCTCGACCGCGACTCGGTCGACGCGTTCGTGCTCTTCTCCTCCGTCGCCGGCCTCTGGGGCAGCGGTGACCACGGCACCTACGCCGCCGGCAACGCCTACCTGGACGCGGTGGCCGAGCGCCGCCGGGCGCGCGGCCGTTCGGCCGTCTCGATCGCCTGGGGCGTCTGGGACGGCTGCACCCCGGCGGGCGTCGACCCCGACCGCCCGGCCCGGCACGGCCTGCCGACCATCGCACCGCGCCTGGCCCTGCTCGGCATGCAGCAGGCCCTGGACCACGACGAGACCACCATCGCCCTCGCCGAGGTCGACTGGCCGCGCTTCGGCCCGATCTTCACCTCCGCCCGCCCGCGCCCACTGCTGGCCGGCATCCCCGAGCACCGCCCGGCCGCGCAGGCGGCAGCGCCGGAAGCCACCAAGGCCGCCGCCCCGGCGAGCTCCGAACTGGCCGAGCGGCTGCGGCCACTGGCCGCCCCCGAGCAGCACAAGGCCGTGCTCGACCTGGTGGTCACCGAGGCCGCCGCCGTGCTCGGCCACAAGGCCGCGGACGGCGTGCAGGCCGACCGGGCGTTCCGCGACAGCGGAATGGACTCGCTGACCTCCGTCGAGCTGCGCAACCGCCTGGCCGCCGCGACCGGCCTTCGGCTGCCCGCCGCCCTGGTGTTCAGCCACCCCACCCCGCAGGCGCTGGCCCGCCACCTGCTCACCCAGCTGCTCGGCGCCACCGCAACCACCCAGGCCACCACCGTGGTTGCGGCCACCGACGGCGAGCCGCTGGCCATCGTCGGCATGGCCTGCCGCCTCCCCGGCGGGATCGGCTCCCCGGAGGACCTCTGGCGGCTGGTCGACAGCGGCGGCGACGCGATCTCCGCCCTCCCCGACGACCGCGGCTGGGACCTCGCCGGGCTCTACGACCCGGACCCCGACCGGGACGGCACCAGCTACGTCCGCCACGGCGGATTCCTGTACGACGCCGGGAAGTTCGACGCGGGCTTCTTCGGGATCTCGCCGCGCGAGGCGGTCGCGATGGACCCGCAGCAGCGCCTGCTGCTCGAAACCTCCTGGGAGGCCGTCGAGCGGGCCGGTATCGACCCGGTCTCGCTGCGCGGCACCAAGGCCGGTGTCTTCGTCGGCATCAACTACCAGGACTACGGCAGCGGTCTGAGCGCGCTGCCCGCCGGCTCCGAGGGCCACCTGCTGACCGGCTCGGTCGCCAGCGTGGCCAGCGGCCGGGTCGCCTACACGCTGGGCCTGGAGGGCCCGGCGATCACCATGGACACCGCCTGCTCCTCCTCACTGGTCGCGCTCCACCTGGCCGGGCAGTCGCTCAACCGCGGCGAGTGCACCATGGCGCTGGTCGGCGGCGTGGCCGTGATGTACAACCCCCGTACGCTGGTGGCCTTCAGCCGGCAGCGCGGACTGGCCAAGGACGGCCGCTGCAAGGCCTTCGCGGCCGGTGCGGACGGAATGGGCCTGGCCGAGGGCGTCGGCATGCTGCTCGTGGAGCGGCTCAGCGACGCCGAGCGGCTGGGCCACCGGGTGCTCGCCGTGGTCCGGGGCAGCGCGATCAACCAGGACGGCGCCTCGAACGGCCTGGCGGCCCCGAGCGGTCCGGCGCAGGAGAAGGTCATCCGCGAGGCCCTGGCGGCGGCCGGGCTGACGGGCGACCAGGTCGACGCGGTCGAGGCCCACGGCACCGGCACCTCCCTCGGCGACCCGATCGAGGCCGAGGCCCTGCTGGCCACCTACGGCCAGGACCACGCGGCCGACCGGCCGCTGCTGCTCGGCTCGCTCAAGTCCAACATCGGCCACACCCAGGCGGCTTCGGGTGTGGCGAGCGTGATCAAGACGGTGATGGCGCTGCGCAACGGTGTACTGCCGCAGACCCTGCACGTGGACGAGCCCTCCTCGCACGTGGACTGGGCGGCGGGTGCGGTGGAGCTGCTCACGGAGCGCCGGGAGTGGCCGGAGACCGGCCGGGCGCGGCGGGCCGCCGTGTCCTCGTTCGGGATCAGCGGGACCAATGCGCACGTGATCCTGGAGCAGGCGCCGGTCTTCGAGGGTGAGCCGACCGAGCCCGCCCGACCGGTGGTCGAGCCGTCCGTGCTGCCGCTGGTGGTGTCCGGCCGTGGCGAGGCCGCGATGCGGGACCAGATCCGGCGGATCGCCGGGGTCGAGGGCGATGCGGCGGCCGTGGCGGCTGCGCTGGTGCGCGGGCGCTCGGTGTTCGACGACCGGGCGGTGCTGCTGGGTGAGGAGGAGATCACCGGGCGGGCGGTCGGTGATGGTGGGGTGGTGCTGGTCTTCCCGGGGCAGGGGGCGCAGTGGGTGGGGATGGCTTCGGGGTTGCTGGCGGCTTCGCCGGTGTTCGCGGAGTCGATCGCTGCGTGTTCGGCTGCGTTGCGGCCGTTTGTGGACTGGGAGCTTGAGGAGGCGCTTGCTGATGCGGCGCTGCTTGAGCGGGTCGATGTCGTGCAGCCGGTGTTGTTCTCGGTGATGGTGTCGCTGGCGGCGTTGTGGCGTTCGATGGGTGTCACGGTGTCGGCGGTGGTGGGTCACTCGCAGGGTGAGATCGCTGCTGCTTGTGTGGCGGGTGCGTTGTCGTTGGAGGATGCGGCGCGGGTGGTGGCGCTGCGGGCGAAGGCGCTGGCGCGGGTGGCGGGTTCGGGCGGGATGGTCTCGCTGTTCACCTCGGCCGGTAGGGCGGAGGAGCTCCTCGCGGGCTTCGAAAGCCGGGTGGGTGTCGCGGCTGTGAACGGGCCCGAGTCGGTGGTGGTCTCGGGTGAGGCCGCCGGGCTGGACGAGTTCATGGCGGTGTGTGCTGCGGCGGGTGTGGATGCCCGTCGGGTGAACGTGGACTACGCCTCGCACTCCCCTCAGATGGAGCTGCTGGAGGCCGAGATCGTCGAGGCCCTGGCCCCGATCACGGCGCTGACGCCGAGCATCCCGATGCTGTCGACCTACACCGGGGAGTGGGTCAAGCCCGGTGAGCTGGGCGCCCGTTACTGGTACGAGAACCTGCGCCACCCCGTCCGGCTGCAGCACGCGATCGCTGAGCTGGCCAAGGCCGGGCACCGCGTCTTCGTGGAGTCCAGCCCGCACCCGGTGCTCACCATCGGCGTGCAGGACACCCTGGAGGACAACGGCGTCGCCCTCGGCACGCTGCGCCGCGACCACGGCGACGCGACCCGCTTCCTGGCCTCGGTGGCTGAAGCGTTCGTCAACGGCGCGACCGTGGACTGGACCCGGGTGCTCACCGACGCCGGTCACCTCGACCTGCCCACCTACCCCTTCCAGCACGAGCACTACTGGCTGCTCGACGCCGCGACTCCCGCAGCCGAAACCGCCGCTCCCGACAGCGAGTTCTGGCAGGCCCTGGAGAGCGGGCAGCTCGCCGAGACGCTCGGTGTCGACCTGGACCGTCCGCTGAGCGAGGCGCTCCCCGCGCTGACCGCCTGGCGGCGGGAGCGGGCCGACAGCGCCGCCGTCGCCGACTGGCGCTACCGGATCGACTGGCGTCCGCTCGCCGACCCGGCCGGCCCCGCCCGGCTGACCGGTACCTGGCTGATCGTCAGCTCGCCCGCCGTGCCCGGCGCCCTGGTGCAGGACTGCGCCGTCGCGCTCGGCAAGGCGGGTGCGGAGGTGGTCGAGCGGACCGTCCAGGCCACCGACGCGGGCGCCGGGGAGTACCTCGACCTGCTGCGTTCGGCCGGCCGGATCGACGGCGTGCTCTCGCTGCTCGGCCTGGACACCGCACCGACCGCCGCGGGCACCCCGAGCGGACTGGCCGGCACCCTCACGCTGGTGCAGTCGCTCGGCGCGGCGGAGATCAGCGCGCCGCTCTGGCTGGCCACCCGGGGCGCCGTCAGCATGACGCCCGCGGCCGAGCCGACCGACCTCGCTCAGGCCCGACTCTGGGGCCTGGGCCGGGTGGTGGGTCTGGAGCACCCGGACCGCTGGGGCGGTCTGATCGACCTGCCCGAGCAGTGGGACGGCCGCGCCGCCGAGCGGCTCGGTGCCGCGCTGGCAGGCCTGGCCTGCGGCGAGGGCACCGAGGACCAGCTCGCGATCCGCCCGTCCGGCCTGCACGTGCGCCGGCTGAACCGCGCCCCGCAGCCGGTGGCCGCCGGCAACGCGCCGTGGCGCCCGCACGGCACCGTGCTGGTCACCGGCGGTACCGGCGGGATCGGCGGTCACGTCGCGCGCTGGCTGGCCACCGCCGGGGCCGAGCACCTGGTGCTGGTCAGCCGCCGCGGCCCCGAGGCGCCCGGCGCCGAGGCGCTGGGGGCGGAGCTGCGCGGGCTCGGTGCCAAGGTGACGATCGCCGCCTGCGAGGTGGCCGACCGGGCCGCGCTGCGCGCCCTGGTGGGCGCGGTGGCGGCCGACGGCGGCGAGCCCGTCCGGGCCGTCTTCCACGCGGCCGGCGCCGGGTGGACCGCCACCCTGGACGAGACGACGCCCGAGCTCCTGGCCGACTCCGCCACCGCCAAGGTGGCCGCCACCCTCGCCATCGAGGCGGAGCTCGGCGAGCAGCTCGAAGCCTTCGTGCTGTTCTCCTCCAACGCCGCCGTCTGGGGCAGCACCGGGCTCGGCGCCTACGCCGCCGCCAACGCCTACCTGGACGCCTTCGCGGAGGACCGCGCCCGGCGCGGGCTGCCGGTGACCTCGGTCGCCTGGGGCCTGTGGGACGGGCCGGGCATGGCCGACGGCGCGGCGACCGAGCGGATGGTGCGCCGGGGCATCCGGCCGATGGCTCCCACCCGGGCCGTCGCCGCGCTCAAGCAGGCCCTCGAGCAGGGCGAGACGCTGCTCGCGGTGGCGGACCTGGACTGGCCGAGGTTCCACGCGGCCTTCGCCGCCAGCCGCACGCGTCCGCTGGTGGCCGACCTCGCCGAGGTGCGGCAGCTGCTCACGGCTGCCGCCGCCGAGGCGCCCGAGCAGAGCGCCGACCAGGCTTCGGCCTACCCGGCCTCGCTCGCCACCGTCCCGGCCGCCGAGCGGCTGCGGGCGCTGGTGGACCTGGTCCGCACCCAGGCGGCGGCCGTCCTGCGGTTCGACTCCCCGGCCGCCGTACCGGCCGAGCGGGCGTTCCGGGAGCTGGGCTTCGACTCGATCATGGCGGTCGAGGTGCGCACCCGGCTGGCGAAGGCCACCGGGCGGCGGCTGCCGGCCACGCTGATCTTCGACCACCCGACCCCGCAGCTGCTCGCCCAGCACCTGGCCGAGCAGCTCTTCCCCGGCAGCGCTGCGCCCACGCCCGCCGACCCGGCCGAGGCGGCGATCCGGGAGCTGCTCGCCGGCATCCCGCTGCAGCGCCTGCGCGAGGCCGGCCTGGAGCAGAGCCTGCTCCGCCTGGCCGCCGAGCCGGAGACCCCGGCCACCCCGGCCGCCGACCTGGCCGACACCCCCGACATCGACGCGCTAGACGCGGAGAGCCTGATCCGTATGGCCCTCGACCCGTCCGACTCCTGAGATCGACGCACCAGCGGAGTTCACGATGACCACCTCCACCGAACAGCTCCTCGACGCGCTGCGCGCCTCGCTCAAGGAGACGGAGCGCCTGCGGCAGCAGAACCGCAGCCTGACCGACGCCGCCCACGAGCCGATCGCGATCGTCGGGATGGCCTGCCGCTACCCCGGCGGGGTGCGCTCGCCCGAGGACCTCTGGGAGCTGGTCGAGGCCGGTACCGACGCGGTCTCCACCCTGCCCACGGACCGGGGGTGGGACATCGACAAGCTCTACGACCCGGACCCGGACAAGCCCGGCACCTTCTACTCGAACCAGGGCGGATTCCTCTACGACGCCGGGGAGTTCGACGCGGGCTTCTTCGGCATCTCGCCGCGCGAGGCCCTCGCGATGGACCCGCAGCAGCGCCTGCTCCTCGAGACCTCCTGGGAGGCGATCGAGCGGGCCGGTCTTGACGCGGCCACCCTGCGCGGCACCCGGGCCGGGGTCTTCGTCGGCACCGCGTTCCAGGGCTACGGCGGCGGCGGGCACCAGCCGCTGCCGGACGGGGTCGAGGGGTACCTGCTGACCGGCACGATCAGCAGCGTCGCCTCCGGCCGGATCGCCTACACCCTCGGCCTGGAGGGCCCGGCGGTCACCGTCGACACGGCCTGCTCCTCCTCCTCGGTCGCGATGCACATGGCCGTGCAGAGCCTGCGCGGCGGCGAGTGCTCGCTCGCCCTGGCGGGCGGCGCGGCGATCTCCGCCACGCCCTGGGCCTTCGTGGAGTTCGCCCGGCAGGGCGGGCTGGCCAAGGACGGCCGCTGCAAGCCGTTCGCGGCCGCCGCCGACGGCATCGCCTGGGCGGACGGCGTCGGCATGCTGGTGCTGGAGCGGCTGAGTGACGCCAAGCGCCTGGGCCACCAGGTGCTGGCCGTGATCCGGGGCACCGCGATCAACCAGGACGGCGCCAGCAATGGCCTCTCCGCCCCGAACGGCCCCTCCCAGCAGCGGGTGATCCGCCAGGCCCTGGCCGACGCCGGGCTCAGCAGCGCCGACGTGGACGCCGTCGAGGCACACGGCACCGGCACCTCGCTCGGCGACCCGATCGAGGCCCAGGCGCTGCTCGCCACCTACGGCCAGGGCCGGCCCGCGGACCGGCCGCTGCGGCTCGGCTCGCTGAAGTCCAACATCGGTCACAGCCAGACGGCTTCGGGCGTCGGCGGCGTCATCAAGTCGGTGCTGGCCATGCGGCACGGCGTGCTGCCCAAGACCCTGCACGTGGACGCACCCTCCCCGAACGTGGACTGGACGGCCGGCGCGGTCGAGCTGCTCACCGAGCGGCTGGCCTGGCCGGAGACCGAGCGGCCGCGCCGGATCGGCGTCTCCTCCTTCGGCGTCAGCGGCACCAACGTGCACCTGATCCTGGAACAGGCCCCGGCGGCCGAGCCGGTGGCGGCGGACGCCCCGGCCCTGCCGCTGCTGCCCTGGGTCGTCTCCGGGCGCGGCGAGGAGGCGCTGCGGGCCCAGGCCGAGCGGCTGGCGGCCTTCGCCGCCGACCCGGGCCGCGACCTCGCGGCGATCGGCGCCGCCCTGGTGCGCGGCCGGACGGTCTTCGAGGACCGGGCCGTGGTGCTGGGCGCCACCCGGGCGGAGCTGCTCGCCGGACTGGCCGAGGTGGCCGCCGGGGGCGGGCTGACCGGCCGGGCCCAGGGCGACGGCGGCGCGGTGCTGGTCTTCCCCGAGCTGGGAACCGTCGCTCCGAGCGGAGAACTCGCCGCCGCCTTCCCGGCGTTCGCGCAGGCCCTGGCGGCGGCCGAGGCCGAGCTGGCCCCGTACGGACTGGGCGCGGTGGCCGAGGCGTTCGCGGTGCAGTACGCGCTGGCCGCCCTCTGGCTCTCACTGGGCCTGCGGCCCTCCGCCGTGCTCGGGCACGGCAGTGGCGAGCTGGTCGCGGCCTGTGTGGCGGGTGCGCTGCCGGTGCCGGAGGCAGCCAAGGTGCTGGCCGGGCACGGCAGTTCCGCCGCTTCGGCAGTGCCGGAGATTCCGCTGCTCTCCACCCGGACCGGCCGCTGGGTCGGCGCCGGGGAGCTGGACGCCGCGTACTGGAGCGGTCCGGTGGAACTCGCCGGTGCAGAGGAGACCCTGACCGAGGCCGGCCACCGGGTCTTCCTGCGCTGCGAGACGCAGCCGCAGGAGCCGGTCCGCGGCTTCCTGGCCGCCGCCGCCGAGGCGCTGGTGGACGGCGTCGCGCTCGACCTCGCGCCGCTGTTCGGCCGCACCGGGCCCGTCGACCTGCCGACCTACGCCTTCCAGCGCGAGCACTACTGGCTGGAGCCCGTCCCCGACACCGAGCGCGACGCCACGGGCCTGGGCCTGGGCAGTGTCGAACACCCCCTGCTGGGCGCCGCCGTGGCGCTGGCGGACGGCGACGGGCTGGTGCTCAGCGGCCGGCTCTCGCTCGCCACCCACTCCTGGCTCGCCGACCACGCCGTGGGCGGCACGCCGCTGCTGCCCGGCACCGCCTTCGTCGAGCTCGCGCTCCGGGCCGGTGACCAGGCAGGCTGCGAGCTGGTCGAGGAACTGACCCTGCACGCCCCGCTGGCGCTGGTCGGCACCGGCGGCACCCGCCTGCAGGTCCGGGTCAGCACGCCGGACTCGGCGGGCCGCCGTACATTGACCGTCCACTCCCAGGCCGAGACCGAGGACGACGCCCCCTGGGTGCTGCACGCCACCGGCACCCTGTCGGCCGACGAGGCACCGAGGACCGCCGCCGACCTGACGGCCTGGCCGCCGCCGGGCGCCGAGCCGGTCGAGGTCACCCACCTGTACGACCGGCTGGCCGAGCGCGGCTACGGCTACGGCCCGGTCTTCCGGGGCCTGCAGGGGGCCTGGCGGCGCGGCGACGAGGTGTTCGCCACCATTGCCCTGCCCGCCGACCAGCAGTCCACCGCCGCCGGGTACGGCGTGCACCCGGCGCTGCTCGACGCCGCCCTGCACGCGGCGGGCTTGGCCGGTCTGCTGGACGACGGTCGGACCACCACCCGCCTGCCGTTCGCCTGGACGGGCGTCAGCCTGGCCGCCGGTGGCGCGGGCGGCCTGCGGGTGCGCCTGGCCGCCGCCGGGCCCGACGCGATCACGCTGGACGTCGCCGACTCCACCGGCGCGCCGGTCGCCTCGGTGGAGCAGCTGGTGTTCCGGGCCATCGACCCCGCCCAGCTGGCCGCCGCCCGTACCAAGCCGGTCGATTCGCTGCACCTGGTGGAGTGGCAGCCGCTGGCGGCCGTGGCGGCCGGGGCGGCCGGGGCCGGCGCGTGGGCGGTGCTGGGGGAGGAGACGGCCGCCTTCGCCGAGCCGCTCGGGCTGCCCTCGCACGCGGGCGGTGCTCCCGAGGTGCTGCTGGCCGCCTGTCGCTCGCGTGGCGGTGAGGCCCCGGCCGCGGCGCGCGAACTGCTGGTGCGCACCCTGGAGTCGGTGCAGGGCTTCCTCTCCGACGACACCCTGGCAGGCACCCGCCTGGTGCTGCTCACCGAGGGCGCGGTCGCGACCGAGGACGGCGCGGCGGGCGATCCGGTGGCCGCCGCCGTCTGGGGCCTGCTGCGCAGTGCCCAGGCGGAGAACCCGGACCGGCTCACCCTGCTCGACAGCGACGCCACCCCCGCCTCCTGGGCCGCGCTGCCCGGCGCGCTGGCCGCCGCCCTCGCGGCGGGCGAGCCGCAGCTGGCGCTGCGGGCCGGGCAGGCGCTGGTACCCCGGCTCGCCAAGGCGGGCGCCGAGCTGCCGCTCGCGGTCCCCGCCGAGGGCCCCTGGCGGCTCACCGCCGACGGCTCCGGCACCCTGGCCGCGCTCACCACCGAGCCGTGGCCGGCCGCCGAGGCGCCGCTGCGCGAGGGCCAGGTCCGGGTCGCGATGCGGGCCTGTGGCGTGAACTTCCGCGATGTGCTGATCACGCTGGGGATGTACCCGGACAAGGCGCTACTGGGCAGCGAGGGCGCCGGTGTGGTGCTCGAAGTCGGCCCCGGAGTCACGGACTTCGCGCCCGGTGACCGGGTGATGGGCATGTTCACCGGCGGCTTCGGCCCGCTGGCCGTCACCGACCGGCACTGGCTGGTCCGCATCCCCGAGCGGTGGACCTTCGCGGACGGCGCCGCCATGCCGGTCGCCTTCCTGACCGCCTGGTACGGCCTGGTCGACCTGGCCGGTCTGCTGGCCGGCGAGGCCGTGCTGGTGCACGCCGCCGCCGGTGGCGTCGGCATGGCCGCCGTCCGGATCGCCCGCCACCTGGGCGCCGAGGTGTACGCCACCGCCAGCCCCGGCAAGTGGCAGGCGCTGCGCGAACTCGGCCTGGACGACGCCCACATAGCCTCCTCCCGGGACACCGCCTTCGCCGACCGCTGGCTCGCCGCCACCGGCGGGCGCGGCGTGGACGTGGTGCTCAACTCGCTGGCGTACGAGTTCACCGATGCCTCGCTGCGGCTGCTGCCGCGCGGCGGCCGCTTCATCGAGCTCGGCAAGACGGACGTCCGCGCCCCCGAGGAGGTGGCCGCGCAGCACCCGGGCGTGCGCTACCAGGCCTTCCAGACCGGCGAGGCCGGGGACGCGCGGACGCGTTCGATGCTGGACGAGCTGACCGCGCTCTTCGACTCCGGCGCGCTGGCCCCGCTGCCCACCCGGGTCTGGGACCTGCGCCGCGCCCCCGACGCCTTCCGCTTCGTCAGCCAGGCCAAGCACATCGGCAAGGTGGTGCTGACGGTCAGTCATGAGATCGACCCGACGGGCACGGTGCTGGTCACCGGTGCCACCGGGACACTGGGCGGGCTGATGGCCCGCCACCTGGTCGCCGAGCACGGCGTTCGGCACCTGCTGCTGGTCAGCCGCCGGGGCGCCGAGGCGCCCGGCGCCGCCGAACTGAGCGAGGAACTGACCGCCGCCGGAGCCGAGGTGACCCTCGCCTCCTGCGACGTCGGCGACCGCGAGCGGCTGGCAGCTCTGCTGGCCGGGCTCGCGCGCCCGCTGACCGCCGTGGTGCACACGGCCGGGCTGGTCGAGGACGGCGTGCTGGCCGCGCTCACCCCCGAGCGGTTCGAGCAGGTGCTGCGGGCCAAGTCGGACGCCGCCTGGCACCTGCACGAGCTGACCCGGCACCTGGATCTGTCGGCCTTCGTCCTGTTCTCCTCGCTGGCCGGCACCCTGGGCAGCGCCGGACAGGCCAACTACGCCGCCGCCAACGCCTTCCTGGACGGCCTGGCCCAGCTGCGCCACACCCAGGGCCTGCCCGCCACCTCGCTGGCCTGGGGTCTGTGGGCCGAGCGCAGCGGCCTGACCGGCGACCTGGGCGCCGCCGACCTGGAGCGGATAGCGCGCGGCGGCATCCGCCCGCTCGGCTCCGCCGACGGCACCCGGCTGCTGGACGCCGCGCTGTCCCTGGACCAACCACTGCTCGTACCGGTCAAGTTGGAGACCGCGGCGCTGCGTGGCCAGGCTGGGGCAGGCACCCTGCCCGCGCTGCTGCGTGACCTGGTCAAGGCCCCCGCCCGGCGCGAGCGGGCCACCGCCGAGCAGGGCGGCGGCTCGGACCTCGCGTCGCGGCTGGCCGCCGCGCCCGAGGGGGAGCGGCACGGGCTGCTGCTCGACCTGGTCGGCAGCCACGCCACCACCGTGCTCGGCCACCGCGAGGGCACGGCCGTCGACCCCGAACGGGCCTTCCGCGAGCTCGGGTTCGACTCGCTGACCGCCGTCGAGCTGCGCAACCGGCTGACCGCCGCGACCGGCCTGCGGCTCTCGCCGACCCTGGTCTTCGACCACCCCACCCCGAACCGGCTGGCCGCCCACCTCGCCGAGGGCCTGCTGGGCGCGGTGGTCGCGGCCCCGGTCGCGGCCGAGGCGGCCGCCGCCGGGGCCGGGACGGAGACCGACCCGATCGCGATCATCGCGATGAGCTGCCGGCTGCCCGGCGGGCTGCACACCCCCGAGCAGTTCTGGGAGCTGCTCAGCGAGGGCGGCGAGGCGATCTCCGGCCTGCCCACCGACCGCGGCTGGGACTTGGACAACCTCTACGACCCCGATCCGGACAAGCCCGGCCGCACCTACGTCCAGCAGGGCGGATTCCTGCACGACGCGGCCGAGTTCGACGCGGGCTTCTTCGGCATCTCGCCGCGCGAGGCCCTCGCCATGGACCCGCAGCAGCGGCTGCTGCTCGAGACCTCCTGGGAGGCCTTCGAACGCGCCGGGCTCGACCCGGCCGGCCTGCGCGGCAGCCGGACCGCCGTCTTCGTCGGCGCCGCGCAGGCCGGCTACGGCGGCGCGGGCCTGCACGAAGCACCGGAGGGCCTCGAGGGCCACCTGCTGACCGGCAGCGCCGCGAGCGTGGCCAGCGGCCGGATCTCCTACACCTTCGGCCTGGAGGGCCAGGCCCTCACCATCGACACCGCCTGCTCCTCCTCGCTGGTGGCCCTGCACCTGGCCGTGCAGGCGCTGCGCCGGGGCGAGTGCACCATGGCCCTGGCGGGCGGTGCGGCGATCATGCCGGGCCCCGGCGGGCTGGTCGCCTTCAGCCGCCAGCACGGGCTGGCGGCTGAAGGCCGCTGCAAGGCCTTCGCGGCCGGGGCGGACGGGATGGCGATGGCCGAGGGCGTGGGAATGCTGCTGGTCGAGCGGCTCAGCGAGGCCGAGCGGCTGGGCCACCCCGTGCTCGCCGTGGTCCGGGGCACGGCCGTCAACCAGGACGGCGCCTCCAACGGCCTGACCGCCCCGAACGGCCCCGCGCAGCAGCGGGTGATCCAGCAGGCGCTGGCCGACGGCGATCTGACGGCCGACCAGGTCGACGCGGTGGAGGCGCACGGCACCGGCACGCCGCTGGGCGACCCGATCGAGGCCCAGGCGCTGCTGGCCACCTACGGACAGCGCTCCTCGGAGCGGCCGCTGCTGGTCGGTTCGGTGAAGTCCAACTTCGGGCACACCCAGGCCACCGCCGGGGTGGCGGGCGTCATCAAGACGGTCCTGGCCCTGCGGCACGGCACCCTGCCGCGCACCCTGCACGTGGCCGAGCCGACCTCGCACGTGGACTGGACGGCGGGCGCGGTCGAGCTGCTGACCGAGTCGGTGGCCTGGCCGGAGACCGGCCGCCCGCGCCGCGCCGGCGTGTCCTCCTTCGGTATCAGCGGCACCAACGCGCACGTGATCCTGGAGCAGGCGCCGGCCGAGGTGGCGGTGACAGCCGCTGCGGCGACCGCCGAACTGCCCGCCACCGCGCGGGCGCTGCGCGAGGCGCGCGGCCTGCCCCCCGTCCTGGTGTCGGCGGCCGAGCCGGAGGCGTTGGCGGGCCAGGCGGCCAGGCTGCGCGAGCGGCTGGCCACGGCGGACCCGTGGGACGTGGCGCTGTCGCTGACCGCCACCCGGGCGGCCCTGCCGCACCGGGCCGCCGTCACCGCCCGGGACCACGCGGGGCTAGAGCGCGCGCTGGCGGAGCTGGCCGAGGGCCGTACCCCGGCGGAGGCCGTGCTCGGCGAGGCCGCGCCCGGCAAGCTCGCCTTCCTGTTCTCCGGCCAGGGCAGCCAACGGGCCGCCATGGGGCGGGAGTTGTACGCCGCCTGGCCGGTCTTCGCCAAGGCGCTGGACACCGTCTGCGCCCGGCTCGACCGCAGCCTTGGGCGCTCTCTGCGCGAGGTGCTGTTCGCCCCGCAGGGCAGCCCCGAGGCCGCGCTGCTCGACCGCACCGCCTACACCCAGGCCGCACTGTTCGCCCTGGAGACCGCGCTGCTGCGGCTGTTCGGCTCCTGGGGCATCGCGCCCGACCTGGTCGCCGGGCACTCCGTCGGCGGCATCACCGCCGCGTACGCCGCCGGGCTCTGGTCGCTGCCGGACGCCTGCGCGCTGGTCGCCGCCCGGGGCCGCCTGATGCAGGAACTGCCCACCGGCGGCGCCATGCTGGCCGTCGAGGCGGACGAGGAGGAGGCGCTGGCCGCGCTCGCCGGGTACACCGGCCGGGCGGGAATCGCCGCGCTCAACGGCCCGCGCGCCACCGTGCTCTCCGGTGAGGAGGCGGCGATCGAGGCGATGGCCGCGCACTGGCGGGCCCAGGGCCGCCGGGTCAACCGGCTGGCCGTCAGCCACGCCTTCCACTCCGCGCTGATGGACCCGATGCTGGAGGAGTTCCGCAAGGTCGCCGAGCGGATCAGCTACGCCACCCCGCGCATCCCGGTGGTCTCCGACCTCACCGGCGAGCTGGCCGACCCTGCCGAGCTGTGCGACCCCGAGTACTGGGTGCGGCACGTCCGCCACACCGTCCGGTTCGGCGACGCCGTCCGCACCCTGCAGCGCCAGGGCGCCCACACCCTGCTCGAACTCGGCCCGGACGGTGTGCTCGCCGCCCTCGCCGACCGCACGCTGGACGGCGCCGCCGAGGCGATCCCCGCCCTGCGCGGCGGCCAGCCCGCCACCAAGGCCGTCACCGTGGCGCTCGGCCGGCTCCAGGTGCGCGGGGTCAACCCCGACTGGGCGGCGTACTACGAGGGCACCGGTGCGCGGCCGGTCGACCTGCCCACGTACGCCTTCCGGCGCACCCACTACTGGCTGGCGGCCCCCGCACGGGCCGAACTCCCCGGTGGCGAGACGCCGTTCTGGGCCGCCGTCGAAGCCGACGGCCTGGCCGACCTGCTCGGCGTCGACCCCGCCCAGCCGCTGCACGACGTACTGCCCGCACTCGCCCGCTGGCGCCGCGAGCAGCGCGGGGCGGCGGCGCTGGACGGCTGGCGCTACCGTTCGGTCTGGCGCACCGTCACCCCCGGGGCCGGTCGACTGGAGGGCCGTTGGGTGCTGATCGGTGCAGCCGACGACTCTGCCGAGGCCGAGGCCGAGGCGGCGCTGCGGGCAGCCGGGGCCGAGGTCACCACCGTGACCTGCGGGGAGCCGGGCCGCGAGGCGCTCGCCGGGCTGCTGCGCGGCGCCGGGGCCGAGCAGGCCACCGGGGTGGTCTCGCTGCTCGCGCTCCAGGCCGACTCACAGCAGACCGCACTGCCTGCGCCCGTCGCGGCCACCCTCGCGCTGCTGCAGGCCTTCGGTGAACTGGAGGGCGAGGCCCGGCTCTGGCTGCTCAGCCGGGGCACCCACCGGGTCGAGCCCGGCGACGGGCCGCTCGACCCCTGGCAGGCCCAGGTCTGGTCGCTCGGCCGCTCGCTCGGTCTGGAGGCGCCGCAGCGGCTCGGAGGCCTGATCGAGCTGCCGGCAACCGGTGGCTTCGAACAGCTGGCCGCCGCCCTCACCTCCGGTGAGGAGCGGATCGCGCTGCGCCCGGGCACCCTCCGGGCCGAGCGGCTGGTCCGGGCCCCGCACCGGGCGGGCAGCGGCCGGACACCCACCGGCACCGTGCTGATCACCGGCGGCACCGGCGGCATCGGGGCCCGGGTGGCCCGCTGGCTGGCCGCCGCCGGGGCCGGGCACCTGGTGCTGGTCTCCCGCCGGGGCGCCGAGGCACCAGGGGCGCGGGAGCTGGCCGCCGAACTGGAGAGCGCGGGCAGCAGGGTCACCCTGGCCGCCTGCGACGTGGCCGACCGGGCCGAAGTGGCCGCACTGATCACCCGGGTGGAGGCCGGGGGCGGTCCGATCACCGACGTGCTGCACGCCGCCGGGCTCGGCCACAGCGCCCCGCTGGCCGAGCTCACCGCCGGGGAGCTGGCCCGGCTCAACGCCGTCAAGGCGCTGGCCGCCCAGCACCTGGACGAACTGCTCGGCGAGCAGTTGGAGAGCTTCGTGCTGTTCTCCTCGATCTCCGCCGTCTGGGGGAGCGGCGGGCTGGCCGGCTACGGCGCGTCCAACGCCTTCCTGGACACCTTCGCCGAGGAGCGCCGCCGCCGGGGCCGGGCCGCCACCAGCATCGCCTGGGGCCTGTGGGCCGGGCCGGGCATGGGCACCGAGGCGGCCGAGGAGCTGGCCCGGCACGGCCTGCGGCCGATGGACCCGGACCAGGCCGTGCTCGCCCTCGGCCAGGCACTGGGCCAGGACGAGACCAGGCTGACGGTGGCCGACGTGGACTGGGCGGCTTTCCTTCCCGTCTTCACCGCGCTGCGGCCCTGCCCGCTGCTCGCCGAGCTCGCGCCGGCCACCGAGACGCCGGCCGCCGAGCCCCGGGCCGACCTCTTCGCCGGGCTCTCCCCGGCCGAGCGCCGATCGGCCCTGCTCGATCTGGTGCTCGCCCAGACGGCCGCCGCGCTCGGCCACGACGGGGCCGGGCAGGTCAAGCCGAACCAGCCGTTCCAGGCGCTCGGTTCGGACTCGGTGACCGCGATCGACCTGCGCAGGCGGCTCACCGCCGAGACCGGACTGGAGCTGCCGCCGACCCTGGTCTTCGACTACCCGACCCCGGCCGACCTGGCCGCCCACCTGGCCGACCGGCTGGCCCTGGACGAGCCCGACGCGGCCCGTGACGCACTGGCCGGACTCGACCGCCTCGAGGCCTCGGTGGCCGGCCTGACCGCGCAGGACGCGCCGACCCGCAGCTCGCTGGCGACCCGGCTGCGCACCCTGCTCGCCCACCTCGACCCGCCGACCGCCGAGCCGCTCCGGGGCGCGGCGGAGCAGCCCGACGAGGACGTCTCCGACGCCTCCGCCGAGGAACTGCTGGCGCTGATCGAGAGCGAGTTCGGCCGGTCCTGACGGACCGCCGGCAGAGCTGGGGTTGGGCCCTCGCTTACGGATCACGCCGGGCGGGCGCCGCCGGGGCACGCACCCCAACGACGCCCGCTCATCCGACGTGATCCGTAAGCGAGGGCCCGGGCGCTGGGAGGCGGTTTCTAGGGGTCGTTGCAACACGTGGTCGGTTGTCTAGGCCGCGAGGAGTTTAGCCAGACGCTCGGCTGGGGTTTCCCAGCCGAGCGTTT